>NZ_JBCMFH010000041.1:0-1223 GCF_043848115.1 Salmonella sp. 2020_1395 | reverse complement strand
GTAGCTACCGTCTTGAACGTCAAGCGGTAGCTACATAATTTTCATCCCACGGAAGCCGCGTTTTCAACACGCCGAAGCATAAATGTACCAGTTTGCGCATCACAGCTCCCAGCGCGGCTTTCTTCGCCTTGCCCTTTGCGACCAGCCTTTCATAGATAGCCTTCGCCTGTTTGTTCCAGCGGCTCGCGGTCAGCGCTGCAACATACAGCTTAGCCCGCACTCCTGACGGCCCTGTTTTTGACATATGTGGTCTGCCACGCACTGAACTCCCCGACGTTTTCTCTACCGGTGTCAGTCCCAGATAGGCCGCTACCTGTGAGGCGCTTTTGAACATTCCGTCTTTCAGCAACGCCAGCATCTCCCGCCCGACCTGATCTTTCACTCCCTTGATTGATTTCAGTAAATCGAGATCAGCCTTCAGCCCCGGATCGTTATCCGTATGATCGGTTATCAGCTTCTCTATCCGGGCCAGTTCCTCGTTCAGCCAGCTCTTTGTTCGCTCAAGTGAACGGATGACCTCCTGTGGTGTGGATGTGGAATTCGCTTTTTCCAGCCGGTTCACCGTACGCTGTACATCCTCTCTCAGCGCATCCCGCTGGCGCAGCAATGCCCTCAGCTTACGTACTTCAGGCGAAGGAGGAACCCAGACAGCCGGGGACTTCAGTTCGCCATAACAGGCCAGCACGAAGGCATCGACAGCATCATTCTTGTTGAGGATATCCATCCCGTGGGCAAATTCGCGGACACGACAGGGGTTGGCCATGCAGACGCTGACACCGGCCTCATGCAGGCCATACGCCAGATTTTCATGGTAAATACCCGTCGCTTCCAGTACGACAGTCACGCTTTCAGGAACACATTTTTGTGCGTTCAGCCAGTCGACAACTTTACGGGCAACGGCGGGTTCGTTAGTCAGAACCTTGTGCTTTTTTTTACCGCCGGGGCCGGCAGTAAGCAGACAAAGATCGATTTTATTTTTACTGACATCAATACCGAGAGTACACACAGAACACCTCCTTTCACCTGAGCCAACACGCCATTCCAGCCTTGTACATACGAAGTCAACGCTTCTGGTTACCGTTCGGATTTTGAGTGGCGTGAAAGGTGAAACGGGAGGCTTAAGCTACATCGGAAGCTCAGAGTCTTCAGGCCGGATACAAGCTTCTCCCGTTTCAGATAGCTGACAGCTAATCAGCTATCTGTTCAGGATACAAGGCCGGATA
>NZ_JBCMFH010000040.1:0-1286 GCF_043848115.1 Salmonella sp. 2020_1395 | reverse complement strand
TAGACCGCCTGGGGAGTACGGCCGCAAGGTTAAAACTCAAATGAATTGACGGGGGCCCGCACAAGCGGTGGAGCATGTGGTTTAATTCGATGCAACGCGAAGAACCTTACCTGGTCTTGACATCCACGGAAGTTTTCAGAGATGAGAATGTGCCTTCGGGAACCGTGAGACAGGTGCTGCATGGCTGTCGTCAGCTCGTGTTGTGAAATGTTGGGTTAAGTCCCGCAACGAGCGCAACCCTTATCCTTTGTTGCCAGCGATTCGGTCGGGAACTCAAAGGAGACTGCCAGTGATAAACTGGAGGAAGGTGGGGATGACGTCAAGTCATCATGGCCCTTACGACCAGGGCTACACACGTGCTACAATGGCGCATACAAAGAGAAGCGACCTCGCGAGAGCAAGCGGACCTCATAAAGTGCGTCGTAGTCCGGATTGGAGTCTGCAACTCGACTCCATGAAGTCGGAATCGCTAGTAATCGTGGATCAGAATGCCACGGTGAATACGTTCCCGGGCCTTGTACACACCGCCCGTCACACCATGGGAGTGGGTTGCAAAAGAAGTAGGTAGCTTAACCTTCGGGAGGGCGCTTACCACTTTGTGATTCATGACTGGGGTGAAGTCGTAACAAGGTAACCGTAGGGGAACCTGCGGTTGGATCACCTCCTTACCTGAAAGAAGCGTACTTTGCAGTGCTCACACAGATTGTCTGATGAAAAACGAGCAGTAAAACCTCTACAGGCTTGTAGCTCAGGTGGTTAGAGCGCACCCCTGATAAGGGTGAGGTCGGTGGTTCAAGTCCACTCAGGCCTACCAGATTCGCTCCCGTGCTTTGTTGTGGCAAAGCTCGCATACTTCAGTATGCTTCGCTTCACCACGCCGCGCCCGGAAACGAATCAAAGGTAAGAGGTTCTGACTACACGATGGGGCTATAGCTCAGCTGGGAGAGCGCCTGCTTTGCACGCAGGAGGTCTGCGGTTCGATCCCGCATAGCTCCACCATCTCGTGAGTGTTTACGAAAAAATACTTCAGAGTGTACCTGAAAGGGTTCACTGCGAAGTTTTGCTCTTTAAAAATCTGGATCAAGCTGAAAATTGAAACACAGAACAACGAAAGTTGTTCGTGAGTCTCTCAAATTTTCGCAACACGATGATGAATCGTAAGAAACATCTTCGGGTTGTGAGGTTAAGCGACTAAGCGTACACGGTGGATGCCCTGGCAGTCAGAGGCGATGAAGGGCGTGCTAATCTGCGATAAGCGCCGGTAAGGTGATATGAACCGTTATAAC
>NZ_JBCMFH010000039.1:0-1312 GCF_043848115.1 Salmonella sp. 2020_1395 | reverse complement strand
TGACCCGTCCTGAATAGCGTTGACACGTTCCAGACTTAAATCCGGAGAACGTGATGATGACTGAGTTCAAACGCACCCAACGCGATTATCCTCTATCCTTTAAAATAGCCGTCGTTGAGCAGGTCGAAAAAGGCGAGATGACCTATAAACAGGCCCAGCAGCGATATGGCATTCAGGGGCGCTCCACCGTACTTGTCTGGCTGCGTAAATATGGCCGGCTTGACTGGAGACCCGGACTTCCTGACCTGGTGAAGAGGAAACTGCCTGTGGCTCAGACAACTATCCCGCTGACACCCGAGCAAAGAATCAGGGAACTTGAAGAACAGCTTGAGCTGGCAAACCAGAAAGCTGAGTTTTTTGAGTCCGTTATCAACGTCCTGAAAAATGATTACGGGGTAAGTGTTGTAAAAAAGCGGCCCGGCAAGTCCTCACGCAAAGTCAGGCCCCCAAAATAACAGTTACGCGTGCATGCCAGTTCCTGGGGCACAGCAGACAGGCGTGGTACCAGTACAATACAAGATGTAATAAACGGCAGGAGCATCATGCTCAGGTTCTTGATTTTGTTGCCCGTACCCGGTGCCGTCAGCCACGAATCGGTACGCGTAAACTGCACTATCTGCTGAATACTCAGGCCGATAAAACGCTGAATATCGGACGGGACCGTCTGTTTAACCTGCTGGGTGAATACCGGCTCCTGGTACCCGTGAAACGGGCATATCACAAAACCACCAACAGCCATCATCGCTTTTACCGGCATCCTAATCTGCTGAAACCCGGCCCTGAACAGGTTACCGCCCTTGAGCCAGAACAGGTCTGGGTCGCCGATATTACTTACCTTCCACTACGCAGCGGCACGGCCTATCTGAGTCTGGTCACCGATGCCTGCTCCAGAAAAATCGTGGGTTACCATGTCGGGGAAAACCTGCAGACAGAAAATGTGGTAAAGGCGTTCAGGCAGGCTCTGAGACGGAGAAAAACGACAGGTCCGCTGGTACATCACTCTGACAGAGGACTGCAATACTGTTCGGTACTTTATCAGTCAGTTCATGAGCGAAACGGAATAACCTGTTCAATGACCGATGGTTACGACTGCTACCAGAATGCGCTGGCTGAGAGAATAAACGGGATACTGAAAAATGAGTTTTTACTCTCGCGTCCTGCAGACCTGGCGCAAGCGCGGGAAATAGTAAAAGAGTCCGTGGCAATTTATAACCATGAACGGCCACACCTGGCCCTGAAATACAAAACGCCCGATGATGTTCATCAGGCGTTTTACAGACAAAAAACTGTCAACCTATATCAGGACTAGTCA
>NZ_JBCMFH010000038.1:0-1727 GCF_043848115.1 Salmonella sp. 2020_1395 | reverse complement strand
TCTCTCATCCGCCAAAACATCTTCGGCGTTGTAAGGTTAAGCCTCACGGTTCATTAGTACCGGTTAGCTCAACGCATCGCTGCGCTTACACACCCGGCCTATCAACGTCGTCGTCTTCAACGTTCCTTCAGGAGACTCTAAGTCTCAGGGAGAACTCATCTCGGGGCAAGTTTCGTGCTTAGATGCTTTCAGCACTTATCTCTTCCGCATTTAGCTACCGGGCAGTGCCATTGGCATGACAACCCGAACACCAGTGATGCGTCCACTCCGGTCCTCTCGTACTAGGAGCAGCCCCCCTCAGTTCTCCAGCGCCCACGGCAGATAGGGACCGAACTGTCTCACGACGTTCTAAACCCAGCTCGCGTACCACTTTAAATGGCGAACAGCCATACCCTTGGGACCTACTTCAGCCCCAGGATGTGATGAGCCGACATCGAGGTGCCAAACACCGCCGTCGATATGAACTCTTGGGCGGTATCAGCCTGTTATCCCCGGAGTACCTTTTATCCGTTGAGCGATGGCCCTTCCATTCAGAACCACCGGATCACTATGACCTGCTTTCGCACCTGCTCGCGCCGTCACGCTCGCAGTCAAGCTGGCTTATGCCATTGCACTAACCTCCTGATGTCCGACCAGGATTAGCCAACCTTCGTGCTCCTCCGTTACTCTTTAGGAGGAGACCGCCCCAGTCAAACTACCCACCAGACACTGTCCGCAACCCGGATTACGGGTCCACGTTAGAACATCAAACATTAAAGGGTGGTATTTCAAGGTCGGCTCCATGCAGACTGGCGTCCACACTTCAAAGCCTCCCACCTATCCTACACATCAAGGCTCAATGTTCAGTGTCAAGCTATAGTAAAGGTTCACGGGGTCTTTCCGTCTTGCCGCGGGTACACTGCATCTTCACAGCGAGTTCAATTTCACTGAGTCTCGGGTGGAGACAGCCTGGCCATCATTACGCCATTCGTGCAGGTCGGAACTTACCCGACAAGGAATTTCGCTACCTTAGGACCGTTATAGTTACGGCCGCCGTTTACCGGGGCTTCGATCAGGAGCTTCGCTTGCGCTGACCCCATCAATTAACCTTCCGGCACCGGGCAGGCGTCACACCGTATACGTCCACTTTCGTGTTTGCACAGTGCTGTGTTTTTAATAAACAGTTGCAGCCAGCTGGTATCTTCGACTGACTTCAGCTCCATGAGTAAATCACTTCACCTACGTGTCAGCGTGCCTTCTCCCGAAGTTACGGCACCATTTTGCCTAGTTCCTTCACCCGAGTTCTCTCAAGCGCCTTGGTATTCTCTACCTGACCACCTGTGTCGGTTTGGGGTACGATTTGATGTTACCTGATGCTTAGAGGCTTTTCCTGGAAGCAGGGCATTTGTTGCTTCAGCACCGTAGTGCCTCGTCATCACGCCTCAGTGTTAAAGTGAACCGGATTTACCTGGAACACACACCTACACGCTTAAACCGGGACAACCGTCGCCCGGCCAACATAGCCTTCTCCGTCCCCCCTTCGCAGTAACACCAAGTACGGGAATATTAACCCGTTTCCCATCGACTACGCCTTTCGGCCTCGCCTTAGGGGTCGACTCACCCTGCCCCGATTAACGTTGGACAGGAACCCTTGGTCTTCCGGCGAGCGGGCTTTTCACCCGCTTTATCGTTACTTATGTCAGCATTCGCACTTCTGATACCTCCAGCAACCCTCACAGGCCACCTTC
>NZ_JBCMFH010000037.1:0-2071 GCF_043848115.1 Salmonella sp. 2020_1395 | reverse complement strand
GCCAGGCCTCAGCATTTTATTATGGTGATCCCCTGGGCGAAATGCGCCTGGTAAGCAGAGTTTTTGAAATGTAAGGCCTTTGAATAAGACAAAAGGCTGCCTCATCGCTAACTTTGCAACAGTGCCCACTAGTGAGGGGCGGCAGCGCATCAAGCGGTGAGCGCACTCCGGCACCGCCAACTTTCAGCACATGCGTGTAAATCATCGTCGTAGAGACGTCGGAATGGCCGAGCAGATCCTGCACGGTTCGAATGTCGTAACCGCTGCGGAGCAAGGCCGTCGCGAACGAGTGGCGGAGGGTGTGCGGTGTGGCGGGCTTCGTGATGCCTGCTTGTTCTACGGCACGTTTGAAGGCGCGCTGAAAGGTCTGGTCATACATGTGATGGCGACGCACGACACCGCTCCGTGGATCGGTCGAATGCGTGTGCTGCGCAAAAACCCAGAACCACGGCCAGGAATGCCCGGCGCGCGGATACTTCCGCTCAAGGGCGTCGGGAAGCGCAACGCCGCTGCGGCCCTCGGCCTGGTCCTTCAGCCACCATGCCCGTGCACGCGACAGCTGCTCGCGCAGGCTGGGTGCCAAGCTCTCGGGTAACATCAAGGCCCGATCCTTGGAGCCCTTGCCCTCCCGCACGATGATCGTGCCGTGATCGAAATCCAGATCCTTGACCCGCAGTTGCAAACCCTCACTGATCCGCATGCCCGTTCCATACAGAAGCTGGGCGAACAAACGATGCTCGCCTTCCAGAAAACCGAGGATGCGAACCACTTCATCCGGGGTCAGCACCACCGGCAAGCGCCGCGACGGCCGAGGTCTTCCGATCTCCTGAAGCCAGGGCAGATCCGTGCACAGCACCTTGCCGTAGAAGAACAGCAAGGCCGCCAATGCCTGACGATGCGTGGAGACCGAAACCTTGCGCTCGTTCGCCAGCCAGGACAGAAATGCCTCGACTTCGCTGCTGCCCAAGGTTGCCGGGTGACGCACACCGTGGAAACGGATGAAGGCACGAACCCAGTGGACATAAGCCTGTTCGGTTCGTAAACTGTAATGCAAGTAGCGTATGCGCTCACGCAACTGGTCCAGAACCTTGACCGAACGCAGCGGTGGTAACGGCGCAGTGGCGGTTTTCATGGCTTGTTATGACTGTTTTTTTGTACAGTCTATGCCTCGGGCATCCAAGCAGCAAGCGCGTTACGCCGTGGGTCGATGTTTGATGTTATGGAGCAGCAACGATGTTACGCAGCAGGGCAGTCGCCCTAAAACAAAGTTAACCCAGGATGAGAACCTTGAAAGTATCATTGATGGCTGCGAAAGCGAAAAACGGCGTGATTGGTTGCGGTCCAGACATACCCTGGTCCGCGAAAGGGGAGCAGCTACTTTTTAAAGCATTGACCTACAATCAGTGGCTTCTGGTGGGTCGCAAGACGTTTGAATCTATGGGCGCACTCCCCAATAGGAAATACGCGGTCGTTACCCGCTCAGGTTGGACATCAAATGATGACAATGTAGTTGTATTTCAGTCAATCGAAGAGGCCATGGACAGGCTAGCTGAATTCACCGGTCACGTTATAGTGTCTGGTGGCGGAGAAATTTACCGAGAAACATTACCCATGGCCTCTACGCTCCACTTATCGACGATCGACATCGAGCCAGAGGGGGATGTTTTCTTCCCGAGTATTCCAAATACCTTCGAAGTTGTTTTTGAGCAACACTTTACTTCAAACATTAACTATTGCTATCAAATTTGGAAAAAGGGTTAACAAAGCTATGCAATCGACGGCAAAAAGCTTCGTTCGCTTCGCGCACTACGCCTTTTCCGCGATTGATAGCGACGTTATGTGAATATTGAAATGAGCATTCCAAAGAAAGGAAGTAGAAAAATTATCGTGGGCGAAAATGAGTTTTTGTGGCTCATTAGGTCAAAACTCACATATTCGCAGGACGGCACTGTTGCAAATAGTCGGTGGTGATAAACTTATCATCCCCTTTTGCTGATGGAGCTGCACATGAACCCATTCAAAGGCCGGCATTTTCAGCGTGACATCATTCTGTGGGCCGTACGCTGGTACT
>NZ_JBCMFH010000036.1:0-2073 GCF_043848115.1 Salmonella sp. 2020_1395 | reverse complement strand
TGCCGCCGCTGATAAGGGTGCCGCCGGTATAAGTATTGCTGCCGGAGAGCGTGAGCGCGTCGTCGCCGGATTTCTCCACGCGGCCCGTACCGCCGATGTTGTTGGTAAAGTCACCGCCTGTGTTCAGCATCAGCGTGGCGTTGTCGGTAACGTCGCCAGTACCCAGCGCGTTTACATCGTTGGCGACCAGCGTGCCGCTGCTGATAAGGGTGCCGCCGGTATAAGTATTGCTGCCGGAAAGCGTGAGCTTGTCATCGCCGGATTTTTCCACACGGCCCGTACCGCCGATGTTATTGATGAAGTCACCGCCGGTGTTCAGCTCCAGCGTGGCGTCGTCGGTGACGTCGCCGGTACCCAGCGCCTCAACGTTGCTGGCGACCAGCGTGCCGTCGCTGATGAGCGTGCCGCCGCTGTAGCTGTTGGCGCCTGAGAGCGTCAGCACGTCGTCGCCGGATTTCACCACCTGCCCGCTGCCGCTGATGGCGTTGTCAAAATCGCCGCCGGTGTTCAGTTCCAGCACGGCGTCGTCGGTGACGTCGCCAGTCCCCAGCGCCTCAACGTTGCTGGCGACCAGCGTGCCGTCGCTGATGAGCGTGCCGCCGCTGTAGCTGTTGGCGCCTGAGAGCGTCAGCACGTCGTCGCCGGATTTGACCACCTGCCCGCTGCCGCTGATGGCGTTGTCGAACGTGCCGCCGGTGTTCAGCTCCAGCGTGGCGTCGTCGGTGACGTCGCCGCTGCCCAGCGCGTCAACGTTAGTGGCGACCAGCGTGCCGCCGCTGATGGTGGTGCCGCCGGTATAGGTGTTTTCCGCATTCAGGATCAGCGTGCCTGCGCCCTGTTTGATCAGCGATGTGCCGTCCCAGCCGGTGGCGCTGGCGGGATCGAGCGTGGCGTCAACGTTTTCCAGCACCGTATTGACCGCAAAACTGCCGTCGGCATTGGTCAGGTTAAACGTGCCGTGGGCGTCGGTGACGGCGTCGTCGCGGTCGGCATACCATGTCAGGGCGGTGGTCAGTTCGTACTGCTTGCCCGTGTCATCAATGCGGCCATCGACGGTGATAAAGTCGGCCAGATCGGCGTCCATTCCGGCGACGGTAAGCTTTTCGAAATCGCCCGCAATGGTTTTATCTGACGCGATCAGGGTGAAGGTATCCAGATCGTCCGTGCTGGCGGGATCGCTGTCCAGCACATCGCCGACGCCGGTGATATCCAGCGTACCGGCCAGCGAGACCTGAGAAGCGGCGTGGATAACCGGATCGGCGGTGTTGCTGTCCAGGTTGATGGTCAGCGTGCTATCGCTTTTTTGTGTCAGCGTGGTCGCCTGTAGCGTGCTGCCTGCGCCGATTTCGGTGTTGCCGCCGCTTTCGGTGGTGAGATCCGTTACCGTAAACTGGCCGCTGGCGTCCAGCAACAGGCTGGCGCGGTTGTCGATAGCGCCCGTACCCAGCGCGTTGACGTGAGTGGCAATCAGCGTGCCGCCGCTGATGGTGGTAGCGCCGCTGTAGCTGTTGGCGCCTGAGAGCGTGAGCGTCTTGTCACCGGATTTCACCACCTGGCCGCTGCCGCTGATGGCGTTGTCAAAATCGCCGCCGGTGTTCAACTCCAGCGTGGCGTTGTTGGTGACGTCGCCAGTCCCCAGCGCCTCAACGTTGTTGGCGACCAGCGTGCCGCCGCTGATGGTGGTGCCGCCGGTGTAAGAATTGGTTCCGGAGAGCGTGAGCGTCTTGTCGCCGGATTTCACCACGCTGCCCGTACCGCCGATGTTGTTGGCGAAGTCACCGCCGGTGTTCAGTTCCAGCGTGGCGTTGTCGGTAACGTCGCCGCTGCCCAGCGCCTCAACGTTGCTGGCGACCAGCGTGCCGCCGCTGATGGTGGTGCCGCCGGTATAAGAATTGGCGCCGGAGAGTGTGAGCGTCTTATCGCCGGATTTCACCACGCTGCCCGTACCGCCGATGGCGTTGTCAAAATCACCGCCGGTGTTCAGCTCCAGCGTGGCGTTGTCGGTAACGTCGCCGCTGCCCAGCGCGTCAACGTTGCTGGCGACCAGCGTGCCGCCGCTGATGGTGGTGCCAC
>NZ_JBCMFH010000035.1:0-3226 GCF_043848115.1 Salmonella sp. 2020_1395 | reverse complement strand
TTGGTTTAGGAGAAACGATAAATCTCGCTGCGGGTGCACTGCAAAAATCGCAGAATGGCGGCGATATTCCGGACAAAAAACAATTTGCGAGAACTATCGGCGCGGTAACATCGACTACCATTACACTTGGTGAATCAGGCTGGTTCAAAATCGCCACGGTTGTAATGCCGCAGGCTACATCAACAGCGGTGATTAAACTGTACGGTGGGGCGGGGTTTAACGCTGGTTCACCTGAACAGGCGGCAATCAGCGAACTGGTATTGCGTGCCGGTAATGGCTCACCTGTTGGAATAACTGCCACGTTGTGGAGACGCTCGCCTGCTGCGGCTAACGAGGTCGCATGGGTTAATACATCAGGCGACACCTACGATATTTATATTAATATCGGCCAGTATGCGTACTGGTTAATTGCGCAATATGACTACACCGGTAATGCAAATGTCACGTTGCACAGTACGCCTGAATATTCATCAGTACAGCCGGGAAACTCAACCAGCGGTCAGACATATACAATTTACAGTAGTCTGATGAAACCAACAGCCGGTGATGTGGGTGCATTGCCGATTACAGGGGGACAGCTAAACGGTCCGTTAAGCATTGGTACTGACAATGCACTGGGCGGTAATTCAATTGTACTCGGTGATAACGATACCGGTTTTAAACAGAACGGTGACGGGATACTGGATACATACGCGAACAACCAGCACACCGTTCGTGTCGCTCCCGGTGAAATGATGGTTCTGGGAGCTATTCGCGCAGGCAAAGAAAAAAAACTGTCACTAACGAGTAATAATAATTCGACAATGACAGCCACGTTTAACTTATGGGGCGACGCAAACAGGCCCACTGTAATTGAACTGGATGATGATCAGGGATGGCAGTTATACAGCCAGCGAAACCCTGATGGTTCAGTCCTGTTTACGGTCAATGGCGATATCACCGCTAACGTACTGCGTGCAGGCGGGGCCATCTATCAGAATAACGGTGATATCTTTGGTTCGCTATGGGGAAATGGCTGGTTAAGTACCTGGATTAATAATAATCTCGTCTTAGATGTTCAGTTAGGGGCCGGCACATCAGTGACTACCTGGAACAATGCAGGGTCATGGCCTAACACTCCCGGATATGTAGTTACCTCCGTCTGGAAAGATTATCAGGGCGAAAATATTGATGGTATTAATTATGCGCCTTTGCAAAAACGAGTCGGGAATCAGTGGTATACCGTACAAGGGGGAACGGTATAATGAAAAAATATCAGAATATCAAAAATTTCAGACTGACTGACGCGCCTGTAAACAGGGGGAAAACTCAGGCCGAAATAAATATAGGTGCATATTTTCTGAAGTCAGACGACGGACAGGACTGGTATGAGTGTCAGTCATTATTTTCTGATGATACTGCAAAAATAATGTACGACCATGAAGGGGTTATCTGGGGTGTTGTTAATAAGCCAGTCCCGCAACGTGGCAACACATATTCTGTATCAATGTTGTGGCCGGTTAATATGTCTGTTGCGGAAATAGACGCTGCTGACTGTCCTGATGATTGCCGTGGTGATGGCTCATGGTTGTACAGGGATGGTAAGGTTTTACCCGTTCCGGTGGATTATCAGGCTAAGGCCGAAACCACCCGACAGAAACTACTGGATGCCGCTAACAGCGCCATTGCCGACTGGCGAACCGAACTGGCGTTGGGTGAAATAAGTGACGACGATAAGGCCAGCCTGACTAAATGGATGGCGTATATCAGGGCGCTTAAAACGCTGGATTTGAGCGGCGTGAAAGACTCAGCCACCTTCACGGAAATCAGGTGGCCTGAATTACCACAATAACGACTACTGGCTGGCTGGCTTATCCGGCCAGTCAGGATTTGAGGTATCCACCCGGTTTACCAGTACACTGTAGAGCTCCCAGGCGTCCAGCCGTTTAATCTCTTCATCTGTGGCAATTTTTAGTTTTACTGCCCGTGCCAGTGGCGCAATGACTGACTCTGCTCCGGCAAGGAGTTCCGCTTTTCTGGATTCAGCCTGTGCAACCAGTTCTTCAGGCGTATATTCGCGATGTTCAACCAGTACTGGGCCTCCTTTCCTGTGCTCAATATATTTTCCGTCCACCTGACCCTGCATAAGTTCATGGTAGTGTTCATCAGTCAGAGGAATTAGATCAGTCGGGCAATCTCCCGATTCGGTATCCGGCTTGTAGAAAAAACCTTTCTCTTTAAAGCTGTAATAATAATCGCTCATTTTATCTCCCAATCGCAAACCAGGCTACAGGGTAGTTATTTATATGATTACTGCTCGATGAATCTTTTGTAGCGGCAAAAAACTGGCTTTTACTCACCGGATATCCAAACGCGTTATCCACCGCCCCCCCCTGCTGATTATTGTTGGTGACAAATACAGCAAAGCAGGATGCCGGAAACTCTCGCGGGAAATTGTAGGTTCCGTTTGAGCTACCAAGTGTCCCCCATTGCATTATAAACCCGGTGCTTTCGTCACGAACCCATCCATAATCACCCAGACTGGCAGTATTTTTGCGGTTGTAATTGTTATTAAGGAAGTCATTCAGCCAGCCACCCCACACATCACCATATAAATTACCATCAGGAGCAACACGGCTTTTACCGCTCAATAAAATTTCTGTAGCTGTAATCCTGCCCGGCGCGCGAAATTCTCCGGTTGCAACATCAAATACCCATATTTTATCGTTAACATCAAAGTCTGTTTTCGCGTGAATTGCAATTTGTGGGAAATTAGTATTCCCACTAGTTAATATTCCGAAAGAGGCGGCTACAGGATAGCCAGACTCCAGTGAGACCTTTCCTTTCAGGAGCGGGAAAAAATTATTATCATTATTCTGACGGTGAACCATTGGTACACTAAACGGTGCTTCACTGCTTAACTGACCAGAAAATCCCCCCGCCCCCTCCGGCCAGTTATTATCAACAAGAGCCTGAAAATTTTTAGTCAGCATCTTTTTACTGTGCTGCAATTCATTTTCATTAAAATATCCTGCCAGCACGTTGTTAGCCATAAATGCCAGATTACCGTCGCCGTTCCCTTTGAGCCCGGTATCGTTATCACCGATAGCGATGGAACTACCGCCCAGTGTGTTATTAGTATTCACGCCGAAGGAAGATGTCTGTGGCAGGGTTAACTTCCCGTTCATCTCATCGCCAGTTTTCTGGACTGCGCCCGCAGCCAGATTTATCGTTTCGCCTAAACCAA
>NZ_JBCMFH010000034.1:0-4297 GCF_043848115.1 Salmonella sp. 2020_1395 | reverse complement strand
GGCCAGGCCTCAGCATTTTATTATGGTGATCCCCTGGGCGAAATGCGCCTGGTAAGCAGAGTTTTTGAAATGTAAGGCCTTTGAATAAGACAAAAGGCTGCCTCATCGCTAACTTTGCAACAGTGCCATGTTCCTGTTATGGCTTATGTTCAAGAAAGCATTGCCCCTGAAATGATGGGCAAGGTGTTTTCCCTTTTGATGACCGCCATGACTCTTTCTATGCCGATAGGCTTACTTGTTGCAGGTCCGGTTGTTGAGGTTATAGGTGTTAATACATGGTTTTTCTGGTCTGGTGTTGCGTTGATAGTAAACGCTGTTCTCTGCCGCATTCTGACACGACGCTATGACAAAGTAACAATGAAAACCGCAAGTGGACTGAAAAAAGGACCGGGTTGATGATAATTTGTAGTGGTGAGCTTCTGGGAGTACAAAACAAAGTGCTCAAAATTGTCGGGCTCATGGCGTTTAACGGTATTAATTTCGCTTATAATAATCTTTCTATAATAGCCTAAAGGAGAATATCTATGATACCTAATAGCGAAAATAAAAGAGTATGGTTTATTACCGGAGCAAGCAAGGGGCTTGGCTATGCTTTTACATGCGCCGCCTTGAAAGCCGGGGATAAAGTTGTTGCAGTTGCAAGGACTATCGATAATTTGGCGAAGCTAGAAGAAACATATCAAGAGAGCTTACTGCCATTAAACCTCGATGTTACAGATAGGGAGGCTGTTTTTTCTACGGTTGAAACAGCAGTTAAACATTTCGGTAGGCTTGATATTGTTGTTAATAATGCGGGTATCATGACTATGGGTATGATTGAAGAACTAAACGAATCCGATGCTCGGAAACTAATGGACACAAACTTTTTTGGAGCTCTTTGGGTTTGTCAGGCAGTGATGCCCTATTTGAGGTCGCAGCGTTCTGGACATATCATACAGATTACAAGCATTGGCGCTATTATCTCGGGTCCGATGTCTGGTATTTACAGTGCAAGTAAATTTGCGCTGGAAGGAATGAGTGAAGCCTTAGCAAAAGAAGCGGAACATTTCGGAGTGAAACTCACTATGGTGGAACCAGGAGGATATTGGACAGATTTATACACTTCGATGAGTTACAGCAATCCATTAGATTCATACGGTACACTGCGCGATGAGCTGGCGAAACAGTATTCCGAAGATTCGGTCGATAGTGATCCTTCCTTGGCAGCGGAAGCCCTTATGAAATTAGTAGCCAGCAATAATCCGCCTTTGAGGCTTATCCTTGGCAGCATGGTATACGATTTGGCGATGGATACCTTAAAAGCACGGATGGCTACCTGGGAAGAATGGGAAGCTGTTAGCCGTGCATCAGAAAAGGCTATTCCTGCACCGGAGAGATATGGAGTATAATACCAAACATGGTTTTTGAGGCAAGGACGAAACTATCATGAAAATTGAAATTATGGAATATAACCCGGATTGGACAAAGAATTTTGAAGAAGAGAAAATAAAATTGCTCCATTTTTTCGGTTCTCATGCCGTAGCCATTGAACATATCGGAAGCACGGCGATACCCAATCAACGGGCGAAACCGGTTATAGATATATTTATTGGCGTTTCGCCTTTTGCTGAACTACCTTTTATCAGCGCATTTTTAATGCAAAGGAGTATCACCACACTCCGACAGATATGACAGGCAGATATTTGTTTGCAAAATATACAAATGAAGTTTGGACCCATAATCTTCTTGCTTTGGTGTAGGTATAATACCCAAAAACGAAGTTTATGCGGAACAGGATAACACCTCGAAATCGGAGTTTATATGGCTTCGTGGGGGAGTTATGTGTTTGAGCTTTGTCGCATTAACGCGAATCAGGGGTTGACGGCAGAAATAGACTGGAATTACACTTCTTGGAGTCGGCGTTGCCGGAAAATTCTGATTGGATTAGTTGTTCGGGGTGCGAAAACAGTCGTAGTTCGGGGAAAAAACCGAATTTTGACCCAAAACCGCGAAAAACTCGAAATGACAGTTCCTATCAGTTTTCATAATGAATTAAAACAAAAAAATTAGGCTGCAAAGATAGGGAAAATGTGTCAATTTGCGTAAGTGATAATTAGTCAATTAAGATAAATGCTACTTTTGTAATCAAAGCAAAATGATATGAGCAAGATTTTTGGAATCGTAAATATAACCACCGATAGTTTTTCCGATGGAGGACTTTATTTAGATACAGATAAGGCAATTGAGCATGCTCTGCATTTGGTTGAAGATGGAGCAGATGTGATTGATTTGGGAGCCGCTTCCAGTAATCCTGATACAACTGAAGTGGGCGTTGTGGAAGAAATCAAAAGACTCAAACCTGTCATTAAGGCTTTAAAAGAAAAAGGCATTTCTATTTCTGTTGATACATTTAAACCTGAGGTTCAGAGTTTTTGCATAGAACAAAAGGTTGATTTTATTAATGATATTCAAGGTTTTCCTTATCCTGAGATTTATTCAGGCTTGGCAAAGTCAGATTGCAAACTTGTGTTGATGCACTCCGTTCAGCGAATTGGTGCAGCTACTAAAGTTGAAACGAATCCGGAAGAGGTTTTTACTTCCATGATGGAATTTTTTAAAGAAAGAATTGCTGCTTTAGTTGAGGCTGGTGTAAAGCGTGAACGAATTATTCTTGATCCGGGTATGGGCTTCTTTTTAGGCTCTAATCCAGAAACATCTATTCTTGTTTTGAAGCGTTTCCCTGAAATTCAAGAAGCTTTTAATTTGCAAGTAATGATTGCAGTGTCACGGAAATCATTCTTAGGTAAAATAACTGGAACCGATGTGAAATCTCGTTTAGCACCAACTCTTGCAGCAGAAATGTATGCATACAAAAAAGGTGCAGATTATCTCCGCACCCATGATGTTAAGTCTTTATCAGATGCCTTGAAAATATCCAAAGCCCTAGGTTAGTTTTATTTTTTTAGCTTTCTAAATGAATATGCTATACTTGCTCTGAAGTTGTGTTGGCGTACTTGACTTAGGTCTGGATCTTTCGAACTGTTACTAAGAGGGTAATCATAGGGGTCTGACGCTCAGTGGAACGAAAACTCACGTTAAGGGATTTTGGTCATGAGATTATCAAAAAGGATCTTCACCTAGATCCTTTTAAATTAAAAATGAAGTTTTAAATCAATCTAAAGTATATATGAGTAAACTTGGTCTGACAGTTACCAATGCTTAATCAGTGAGGCACCTATCTCAGCGATCTGTCTATTTCGTTCATCCATAGTTGCCTGACTCCCCGTCGTGTAGATAACTACGATACGGGAGGGCTTACCATCTGGCCCCAGTGCTGCAATGATACCGCGAGACCCACGCTCACCGGCTCCAGATTTATCAGCAATAAACCAGCCAGCCGGAAGGGCCGAGCGCAGAAGTGGTCCTGCAACTTTATCCGCCTCCATCCAGTCTATTAATTGTTGCCGGGAAGCTAGAGTAAGTAGTTCGCCAGTTAATAGTTTGCGCAACGTTGTTGCCATTGCTGCAGGCATCGTGGTGTCACGCTCGTCGTTTGGTATGGCTTCATTCAGCTCCGGTTCCCAACGATCAAGGCGAGTTACATGATCCCCCATGTTGTGCAAAAAAGCGGTTAGCTCCTTCGGTCCTCCGATCGTTGTCAGAAGTAAGTTGGCAGCAGTGTTATCACTCATGGTTATGGCAGCACTGCATAATTCTCTTACTGTCATGCCATCCGTAAGATGCTTTTCTGTGACTGGTGAGTACTCAACCAAGTCATTCTGAGAATAGTGTATGCGGCGACCGAGTTGCTCTTGCCCGGCGTCAACACGGGATAATACCGCACCACATAGCAGAACTTTAAAAGTGCTCATCATTGGAAAACGTTCTTCGGGGCGAAAACTCTCAAGGATCTTACCGCTGTTGAGATCCAGTTCGATGTAACCCACTCGTGCACCCAACTGATCTTCAGCATCTTTTACTTTCACCAGCGTTTCTGGGTGAGCAAAAACAGGAAGGCAAAATGCCGCAAAAAAGGGAATAAGGGCGACACGAAAATGTTGAATACTCATACTCTTCCTTTTTCAATATTATTGAAGCATTTACCAGGGTTATTGTCTCATGAGCGGATACATATTTGAATGTATTTAGAAAAATAAACAAATAGGGGTTCCGCGCACATTTCCCCGAAAAGGGCACTGTTGCAAATAGTCGGTGGTGATAAACTTATCATCCCCTTTTGCTGATGGAGCTGCACATGAACCCATTCAAAGGCCGGCATTTTCAGCGTGACATCATTCTGTGGGCCGTACGCTGGTAC
>NZ_JBCMFH010000033.1:0-4302 GCF_043848115.1 Salmonella sp. 2020_1395 | reverse complement strand
CCGTTCACCGCCATTGACGTTAACGGCGTGGCGCGCCTCACCCGGCGGATGGCGGCGCACACGGCGCAGGGCGGGATGGTCATTCTCACCACCCACCAGCCGCTGCCGGGGGCCGCGGACACCGTCCGCCGCCTGGCGCTGACCGGCGGGGAGGCAGGGCTGTGATGTGGCGTGTCTTCTGTCTCGAACTGCGCGTGGCGTTCCGCCACGGCGCGGACATCGCCGGCCCGCTGTGGTTCTTCCTGATGGTCATCACCCTGTTTCCGTTAAGCGTCGGGCCGCAGCCGCAGCTGCTGGCGCGTATCGCGCCGGGCATCATCCAGGTGGCGGCGCTGCTGGCCTCGCTGCTGGCGCTGGAGCGGCTGTTTCGCGACGACCTGCAGGACGGCAGCCTGGAGCAGCTGATGCTGCTGCCGGTGCCGCTGCCGGCGGTGGTGCTGGCGAAGGTGCTGGCCCACTGGGCGGTGACCGGCCTGCCGCTGATTATGCTCTCCCCGCTGGTGGCGCTGCTGCTGGGGATGGACGTGTACGGCTGGAAAATCATGGCGCTGACGCTGCTGCTCGGCACGCCGGCGCTGGGGTTTCTCGCCGCGCCGGGCGTTGCGCTGACGGCCGGGCTGCGGCGCGGCGGCGTCCTGCTGGGCATTCTGGTGCTGCCGCTGAGTGTCCCGGTGCTGATTTTCGCCGCCGCGGCGATGGACGCGGCATCGATGCATTTACCCGCTGACGGCTATCTGGCGGTGCTGGGGGCGCTGCTGGCGGGCAGCGCGACGTTAAGCCCGTTCGCCACCGCGGCGGCGCTGCGCCTCAGCGTGCAGTAGCGCCCCGGCGCGACGGACATTTTACTGGTTTCAGGAGGTCAGGTGACGACTATGTGGAAAACCCTTCATCAGCTGGCGGCGCCGCCCCGGCTGTATCAGATTTGCGGCAGGCTTGTGCCGTGGCTGGCGGCAGCCGGCATCATCGCGCTGGCCACCGGCTGGGTCCGGGGCTTTGGTTTCGCCCCGGCGGACTACCAGCAGGGGGAGGGCTACCGCATTATGTACCTGCATGTCCCGGCGGCCATCTGGTCAATGGGTATCTATGCGGCGATGGCGGTGGCGGCGTTCACCGGGCTGGTCTGGCAGATGAAAATGGCCAGCCTTGCCGTCGCGGCGATGGCGCCGGTGGGGGCGGTGTACACCTTCATCGCGCTGGTCACCGGCGCGGCGTGGGGCAAGCCGATGTGGGGCACCTGGTGGGTGTGGGACGCGCGCCTGACCTCGGAGCTGGTGCTGCTGTTTCTCTACGCCGGGGTCATCGCCCTGTGGCACGCCTTTGACGACCGTAAAATGGCCGGGCGCGCGGCGGGCATTCTGGTGCTGGTCGGCGTGGTGAACCTGCCTGTCATTCATTACTCCGTTGAGTGGTGGAACACCCTGCACCAGGGCTCGACGCGGATGCAGCAGAGCATCGACCCGGCGATGCGCTCGCCGCTGCGCTGGGCCATCGCCGGCTACCTGCTGCTCTTTATGACGCTGGCGCTGATGCGGATGCGCAACCTGATTTTACTGATGGAAAAACGCCGCCCGTGGGTGAGCGAACTGATACTGAAAAGGGGGCACCGGTGAGTCCGGCATTTTCATCGTGGAGCGATTTTTTCGCCATGGGCGGGTACGCCTTTTTTGTCTGGCTGGCGGTGGCGATGACCGTGGCGCCGCTGGCGCTGCTGGCGCTGCACACGGTGCTGCAGCGCCGGGCCATTCTGCGCGGCGTGGCGCAGCAGCGGGCGCGCGAGGCGCGGATGCGTGCCGCACAGGCGCAACAGGAGGCCGCGTGAACCTGCGACGTAAAAACCGGTTACGGGTGGTCTGCGCGGTGCTGGCGGGCCTGGGGCTGACCACCGCCCTGGTCCTGTACGCGCTGCGCGCGAATATCGACCTGTTCTATACCCCCGGCGAAATCCTCTACGGCAAGCGCGAGACGCAGCAGCTGCCGGCGGCGGGCCAGCGCCTGCGCGTCGGCGGGATGGTGATGCCCGGCAGCGTCAGGCGCGACCCGGATTCGCTGAAAGTGAACTTCAGCCTCTACGACGCCGAAGGGTCGGTGACGGTGAGCTATGAGGGGATACTGCCGGACCTGTTCCGCGAGGGGCAGGGGGTGGTGGTGCAGGGCACCCTGGAGAAGGGCAACCACGTCCTGGCGCACGAGGTGCTGGCCAAGCATGACGAGAACTACACCCCGCCGGAAGTGGAAAAGGCAATGCAGGAAAACCACCGCCGCCCGCAACGCGCTGATAAGGACACCTCATCATGATGCCTGAATACGGCCACGCGCTGCTGTGCCTGGCGCTCGGCGTGGCGCTGCTGCTGTCCGTTTACCCGCTGTGGGGCGTGGCGCGCGGCGACGCGCGGATGATGGCGTCGGCCGGGGTGTTCGCCTGGCTGCTGTTCATCTGCGTGGCGGGCGCGTTTTTCGTGCTGGTGCACGCCTTTGTGGTTAACGACTTCACCGTGGCCTATGTCGCCGGCAACTCGAACACGCAGCTGCCGGTGTGGTACCGGGTGGCCGCCACCTGGGGGGCGCACGAGGGCTCGCTGCTGCTGTGGGTGCTGCTGATGAGCGGCTGGACCCTGGCG
This sequence comes from Salmonella sp. 2020_1395, assembly GCF_043848115.1. NCBI lineage: Bacteria > Pseudomonadati > Pseudomonadota > Gammaproteobacteria > Enterobacterales > Enterobacteriaceae > Salmonella > Salmonella sp. 2020_1395. Next base: position 1,684 of record NZ_JBCMFH010000033.1, on the reverse strand, counting down.
GTGGCGGTGTTCAGCCGGCAGGTGCCGGCGGATATCGTCGCCCGGGTGCTGGCGGTGATGGGGATGGTCTGCGCCGGTTTTCTGGTGTTCATCCTGTTCACCTCCGGCCCGTTCGCCCGCACGCTGCCGGCCTTTCCGGTGGAGGGGCGCGACCTGAACCCGCTGCTGCAGGACCCGGGGCTGATTTTCCACCCGCCGCTGCTGTACATGGGCTATGTCGGCTTCTCGGTGGCCTTCGCCTTCGCCATCGCCGCGCTGCTGAGCGGGCGTCTGGACAGCGCGTTCACCCGTTTTGCCCGCCCGTGGACGCTGGCGGCGTGGGTGTTCCTGACGCTGGGCATCGTGCTCGGCTCGGCGTGGGCCTACTACGAGCTGGGCTGGGGCGGCTGGTGGTTCTGGGACCCGGTGGAGAACGCCTCCTTTATGCCGTGGCTGGCGGGCACCGCCCTGCTGCACTCGCTGGCGGTCACGGAACAGCGCGCCGGCTTTAAGGCGTGGACGCTGCTGCTGTCCATCTGCGCCTTCTCGCTGTGCCTGCTGGGCACCTTCCTGGTGCGCTCCGGGGTGCTGGTGTCGGTGCACGCCTTCGCCTCCGACCCGGCGCGCGGAATGTTTATCCTCGCCTTTATGGTGCTGGTCACCGGCGGCTCGCTGCTGCTGTTCGCCGTGCGCGGGCACAGGGTGCGTTCGCGGGTGAACAACGCGCTGTGGTCGCGCGAGTCGCTGCTGCTCGGCAACAACGTCCTGCTGATGGCCGCCATGCTGGTGGTGCTGCTGGGCACCCTGCTGCCGCTGGTGCACAAACAGCTGGGGCTGGGCAGCATTTCGGTGGGGGAGCCGTTCTTTAACACCATGTTCACCTGGCTGATGGTCCCCTTTGCCCTGCTGCTGGGGGTGGGGCCTTTAGTGCGCTGGGGCCGGGACCGGCCACGTAACATCAGGAAACTGCTGCTCACCGCCCTGGTCTCCACCCTGGTGCTGTCGGTACTTTTGCCATGGCTGCTGGAAGATAAAATCATCGCCATGACGGTGGTGGGGATGGCGATGGCCTGCTGGATTGCGGTGCTGGCGGTTGCCGAAGCCGTACAGCGCGTGTCCCGCGGCACGAAAACCTCTCTCAGCTACTGGGGAATGGTGGCGGCGCACCTCGGGCTGGCGGTGACGATTACCGGCATCGCCTTCAGCCAGAATTACAGCGTGGAGCGTGACGTGCGGATGCGGGCGGGCGACAGCGTGACCATTCACGACTACCGCTTCACCTTCCGGGAGGTGCGGGACATCACCGGCCCCAACTACCGCGGCGGGGTGGCCCTCATCGGGGTGACGCGCCACGGCGAGCCGGAGGCGGTACTGCACGCGGAGAAACGGCTCTACAACACCAGCCGGATGGTGATGACCGAGGCGGCGATTGACGGCGGGCTGACCCGCGACCTGTACGCCGCGCTCGGGGAGGAGCTGGACAACGGCGCGTGGGCCGTGCGCCTGTACTACAAACCGTTTGTCCGCTGGATATGGGCCGGGGGACTGCTGATGGCGCTGGGCGGGCTGCTGTGCCTGGCGGACCCGCGCTACCGCCGCCGTAAACCATTGCCGGAGGCCGGATGAAACGCAACGTACTGTTATTACCGCTGCTGATTTTTCTGCTGATTGCCGCGGCGCTGCTGTGGCAGCTGGCGCGCAACGC
>NZ_JBCMFH010000032.1:0-4442 GCF_043848115.1 Salmonella sp. 2020_1395 | reverse complement strand
AGTCGGCGTGCCCCGGGCAGTCTACGTGTGCGTAGTGGCGGGTCGGGGTATCGTATTCAACGTGAGAAGTGTTGATGGTGATACCACGCGCTTTTTCTTCCGGAGCGTTATCGATCTGGTCGAATGCGCGAGCGGCACCGCCGTAGGTTTTAGCCAGTACGGTAGTAATGGCAGCGGTCAGCGTTGTTTTACCATGGTCAACGTGGCCGATAGTACCGACGTTAACGTGCGGTTTTGTACGTTCAAACTTTTCTTTAGACATCGATTGTCCCTCTAAGACACGGATAAATCGGTGATATCACCACATCAACCAGGCAACACGCCCGACTTGTTGAATGCTAATAAACAGAAGAGAAAAACAGGAAGGAGAAAAGAAGTGGTGCTGATAGGCAGATTCGAACTGCCGACCTCACCCTTACCAAGGGTGCGCTCTACCAACTGAGCTATATCAGCACATCTTGGAGCGGGCAGCGGGAATCGAACCCGCATCATCAGCTTGGAAGGCTGAGGTAATAGCCATTATACGATGCCCGCATCCTGGAACTCGGCTACCTGATTTTCATTCTGCACTGAATATCGAGAGAAACTCTCTTTATTCGAGCCGGTAAGCGAACTTATCGTCTCGGGCTGCGCCATCGCGCGGCCGAAAATGGTGGTGGGGGAAGGATTCGAACCTTCGAAGTCTGTGACGGCAGATTTACAGTCTGCTCCCTTTGGCCGCTCGGGAACCCCACCGGACTTGATGGTGCCGACTACCGGAATCGAACTGGTGACCTACTGATTACAAGTCAGTTGCTCTACCTACTGAGCTAAGTCGGCATCAAGTAGCGCGCATTCTATGGAGACCTGCGTGCTCATGCAACTAAAAAATTGCATAAAATGTTCTATCGCTCACATTTTGCGCTATAAGAGACAAAAATGCTCTAATTTCAAACAAGAGAGCATAAATTTTCGGCATTTTACTGACCGTCAGACCAGGATACGACGCGGCATTTCAACGTTCCGTCGATAGAAAGCAATCTTCTGTATCTGGTATATTCGTCACATTGCTTCTCAGGGATAGCTTTCACAGCGAGATTTTTTCTTATTATTCCTCCCCATCTGGTGTTACCCTCCTGCCCATTGTCCAAATTAACTTAAATGTGACGTGCCGTTGCATGTCAGGGATGGCCCTCGTTCATCGCTGAACTGATGTAGCAATAGCAGCCAGAAACATGCTTATGAGTATAAAAGAGCAATCGTTAATGACGCCTTACCTACAGTTTGATCGCAGCCAGTGGGCTGCGCTTCGCGATTCTGTGCCGATGACCCTGACCGAGGATGAGATCGCGCAGTTAAAAGGCATTAATGAAGATTTATCGCTGGAAGAAGTTGCAGAAATATATTTACCTCTCTCCCGTTTGCTAAATTTCTATATCAGTTCAAATCTGCGTCGTCAGGCTGTCCTGGAACAGTTTCTGGGCACTAACGGCCAGCGAATCCCTTACATCATCAGTATCGCGGGCAGCGTCGCAGTGGGTAAAAGCACGACAGCACGCGTTCTGCAAGCGTTGCTGAGTCGCTGGCCGGAACACCGCCGTGTTGAATTGATTACCACAGACGGCTTCCTCCACCCAAACCAGGTGTTGAAAGAACGCGGGTTAATGAAGAAAAAGGGGTTCCCCGAATCGTATGATATGCACCGACTGGTGAAATTCGTTTCTGACCTCAAGTCGGGCGTACCGAACGTGACGGCGCCAGTCTATTCTCATTTGATTTACGATGTTATTCCTGAAGGGGATAAAACCGTCGCTCAGCCTGATATATTGATTCTTGAAGGTTTGAATGTTTTACAAAGCGGTATGGATTATCCTCACGATCCGCACCATGTATTTGTCTCTGATTTCGTTGATTTCTCTATTTACGTTGATGCGCCAGAAGAACTTCTTCAGACGTGGTATATCAATCGCTTCCTGAAATTCCGCGAAGGGGCGTTTACCGATCCTGACTCTTATTTCCACAATTATGCGAAATTATCTAAAGAAGAAGCTGTTAATACAGCAGCTTCGCTTTGGAAAGAAATTAACTGGTTGAATTTAAAGCAAAATATCTTACCTACGCGAGAACGTGCCAGCCTTATTATGACCAAGAGCGCTAACCATGCGGTGGAACAGGTAAGATTGCGGAAATAACAGAAAAAAGGGGAGTACCGACTCCCTTTTTTTACTATTCGGCGCTTCGCAGCGATATTTCTCCGCCCATCCAGGGTTTAATCACGCCATCCTGTTCAAGCAATAATGCGCCCTGAGTATCAATGCCGCGAGAAATACCAAATATTTCTTTGTCGCCAATAATTAGTTTTACCGGGCGATCAATAAAATTATCCAGTTTTTTCCAGCGCGAAAGATAAGGAGAAAGACCTTCTTGCTCAAAAAGCTCAAGCGCAGCACGTAACTTATAAATCAGCTTTGCGGCCAGCATATTGCGGTCGAGCGTAATTCCGGCCTCTTGTAGTGTGATCCATCCCTGATTTATCACGTCCTCTTCTACGCGACGCATTGCCATGTTAATACCAGCGCCAATCACTATTTGTGCGGCATCGCCCGTTTTACCGGTTAATTCGACCAGAATACCCGCCAGTTTGCGATCCAGCAGGTAGAGGTCGTTAGGCCACTTCACACGAACTTTATCTGCGCCCAGTTCACGCAGCACTTCCGCCATCACAATTCCAATGACCAGACTCAAGCCTATTGCCGCCGCAGGCCCCTGCTCCAGACGCCAGTACATTGAAAGATATAGATTCGCACCAAACGGTGAGAACCATTTACGCCCGCGACGACCACGCCCCGCCTGTTGGTATTCTGCTACACAGGCATCGCCTGAACGCAGCTCGCCAATTCGATCAAGTAAATACTGATTGGTTGAATCGATAACGGGCAATACCGCCACGTTTCCGCTATCCAGTTGGCTATGTATACGGTCAGCATCCAGTAACTGGATGGGTTCCGGTAAGCTATATCCTTTCCCGGGAACGGTAAATACATCTACTCCCCAGTCGCGTAATGTCTGGATATGTTTATTAATCGCCGCGCGGCTCATTCCCAGCCGTTCACCCAACTGCTCGCCTGAGTGAAACTCTCCGTCGGCAAGCAGTGAGATCAGCGTCAGGGGAACGGTAGTATCTTTCATGCAATGCTCTCCACAGCGTTCACCTCTCCGGACCGACCAATAAAGCGAACCTCAGGCTCCAGCCAGACATTAAATTTTTCACCCACTTTTTGCCGGACATGATGCGCCAGCGCCACCACATCTTTACTTGTCGCATCATTCGCATTAATCAATACCAGCGCCTGTTGGCGATGCACCGCAGCGCCGCCAATGGTGACGCCTTTCAACTGACATTGATCTATCAGCCAGCCTGCCGCCAGCTTTACTGAGCCGTCTGCCTGAGGGTAATGCGGCGCGTTGGGAAATCGTTCTAACAGTTCCATAGCGATATCGGCTGCGACAACGGGATTTTTAAAAAAGCTGCCCGCATTGCCATTCACTTTAGGATCCGGCAATTTTGTGGTGCGCATATGGCATACAGCATCAAACACCTGTTGCGCGGTGACCGTTTTCGGGTCCAGACGAGTAAGATCGCCATAGGTCAACACCGGCTGCCATTGCTTTGACAAACGCAGACCCACCGCGACGATCGCAACGCGATCCTGATATTCATTTTTGAAGATGCTGTCACGATAGCCGAAACGGCATTCCGCCGCGGACAAACGCAGACGTTTTCCCGTTTCCAGTTCAACGCAGTCAACGTAGTCGCAGACGCGCTGTAGTTCTACGCCATACGCGCCAATATTCTGTATAGGCGAGGAACCAACGCAGCCAGGGATGAGCGCCAGATTCTCCAGGCCGGGCATGTTGTTATCCAGCGCGTAGCGAACCAGCTGATGCCAGTTTTCGCCTGCGCCGACGTGTAGGTGCCAGGCGTCCGCGGTTTCATTGACCTCAATGCCTTTCAGGCGGTTAAGGATCACGGTGCCGGCGTAATTTTCCAGAAACAGGACATTGCTTCCTTCACCCAGGATCATAACCGGCAGTCCCTCACGAGTTGCTTGCTGCCAGGCGCTCAGTAGTTGTTGTTCGTTTTCAGCGCATACGATGTGCTTTGCACAATGATCAATGCCGAAGGTATTCCAGGGTTTTAGGGAGTGGGTCATGGCTGCTTTCCTGATACTCAATCGGCAATAGTTTACCGTATCTGTGTTGGGAAGGCTTGTGGTTATATTGAGGGTGGATCGGCGCGTCCCTGTAGGCCGGATAAGGCGGAGCCGCCATCCGGCAGACTACAGATAAAACAAAAGGCCCAGTCTTTCGACTGAGCCTTTTGCTTAATTTGATGCCTGGCAGTTCCCTACTCTCGCATGGGGAGACCCCACACTACCATCGGCGCTACGGCGTTTCACTTC
>NZ_JBCMFH010000031.1:0-7516 GCF_043848115.1 Salmonella sp. 2020_1395 | reverse complement strand
TCTGAGGCAGCACCTGGCACGGCTGGGACGGAAGTCGCTGTCGTTCTCAAAATCGGTGGAGCTGCATGACAAAGTCATCGGGCATTATCTGAACATAAAACACTATCAGTAAGTTGGAGTCATTACCAACCAGTTCACCACCTACTCGCTCCGCGATTGTGGCAGTCTTCGAAATCCCCGGACGATCCGCCTTTATGAAAGTCTTGCTCAATTCAAATCTTCAGGCTTATGGGTTACTACTCATGCTTGGTTAAATGACCGTTTCGTCTTACCGGAATCCCAGCAGAAGAACTTGGCAGAGTTGAAACGATCTTTCCTTGATCCTGCACTCAAGCAGATAAATGAGAAAACACCTTTACTTGCTAAGTATAGTATTGATGATTCAGGAAAATTTCTGTTCTCAATAATTGATAAGCAAAATCCCGTCTGACATAAATCAGCACACATGAGCCTGTCATTTGACAAATTTTTGTCATGAAGATGGGCGGATTTCCACACAGCACCGGCGCCCGGTAAGGTGGGCGGATTCCCACACGGCACCGGCGCCCGGCAAGATGGGCGGATTTCCACACAGCACCGGCGCCCGGTAAGGTGGGCGGATTTCCACACAGCACCGGCGCCCGGCAAGGTGGGCGGATTCCCACACGGCACCGGCGCGCGGCAAGGTGGGCGGATTCCCACACGGCACCGGCGCGCGGCAAGGTGGGCGGATTTCCACACAGCACCGGCGCCCGGCAAGGTGGGCGGATTCCCACACGGCACCGGCGCGCGGCAAGGTGGGCGGATTCCCACACGGCACCGGCGCGCGGCAAGGTGGGCGGATTTCCACACGGCACCGGCGCCCGGCAAGGTGGGCCGATTCCCATATCGACATGTATGTAGCTTGTGTTATCTGTGGATTGTGCAGCTCAGCGGGTCGCTGGTCGTATGGCGGAGTGTCCCCCGTAACCGGCCGCGTGCGGCCGCTAACGCGCAGTACGGCGCCGCGTCCCGCAGACGGGCCGCCGTTCCCGCGCGCAGCACTGCGCACCCCCGTGGGGGACGTACGGCAGCTGCGTGGCGGTGAGCGGGATTAGGGCTTTGCAGCTACCGTGTTAAGTTCCCTGGTGTCGCTGAAATAGTTGATGAACATCCCCCTAAGCGTCAGCAGCAAGCTGCCGCCGCTTAGGCCCCGGAAATCACGCCCTTTACGTCGTAAACGCCGTAAAGCCCGCTCACCGGGGTTAAAAGGGATTACTTTGACTTCTTCATTGCTGTTCGCGAGTTAAGGCTAATCAGGGCAGGGGGTAGGGTGGCAGAATTTATAGCCCGGCAACCGGCTACGCCGGGCTTTCGGCGCCATTTTACAACACAGACGGCTTTGTTGAATAAATCGAACTTTTGCTGAGTTGAAGGATCAGATCACGCATCTTCCCGACAACGCAGACCATTCCGTGGCAAAGCAAAAGTTCAAAATAACCAACTGGCCCACCTACAATAAAGCCCTCATCAACCGTGGCTCCATAACTTTCTGGCTGGATGATGAAGCTATTCAGGCCTGGTATGAGTCGGCAACGCCTTCATCACGGGGAAGACCTCAGCGCTATTCTGATCTCGCCATCACCACCGTTCTGGTCATTAAACGCGTGTTCAGGTTGACCCTGCGGGCTGCACAGGGTTTTATTGATTCCATTTTTACACTGATGAATGTTCCGTTGCGCTGCCCGGATTACACCAGTGTCAGCAAGCGCGCAAAGTCGGTTAATGTCAGTTTCAAAACGTTCACCCGGGGTGAAATCGCGCATCTGGTGATTGATTCCACCGGGCTGAAGGTCTTTGGTGAAGGCGAATGGAAAGTCAAAAAGCATGGCCAGGAACGCCGTCGTATATGGCGAAAGTTGCATCTGGCAGTTGACAGCAACACACATGAAATCATCTGTGCAAACCTGTCGCTGAACAATGTGACGGACTCAGAAGCCTTCCCGGGTCTTATCCGGCAGACTCACAGAAAAATCAGGGCAGCATCGGCAGACGGCGCTTACGACACCCAACTCTGTCACGATGAACTGCGGCGTAAGAAAATCAGCGCGCTTATCCCGCCCCGAAAAGGCGCGGGTTACTGGCCCGGTGAATATGCAGACCGTAACCGTGCTGTTGCGAATCAGCGGCTGACCGGGAGTAATGCGCGGTGGAAATGGACAACAGATTACAACCGTCGCTCGATAGCGGAAACGGCGATGTACCGGGTAAAACAGCTGTTCGGAGGTTCACTGACACTGCGTGACTACGATGGTCAGGTTGCAGAGGCTATGGCCCTGGTACGAGCGCTGAACAAAATGACGAAAGCAGGTATGCCTGAAAGCGTGCGTATTGCCTGAAAACACAACCCGCTACGGGGGAGACTTACCCGAAATCTGATTTATTCAACAAAGCCGCGCGGGGCTAACAGGTAAGATGAAATTAAGGTTTTACGAACACTGCCACTGTAATTAATTACCGCTACTTTCATAAATCACCTCAGAATTTTTTGTTGAACTTCTTAGGGTCGAAATTCTCACCGATTTTCTTGAAGAATTCTTTATCAATAATGCCGGGACTCTCTGCTTTTTTACTTTCCTGCACTTCAGGCTCAGACGGTTGTGTATTGTGCAATACACTTTCCGCTGCACCCTTCGCGCTACTCTTATCATGCGTATTGTGCAATACATTTTTTCGGTTTTGCCGCGTTCTATACAGTGCCATCTCAAGCCCTTTGGCTGTTACCGAAAAGCTGTATTCGCTGTCGAGGATTTCAGCAATTTCATGCCGCGTTAGCCCTCTGTCCAGCCAGTTCTCGATTTCATTTAGGCGCAATCTGACAGCAGCCGATAAGTTGCGGGGTTTCAGATCTGCTGGTTTATTCATAACCCCCTCCGTTGTATGAAAATGACTCTACAACACTCGTAAGAAGGGGTCAATCGAGTTTTGTAGTTTATCTGTAGTTTTATTGTAGTCTATTTGTAGTCTGTCACGTTTTTTGTAGTTTATTTGTAGTTTTATTGTAGTCTATTTGTAGTCTTACAACACTAAGGCAAAACGTTTTTTGTAGTTTATCTGTAGTTTATCTGTAGTTTTTGGTTGCTCAGATGGTCATGCAAGCATGACCATCAAAGAATAGGACGCTTTTTAGCCAAATGCCCCTTAACCTACGGAGATCGCCCTACCAAAAAAAGATGATTTTTTATCCCTTAACCTGCTATACACCTAACGCAGCGTGATAAATCACGCTATCGCACTGATTTAAAAGAAAAAAAACAAAATTTAGCCATGCTGCGGTATTACCCAGGTATTACAAATCAAATCTAAATTACTGATTTAAATAACTTTTTATTTATTACTTTGGTAATACTATGATTTCACCGTATTAGACACCCTTTTTTCGTTTAAAAAATGCACAAATTGAGGACTGAATGGGCTTTGTTGAATAAATCGAACTTTTGCTGAGTTGAAGGATCAGATCACGCATCTTCCCGACAACGCAGACCGTTCCGTGGCAAAGCAAAAGTTCAAAATAACCAACTGGCCCACCTACAATAAAGCCCTCATCAACCGTGGCTCCATAACTTTCTGGCTGGATGATGAAGCTATTCAGGCCTGGTATGAGTCAGCAACACCTTCTTCACGAGGCAGACCTCAGCGCTATTCTGACCTTGCCATCACGACTGTGCTGGTCATTAAACGCGTATTCAGGCTGACCCTGCGCGCTGCGCAGGGCTTTATTGATTCCATTTTTTCTCTGATGAACGTTCCGCTACGCTGCCCGGATTACAGCTGTGTCAGCAGGCGGGCAAAGTCGGTTAACGTCAGTTTCAAAACGTTCACCCGGGGTGAAATCGCGCATCTGGTGATTGATTCCACCGGGCTGAAGGTCTTTGGTGAAGGCGAGTGGAAAGTCAAAAAGCATGGCCAGGAACGCCGTCGTATATGGCGAAAGTTGCATCTGGCAGTTGACAGCAACACACATGAAATCATCTGTGCAGACCTGTCGCTGAACAATGTGACGGACTCAGAAGCCTTCCCGGGTCTTATCCGGCAGACTCACAGAAAAATCAGGGCAGCATCGGCAGACGGCGCTTACGACACCCGGCTCTGTCACGATGAACTGCGGCGTAAGAAAATCAGCGCGCTTATCCCTCCCCGAAAAGGTGCGGGTTACTGGCCCGGTGAATATGCAGACCGTAACCGTGCAGTGGCTAATCAGCGAATGACCGGGAGTAATGCGCGGTGGAAATGGACAACAGATTACAACCGTCGCTCGATAGCGGAAACGGCGATGTACCGGGTAAAACAGCTGTTCGGGGGTTCACTGACGCTGCGTGACTACGATGGTCAGGTTGCGGAGGCTATGGGGTCGTTTGCGGGAGAGGGCGAAATCCTACGCTAAGGCTTTGGCCAACGATATTCTCCGGTAAGATTGATGTGTTCCCAGGGGATAGGAGAAGTCGCTTGATATCTAGTATGACGTCTGTCGCACCTGCTTGATCGCGGCCGCGATAGCTAGATCGCGTTGCTCCTCTTCTCCATCCGCGTTCCAAGCTGCGGAAAGGCACCCATAAGCGTACGCCTGGTCGAGCAGGCGACGCGGATCGACGTCCAGCGCACGAGAGAATGCGTCCGCCATCTGTGCAATGCGTCTAGGATCGAGACAAAGGTCGTCTCTGTCAGCCGGATCGTAGAACATATTGGCGGCGCCAAAGCCCACTTCACCGACCAGACCGACGGGATCTATCACCAGCCAGCCGCGACTGGAGAACATGATGTTTTCATGATGCAGATCGCCATGTAGCCCACGCAGTTCCGAGGCATTGCTCATCATTTGATCGGCTATAATCGCCGCGTGGACGTAGTCAGTTTGACAACCTGCGTTTTGATCATCGCGCGCCCGCTGAAACAAAGCTGCAAAGCGATCCCGGATCGGGAGAAGGGCAGAAGGCAGGGGTTCCTCAGATGCGGCATACAGCTTCGCCATTAGTTCCGCTGCAATTTCGGTCGCCTGGTAGTCGCCGTGCTCGGCAACGATGTGAGAGAGCATTCGCTCCCCGGCATATTCGAGCAACATCAGATTGTTCTCACGACCGAGCAACCGGACTGCTCCCCTCCCATTGCGCCATACCAGATAGTCGGCCCCGCGCAGTTCATCAGCAATGTCTTCTATAGGTTTCAATCCCTTGACGATTGCAGGAGTCCCGTCTGGCAATGAAACTTTCCAAACGAGGCTGGAAAAGGTGTCCGCAATGAGAACAGGTTGCGAAACGTGCCAATGAGCAGGAAAAACAGGCGGCATGAACATCAACCCCAAGTCAGAGGGTCCAATCGCAGATAGAAGGCAAGGCGTTCGCGGTCGGGGGCTTCGATCCCCAATACATTGAATAGGACAGCGAAGGCGCGCTCTGCTTCATCTGGCGCTGCCCAGTTCTCTTCGGCGTTAGCAATCATGAGTGCCAAATCGGCATAGCGATCTGCTGTTCCGAGCCGCCCAAGGTCGATCAGACCCGTGCATTGAAGAGTTTTAGGGTCCACCATGAAGTTCGGCATGCAGGGATCACCATGGCAAACAACCATATCGGTGCGCTCTTGGTCGAGCCGCACCGGTAGCTCTCGTTCGACACGAGCCAAAAGATCGAGCTGCGGCGTACTCTTGTCCTCGTCCGGTAAGAAGTCGGGATTGACGGCATTGCGGGACACCACATCAACGGCGCGTCCGAACATTCGCGACAGCCTGCGCTCAAACGGACATTGATCAACCGATAGGCTGTGAACAGCGCCAAGTTGCTGCCCCATTGACGGCCACGCTTTGAGCAAATCCGCTCCAGACAGATCAGCCGCCGGTACTCCCGGAATTGCCGTTATCACCAAGCATGCACCCTCCTGTTCCTCCTGCCAGTTGATCACCTCGGGGCAAGCCACACCTCGACCTTTGAGCCAAATGAGGCGGTCACGCTCTCCAGCGAGCTCACCGCGGCGGGAAGCAGGTGCGATTTTCGCGAAGGCATGCCCGTCACCACGTCGAAAAACAAAATCACCAGATTCTCCGCCTCTGACAGGCAACCAGTCAGAATGCGATTCACCAAAAAAAATATTAGTTCGATTCAATGGAGGTTCCTTCAGTTTTCTGATGAAGCGCGGAGGTGGCTCAACCTGCGAAAAGAAACGAGTTGCTATGGACTTGCACCGGTTGTGTTCCGGTCTATCTCTCATTTTAAGCGGCTTTTTTCTCAAATGCCACCGGCGATTTCCAGCCGAGTGTTGAATGTCTTCGGCGTGGATTATAAAAGCCATTTACCAGAAGAATACGCGGCTTATCTGGCAGCAAATCAGCCCGTAATGACGTGCGTATATGGCAATACGGCGACGGGTAAAACTAATTTCAAAGATAGCCTTTTAAGGTGCATCTCGGATGATATGGCCGAAAACTTTTTAGTTGAAGATGAAGATAATGGTCGGATCAGTGAAGATACTAGATTGCATCTATTTAAGTCTTTTTTTGACGAGGGCAGGAACGTTGTCTTTGTAGAACATGCCCATAACTGTAGCTGTATGATCACTCGATTCGTGAATGCAATGGCTAGCAGCAAAGTTAACTTTATCTTTATCGGCGAAGTAGGACCGGCCCGGAAAGCAAAAATGATCACGGCGGTAGGTAAGGGCGGGTATACATGGGAGACTTCCGTATAACAGACGAATAATAATCCCCATATAATGCGCCTACTTATCAGCCTTTGGGACGTTGGGACGGTATTTTTCACTATATACCCCCAAGTTTTTAGACATGAAAAAAGCTCGATATATTATAAATATATCGAGCCTTTAAGTTACTGTTTTTCAATATCGTTCAAAATCTTGATAATTACAGTATACGGTTTTATGAAGTGGTATATTTGCAAATGCTTATTTTGCAAGGTCTATTTGCTTGATTTATCCTACAATCGTAATGCAAAACCCATGACCGGAAGCAACGAACTTAGGTTCAATCTCACTCAAATCCGAGGATAGCTTTTGTCCGGATTCTTGATTGGGCAATGTATCTGCGCCGCTTGATTTTACCGCTGCGTCCCAACTGCTTTCGATAACTTGTCCGTGATTCTCACCCATGCCGAACATGAGGTCGCTGCTAAAGAAAATACCACGTTTCTTTTCAAAAAATAAAAGTCCTTCCCACATATGCATTTCAGATGGGTAACTGATAGTTTGAAATTCAAAATCATCTCCGGCAAATATTTCATTCGGCTTTTTAATAAGCACATTGTTAGTAATACCAAACCCCATCAGTTGTCTTGCTGTGGTTTCGGAACAAACCGCGACAGCTTCGGGATGTTCTTTGAGAACCAAAGCAAGTCCGCCACATTCGTCTGATTCAAAATGAGAAATTAGGGCACTGTTGCAAAGTTAGCGATGAGGCAGCCTTTTGTCTTATTCAAAGGCCTTACATTTCAAAAACTCTGCTTACCAGGCGCATTTCGCCCAGGGGATCACCATAATAAAATGCTGAGGCCTGGCC
>NZ_JBCMFH010000030.1:0-7896 GCF_043848115.1 Salmonella sp. 2020_1395 | reverse complement strand
GGGGGGAGCTGGTGGGGTGTTGGAAAAATCCATCCATGATTATCCAAGAATAATCCACTAGGCGCGGTTAACAGCGCCCTAGTGGGGCGCTGTTTGCCCTTGCTTAAAATGCCGGCCAGAGGCCGGATAGCTGGTCTATTCGCTGCGCTAGGCTACACACCGGCCCCACCCGCTGCGCGGCAGGGGGAAAGGCGGGCAAAGCCCGCTAAACCCCACACCAAACCCCGCAGAAATACGCTGGAGCGCTTTTAGCCGCTTTAGCGGCCTTTCCCCCTACCCGAAGGGTGGGGGCGCGTGTGCAGCCCCGCAGGGCCTGTCTCGGTCGATCATTCAGCATCGGCATCATCTGCTAATTTCCCGCAATGTTCGCAGGTAATCATAGGTTTGGATTGGTTTCTCTATCTGGATCACACGAATTGCAGCGACTCAATGAACCATCATCGTAATAATGAAGCTCCTCTCCGCATTCACAGCGCAGTTCATCACTGAGCAGTTCATCAATAAAATCAGCGTCTGTGTAATCGTCTAGTTTTAAATCAGTCATTATTGCTTTCCTTTATTAGTTTAAATTCAGGCCGGCTCATCCTTCTGGCGTGGCGGCAGACCGAACAAGGCCCGGTCGTGGTCGCGTTCAAGGTACGCATCCATTGCCGCCATGAGCCGATCTTCTGGCCACTCGCTGCTGTTCACCTTGGCCAGAATCATGGCGCCCACCAGCACCTTGCGCCGCGTTTCGTTCTTGCGCTCTTGCTGCTGCTCCCTTGCCCTCACCCGCTGAATCTCGGCATTGATCCGTGCTCGCTGTTCTTCGAGCTTGGCCAGCCTATCCGCCGCCTTGTTGCTCCCCTTAGCCATCTTGACACCTCATTGTTAATGTGCTGTCTCTTAGGCTATCATGGAGGCACGACGGCGGCAAACCCCGACCGTACTTTGTACGTGAGGGCGCACTTACCGGTTTCTCTTCGAGAAACTGGCCTAACGGCCACCCTTCGGGCGGTGCGCTCTCCGAGGGCCATTGCATGGAGCCGAAAAGCAAAAGCAACAGCGAGGCAGCATGGCGATTTATCACCTTACGGCGAAAACCGGCAGCAGGTCGGGCGGCCAATCGGCCAAGGCCAAGGCCGACTACATCCAGCGCGAAGGCAAGTATGCCCGCGACATGGATGAAGTGCTGCACGCCGAATCCGGGCACATGCCGGAGTTCGTCGAGCGGCCCGCCGACTACTGGGATGCTGCCGACCTGCATGAACGCGCCAATGGGCGGCTGTTCAAGGAGGTCGAATTTGCCCTGCCGGTCGAGCTGACCCTCGACCAGCAGAAGGCGCTGGCGTCCGAGTTCGCCCAGCACCTGACCGGTGCCGAACGTTTGCCGTATACGCTGGCCATCCATGCCGGTGGCGGCGAGAACCCGCACTGCCACCTGATGATCTCCGAGCGGATCAATGACGGCATCGAGCGGCCCGCCGCTCAGTGGTTCAAGCGGTACAACGGCAAGGCCCCGGAGAAGGGCGGAGCGCAGAAGACCGAAGCACTCAAGCCCAAGGCATGGCTTGAGCAGACCCGCGAGGCATGGGCCGACCATGCCAACCGGGCATTAGAGCGGGCTGGCCACGACGCCCGCATTGACCACCGAACGCTTGAGGCGCAGGGCATCGAGCGCCTGCCCGGTGTTCACCTGGGGCCGAACGTGGTGGAGATGGAAGGCCGGGGCATTCGCACCGACCGGGCAGACGTGGCCCTGAACATCGACACCGCCAACGCCCAGATCATCGACTTGCAGGAATACCGGGAGGCTATAGACCATGAGCGCAATCGACAGAGTGAAGAAATCCAGAGGAATCAACGAGTTAGCGGAGCAGATCGAGCCGCTGGCCCAGAGCATGGCGACACTGGCCGACGAGGCCCGACAGGTCATGAGCCAGACCCAGCAGGCCAGCGAGGCGCAGGCAGCGGAGTGGCTGAAAGCCCAGCGCGAGACACAGGCAGCATGGGCCAAGCTGGCCAAGGAATTGTGGGAAGTGGCCAGCGAGGTGAGCGACGCCGCGCAGAGCGCCCGGAGCGCGGCCAGAGGGTGGCACTGGAAGCTGTGGCTAACCGTGATGGCGGCTTCCATGATGCCTACGCTGGTGCTGCTGATCGCATCGTTGCTCTTGCTCGACCTGACGCCACTGACAACAGAGGACGGCTCGATCTGGCTGCGCTTGGTGGCCCGATGAAAAACGACAGAACCTTGCAGGCCATAGGCCGACAGCTCAAGGCCATGGGCTGTGAGCGCTTCGATATCGGCGTCAGGGATGCCACCACCGGCCAGATGATGAACCGGGAATGGTCAGCCTCCGAAGTGCTCCAGAACACGCCATGGCTCAAGCGGATGAATGCCCAGGGCAATGACGTGTATATCAGGCCCGCCGAGCAGGAACGCCATGGTCTGGTGCTGGTGGACGACCTCAGCGAGCTCGACCTGGAGGACATGAAAGCCGAGGGCCGGGAACCGGCGCTGATCGTGGAGACCAGCCCGAAGAACTATCAGGCATGGGTCAAGGTGGCCGACGCCGCAGGCGGTGAACTCCGGGGGCAGATTGCCCGGACGCTGGCCAGCGAGTACGACGCCGACCCGGCCAGCGCCGACAGCCGCCACTATGGCCGCTTGGCGGGTTTCACCAACCGCAAGGACAAGCACACCACCCGCACCGGCTATCAGCCGTGGGTGCTGCTGCGTGAGTCCAAGGGCAAGACCGCCACCGCTGGCCCGGCGCTGGTGCAGCAGGCTGGCCAGCAGATCGAGCAGGCCCAGCGGCAGCAGGAGAAGGCCCGCAGGCTGGCCAGCCTCGAACTGCCCGAGCGGCAGCTTAGCCGCCACCGGCGCACGGCGCTGGACGAGTACCGCAGCGAGATGGCCGGACTGGTCAAGCGCTACGGTGACGACCTCAGCAAGTGCGACTTTATCGCCGCGCAGAAACTGGCCAGCCGGGGCCGCAGTGCCGAGGAAATCGGCAAGGCCATGGCCGAGGCCAGCCCGGCGCTGGCAGAGCGCAAGCCCGGCCACGAAGCGGATTACATCGAGCGCACCGTCAGCAAGGTTATGGGTCTGCCCAGCGTCCAGCTTGCGCGGGCCGAGCTGGCACAGGCACCGGCACCCCGCCAGCGAGGCATGGACAGGGGCGGGCCAGATTTCAGCATGTAACGCTTGCATTAGCGCTAACGGGTAGTATACTGTTAGCTCTAATGGAGGATTTGAGATGAAAGACCATCGGGACACGCAGACCGGCAACCTGTTGGCCACGCCCAACGCGATCAGGCAGGCTAGGTTTGCCGACGCTCAGCGAAAACTGGGCCGCAAGGCCCGTAAGATATGGGCCACAGACGACGAGGCCGAGGCGCTGCGTCTGTACCTGGAAGAACTCAGAGCGGCGCAGGGCGGGGGTAGTGACCCCGCCAGCGCCTAACCACCAACTGCCTGAACAGGAGGCAATCATGGCTACCCATAAGCCTATCAATATTCTGGAGGCGTTCACAGCAGCGCCGCCACCGCTGGACTACGTTTTGCCCAACATGGTGGCCGGTACCGTGGGGGCGCTGGTGTCCCCCGGTGGGGCCGGCAAGTCCATGCTGGTTCTACAGCTGGCCGCACAGATCGCAGGCGGCCCCGACCTGCTGGACGTGGGAGAGCTGCCCACCGGCCCGGTGATCTACTTGCCCGCCGAAGACCCGCCCACCGCTATACATCACCGCCTGCACGCATTGGGGGCGCACCTGACCGACGAGCAACGGCAAGTCGTGGCTGACGGTCTGCTAATCCAGCCGCTGATCGGCAGCCTGCCCAATATCATGGCCCCGGAGTGGTTCGACGGCCTCAAGCGCGCCGCCGAGGGCCGCCGCCTGATGGTGTTGGATACGCTGCGTCGGTTCCATATCGAGGAAGAGAACGCCAGTGGCCCCATGGCGCAGGTGATTGGCCGCATGGAGGCCATCGCCGCCGATACCGGGTGTTCTATCGTGTTCCTGCACCATGCCAGCAAGGGCGCGGCCATGATGGGCGCAGGCGACCAGCAGCAGGCCAGCCGGGGATCGTCCGTGCTGGTGGATAACATCCGCTGGCAGTCCTACCTGTCCGGCATGACGGCCGCCGAGGCCGAGGAATGGGGCGTGGACGACTCACAGCGGCCCTATTTCGTCCGCTTTGGTGTCAGCAAGGCCAACTATGGGGCGCCGTTCAAAGACCGCTGGTTCAGGCGGCATGACGGCGGGGTGCTCAAACCCGCCGTGCTGGAAAAGCAGCGCAAAAGCAAGGGGGTGCGCCGTGGTGAAGCCTAAGAACAAGTACAGTCTCAGCCACGTCCGGCACGACCCGGCGCACTGTCTGGCTCCCGGCCTGTTCCGTGCCCTCAAGCGGGGCGAGCGCAAGCGCAGCAAGCTGGACGTGACGTATGACTACGGCGACGGCAAGCGGATCGAGTTCAAGGGGCCGGAGCCGCTGGGTGCTGATGATCTGCGCATCCTGCAAGGGCTGGTGGCAATGGCTGGGCCTAATGGCCTAGTGCTTAGCCCAGGACCCAAGACCGAAGGCGGGCAGCAGCTCCGGTTGTTCTTGGAACCCAAGTGGGAGGCCGTTACCGCTGATGCCATGGTGGTTAAGGGCAGCTATCGGGCGCTGGCCCGTGAAATCGGGTATGCAGAGGATGGCGGCAGCCAGTTCAAGGCAATCCGGGAGTGCATTGAGCGCCTGTGGACAGTCTCCATCATCGCCCAAAATGGCCGCAAGCGGCAGGGGTTCCGGCTGCTTGCCGAGTACGCCAGCGACGAGGCAGGCGGGCGTCTGTACGTGGCCCTGAACCCCTTAATTGCTCAGGCCGTCATGGGTGGTGGCCAGCATGTGCGCATCAGCATGGACGAGGTGCGAGCGCTGGACAGCGAAGCGGCCCGCCTGCTGCATCAGCGCCTGTGTGGCTGGATCGACCCCGGCAAGACCGGCAAGGCGGCCATAGATACCCTGTGCGGCTATGTCTGGCCGTCAGAGGCCAGTGGTTCGACCATGCGCAAGCGCCGCCAGCGGGTGCGCGAGGCGTTGCCGGAGCTGGTTGCGCTGGGCTGGACGGTAACCGAGTTCGCGGCGGGCAAGTACGACATCACCCGGCCCAAGGCGGCAGGCTGACCCCCTGTTTAACAGTCACGCCCCTCCCCCTCCGCACTGTCAGATTGCTACCAGCTCAAGACGCCGTACCGGGACGGCACCACGCACGTCATTTTCGAACCATTGGATTTCATTGCAAGGCTGGCCGCCCTGGTACCGAAGCCCAGAGTCAACCTAACCCGCTTCCACGGGGTGTTCGCACCCAACAGTCGGCACCGGGCGTTGGTCACGCCGGCAAAACGGGGCAGGGGCAACAAGTCCGCGAAGCCATGGACCAGCGCCGCGAGCACCATATCGAACAGGGCGACGCCACCCGCAGCCGGGACAGCCGCGTCTTCTACCGGCGCAACCTTCTCGCCATCCTGCGGGAGCGCGAGGTAGCCGGCGTCGGATCGGATATGGCTTTGAGTAAGGGCCTGCCGTTCCGCGCCGCCACGGACGGCGAGAGCGTCAGCGGCAAGTTTACCGGAACCGTGCATCTATCGAGCGGCAAGTTCGCCGTGGTCGAGAAATCCCATGAGTTCACCCTTGTCCCGTGGCGGCCGATCATCGACCGCCAACTCGGCCGCGAGGTTATGGGCATCGTGCAGGGCGGGTCGGTGTCGTGGCAGTTAGGGCGGCAGAGGGGGCTGGAACGCTGAGTGCGCCCATGCCGCATTGCGAATGCAAAAGATAATCGGATAAAATGTAGCAATTCATATTCGTAAGCGTGGAGTAATCAGATGGGAAATTCCAAGTCAGCAGACAAGTAAGCCGCAACAACCAGTATTGTTGTTGCGGCGCTCTGTAAGGCTAGTCTCATCTGATTGCTGACGAGCAGACGTCGCCCGGTATTCCTTAATCGAGGGTTGATTCGTCATGACCACCACACGCCCCGCGTGGGCCTATACGCTGCCGGCAGCACTGCTGCTGATGGCTCCTTTCGACATCCTCGCTTCACTGGCGATGGATATTTATCTCCCTGTCGTTCCAGCGATGCCCGGCATCCTGAACACGACGCCCGCTATGATCCAACTCACGTTGAGCCTCTATATGGTGATGCTCGGCGTGGGCCAGGTGATTTTTGGTCCGCTCTCAGACAGAATCGGGCGACGGCCAATTCTACTTGCGGGCGCAACGGCTTTCGTCATTGCGTCTCTGGGAGCAGCTTGGTCTTCAACTGCACCGGCCTTTGTCGCTTTCCGTCTACTTCAAGCAGTGGGCGCGTCGGCCATGCTGGTGGCGACGTTCGCGACGGTTCGCGACGTTTATGCCAACCGTCCTGAGGGTGTCGTCATCTACGGCCTTTTCAGTTCGATGCTGGCGTTCGTGCCTGCGCTCGGCCCTATCGCCGGAGCATTGATCGGCGAGTTCTTGGGATGGCAGGCGATATTCATTACTTTGGCTATACTGGCGATGCTCGCACTCCTAAATGCGGGTTTCAGGTGGCACGAAACCCGCCCTCTGGATCAAGTCAAGACGCGCCGATCTGTCTTGCCGATCTTCGCGAGTCCGGCTTTTTGGGTTTACACTGTCGGCTTTAGCGCCGGTATGGGCACCTACTTCGTCTTCTTCTCGACGGCTCCCCGTGTGCTCATAGGCCAAGCGGAATATTCCGAGATCGGATTCAGCTTTGCCTTCGCCACTGTCGCGCTTGTAATGATCGTGACAACCCGTTTCGCGAAGTCCTTTGTCGCCAGATGGGGCATCGCAGGATGCGTGGCGCGTGGGATGGCGTTGCTTGTTTGCGGAGCGGTCCTGTTGGGGATCGGCGAACTTTACGGCTCGCCGTCATTCCTCACCTTCATCCTACCGATGTGGGTTGTCGCGGTCGGTATTGTCTTCACGGTGTCCGTTACCGCGAACGGCGCTTTGGCAGAGTTCGACGACATCGCGGGATCAGCGGTCGCGTTCTACTTCTGCGTTCAAAGCCTGATAGTCAGCATTGTCGGGACATTGGCGGTGGCACTTTTAAACGATGACACAGCGTGGCCCGTGATCTGTTACGCCACGGCGATGGCGGTACTGGTTTCGTTGGGGCTGGTGCTCCTTCGGCTCCGTGGGGCTGCCACCGAGAAGTCGCCAGTCGTCTAACCGACGACTGGTAGCAGGCCCGCTCCGATGCGGCGCACTAACCATCGAAACCTCGTGAATGTCGGTATCCTGTCTGGCAGGATACCGCTCATTTCCCTTGTTCAGTTCATCGCCGTCGCCGAGCATCTGAATTTTCGGCATGCGGCCAGCCACTCGGTCGATCGCTTGAAGAACTCCCGCTGCTGGTCGGCGCTTGCGGTCTGCCACCACTCCGGCGAGGCGCTCATCACGTATTCGACCGCCAGCACCGCATCCTTGCGCCGCTTCTCCGGCAACCGCTCCCTGAGCTTGCCCATCGCCTCATCGGTCGATCTGGCCGCCAGGTGATCGTTGTCCGGTGTGCGCTCCTGATCGGCGTTCGGCGTCTCGCGGTCGCGGTAGCAGTGCTGCAACGCAGCCGCCACCGTGCCCATGCTGTTGAGCTTCTTCGCCCTCATGATCGCAAACGCCATCCGTCCCCCGGCGCAACTGTCACGCCCCCGGCGTAACTGTCACGCCCCCCCGGCGTAACTGTCACGAACCCCCGGCGTAACTGTCACGCCCCTAAACCTGCAAACCCAGGAAGGGGGGGAGCTGGTGGGGTGTTGGAAAAATCCATCCATGATTATCCAAGAATAATCCACTAGGCGCGGTTAACAGCGCCCTAGTGGGGCGCTGTTTGCCCTTGCTTAAAATGCCGGCCAGAGGCCGGA
>NZ_JBCMFH010000029.1:0-17728 GCF_043848115.1 Salmonella sp. 2020_1395 | reverse complement strand
AGTACCAGCGTACGGCCCACAGAATGATGTCACGCTGAAAATGCCGGCCTTTGAATGGGTTCATGTGCAGCTCCATCAGCAAAAGGGGATGATAAGTTTATCACCACCGACTATTTGCAACAGTGCCCGTTCTCATAATGCGATACACCCGCTTTGCATTAACCACAGGCAGGCCGTCCCGCTCCGACTCCCGTCGCAGCAGCGCCCACACACGGCGATAACCATACGTCGGCAGGTCAGCCACCGCCATGTTTATCCGGGACAATACGGTGGTATCGTCAGAACGGGGCTGCCGTCTGCGATCCTGTCAGTCAGATGGCCGGTGAACCCGAATGCTCAACTGCGCACGCGACACGCTAAGACTTCTGCAAACGTCGCTTATTCGTCGTTCCCAGGCAACGAGGGCGCATGCGCAATCCATTTTTTTGCCCGGCCGAACTCCACGGCCTCTTTGAGTATCTCGGCTTCCATCGTCTTTTTGCCCAGAAGGCGCTGGAGTTCGCGAATTTGCTTATTGGCGGCAGCGAGTTCGGAGGCCGGCACCACTTCCTCGCCCGATGCAACAGCCGTCAGTGAACCGTCTTAATATTGCTTGCGCCATTTGAATATCTGGTTTGCATTGATGCCATGCAGGCGCGCGACATGAGACACGGTCATACCGGGCTCCATAGTCTGCTGAATAATGGCAATTTTTTCCTGCGGTGTACGACGCCGACGCCGCTCAGGTCCTGATAACACTTCAACCATCTTATCGTTCTGACTGGTATTAAACATAGTTCCAAGACTACCTCTTATTTTAAGAGAGTCGAAGTGTCTGGTGATCTATGGGGCCAGTCTAGCCCTCTTCCAAGTGTAGGGAGATATAGTCAAAGTTTGCTTCTCCGCCGATGAGTCCGCCCTGCGTCGGATAGTCCGATTTTTTACCGGCGAAGCACGGCTCTCCTAACCCTATCTAAAGCGAATAACTTTTTTCAACAGGGCCGCGTGCCAATGCAAGAGCGATAGGCGCTCTACGCGCCAATTTGACCACTTAAAACAGGTAAATTGAGGGGTTGTAATGTGTTGATGTAACAGGCTTTTATTTTAATGTCTTGGCATATGTATAATGGTAGTCTAGCCCTCCTTTCAACAAGGAGTACTCATGGAAACCTACAATCATACATATCGGCACCACAACTTTTCACATAAAGACTTAAGTGATCTCACCTTCACCGCTTGCACATTCATTCGCAGCGACTTTCGACGTGCTAACTTGCGTGATACGACATTCGTCAACTGCAAGTTCATTGAACAGGGTGATATCGAAGGCTGCCACTTTGATGTCGCAGATCTTCGTGATGCAAGTTTCCAACAATGCCAACTTGCGATGGCAAACTTCAGTAATGCCAATTGCTACGGTATAGAGTTCCGTGCGTGTGATTTAAAAGGTGCCAACTTTTCCCGAACAAACTTTGCCCATCAAGTGAGTAATCGTATGTACTTTTGCTCAGCATTTATTTCTGGATGTAATCTTTCCTATGCCAATATGGAGAGGGTTTGTTTAGAAAAATGTGAGTTGTTTGAAAATCGCTGGATAGGAACGAACCTAGCGGGTGCATCACTGAAAGAGTCAGACTTAAGTCGAGGTGTTTTTTCCGAAGATGTCTGGGGGCAATTTAGCCTACAGGGTGCCAATTTATGCCACGCCGAACTCGACGGTTTAGATCCCCGCAAAGTCGATACATCAGGTATCAAAATTGCAGCCTGGCAGCAAGAACTGATTCTCGAAGCACTGGGTATTGTTGTTTATCCTGACTAATTGCTTTGATGTGTGATTTTAAACGCTCAAATTTATAAAACGAATAATATTGTCAACCTTGCAATAATAGACATAGGGACAACCATGTATAAATTTTTACCCTCAGGCGTCTTCACAATAGAGCCATATAGCAGTGGGTCACTTAGTGGGCTTAATTTTTCCATTAAAGATAATATTAATATTGCTCAGTATAAAACATCATATGGTAGCCCATCTTGGCAAGTAAACATAAGGCTGCCATTTATAAGGCACTGTTGCAAAAATGTGGAGGTGATAGGGGTACTACGCCGGAACCCCAGATTTTTCCGTCCGTTCAAATTATCCACGGTTGAGCAGCTTGATCCCGTCCGCCCGCAGTTGACCAACAGGGGAAATATGCCTGTACAAAGTTTGCCGGGTTATCCCAAGTTCCTGGCATAGCGTACTGACCTTTGTTTCTGATTGTCCCATTGATGCCATTGCCAGTCGCAGTTTGACTGGCGTCATTTTATAAGGTCGGCCGCCGTTCCGCCCACGGGCTCTTGCTGATGCCAGACCTGCAGTCGTTCTTTCAGCAATCAGTTCGCGCTCAAACTCCGCCAGTGCGGCAAAGATACCGAAGACAAGCTTGCCAGCGGCCGTTGTTGTGTCGATAGTCGCCCCGTGACCGGTCAGCACTTTCAGACCGGTCCCCCTCGCGGTCAGGTCGTGCACTGTATTAATGAGATGACGAAGATCACGACCGAGGCGGTCCAGCTTCCATACGACCGAGAGCATAAAAAATATTGGGGCAGCGTGAGCTATGCTGCCATCGCTGGTCCCTTCCCGTCACTTTGAAAACCCGGATACCAGCAGACAAATTTATCCTGCAGTTCGTTATTCAAAACGGCGGTCCGGGTCTGTAACAAATAATGAGCCCCTTTTCTGCTCCACTGCATCTGCTGCTTTTTGGCCATTCGTCTGGCGATCACTTCATTGATCGTGGATTCCACAAACGCGGTTGATACCGGCTCTCCGTACCGACGCATTTCGCCGTAGTTTGGGATCATCATCTTATTATTCCGGATGTAGGTATACATTTCATCCAGATGTTTTTGCAGGGATTTCAGGCTAGGATAGCTGAGTTCAGGGTCATCGCAATACATAACGCAATTATCAATATGTTCCAGCGCAGCGACAACATTGCCATGCCAGAGATATCGTTTAATGCTTTCCAGCAGTGCCAGAACTTTACTCCCCGCCTCTGGATCTGATACCAGCAGTCCCCGGGCATATTGCATGAGCACCTTCAGCCTCATGGTGATATGAAACCAGTCCAGCACATGCGTTGACTCAGGGTACATACCGAACTGGAGGTCCCTGAGATTATCCGCGCCGTCGGACAGAAAAAATATCTGCTGGTTGGCCTGCATTCCCTGCGCTGAAAGGTGGGTCATGAGCCTGCGTTCCGGATGACAGTCATCCTTCTGAACAAAACCGAAGCGGCGGGTGTCAGCAGGCGCACCAACGGAAAAAGACTTCCCGGCAATAATTTCAAAATTACGCTTTTTGTCATCCCGATCGCGAACATAACCACCATCTATACCCACCACAAGCGGTTTTCCTGGCCTGGGCAGGTTCCCCCAGTCGCGGGGGCAGCCGGAAAGAAAACCTGAATGAGCTTCAGCCTCAGCGTCAAGACGCTGCGCCACCTGGCATAAATGATTCCTCACCGTTGAGGCATTCAGGCTGTGGCCCACCGGCAGAATATCTTTCAGCAGACGAGTCGTCATTTCATAGGAGATCATCGAGGCCCAGCGGGTTTCAATATATTTCAGTGCCGGGTGAGAATAATCGCCGGCCCAGTCGCTGAGCAAACTGACTGTCTTTGTATCACTCTCTTCACAACGGCACCGGTACACCCGAAGCCCGGATACCGGAATAACGCCAAACAGCGTCCGGTACCGTATTTTCTGTTTGCCTTTGATTCTGCGCGCAGCAAGGCAGTGAGGGCACCGGATATGGTGTTGAGTATATTCGTCTGCCTGCAGCTGGACCACCGACTGCTGGACCGTATTCAGCAACAGCTTGGATTCTGACACCGATAATCCGATGTCGTTCCGGGTCTCCCCTGATTTCTGGATTGTCATCAGTTCCTCCGTTCGACTGGAGCCTGATTCATCGGTGATGACTATCTGGAGCGTCAGTTGCATCATTGCCTCCTGCTGTGGTGGATGACTATCTCCCGGCTACTGGTTGTTCATCTGGTGACGAAGCTTATAATATGTGGAAACGCCAAGGCCCGCATGGTCGCAGGCGATCCTGAGCCTGACCCCTCTGCTTCTGAGTGCGTCAATTTCCTGGATCTTTTTGATATCGGCGCCGGGGCGCCCTGTTTTTTCACCCCGTGCTTTTTTCGCGGCGATGCCGTCGGCCTGCCTTTCCTTCAGTAAGGCTCGTTCAAACTGGCTGAATGCCGACATCATGTGCAGCTGCAGTTCCTGCATCGGATTGTTTGTGCCGGCGCTGAACGTCAGCTGCTCTTTCAGAAAAATAAGGGTAACGCCCTGGTCACGAAGCCGGGTGGTGACAGCGCACATATCCGACATATTCCGGCAAAGGCGATCGATGGAATGAACCAGAAGCGTATCACCAGGGCGTAATTGCCCCAGGAGTTCCTGTAACCCCGGGCGGTTTGTGTCCTTCGCGCTGGCATGCTCAACACAAATTTTATCAGGCTGAAAACCCGCCTTTGACAATGCCTCTTCCTGACGGGCCGTATTCTGATCGGCCGAGCTTACCCTGATGTAGGCATATTGCACGCAAAACCTCCGGAAGGTCTTTAAACATCATAGAGATTTAAAGAATAATCCATAAACACTGATTTAGGGAGGTTTATAGACATTTTTTCGGGGATCTGAGAGGCATGCTGAAAACGTATACCTTTATAGACATCAGTCAGCGACGACGGCCCAGCCAGATAACTTCAGGCTCCAGTACCGGAGATGCAAGGTCGAGCCTGCTCAGTTGCCGGTTGATTTTGTGGCGGTTGAACCTGACAGCATCCAGGTCGTCAGCAAAAGGGCGGATCTCGCCGACCGTTGTTTCATCATCCGCATTAACGATAGCTTCAAGAAACGCCAGGGTTTTATCGAACTCATCCGCAGCTGTGGCTCCGGGCATACCATGGCCGCTTATACAAAACGGCGCTTTCAGCGTAGAGTTTTCATAAATGGCCTCAACACGAATGTCATGAAGCCAGTGCTCAAAGAAATTGTATTCATAGGTAAAGCGATCGCCAGCATCAAAAGCAAAATCATCAATCACGACCCGGAACGGATTATCGACAAAACCGATGCCTCCTTCGTAGGAGATACCGTAATCTTTGCCATAAATGTGAAATTGATGGAGATGGTCGTCCCCCCAGCCCTGCACTATCTGGAAAATGAAGTGAAGCGCGGCCAGTGACGTGTCGGCAGCAATTCTCAGCCGACGCCAGACCATCGGACTGACTCCATGAACTGCTATTTTGATGACGTAGATCTTCATAGTCAGCAGGTATTGTTATGAAATGATGGTGGTTATTTTAACCCCTGTAGATGGCATCATTCGATGGCTGCCCCGAGGTTTTTCATGCTCTCCTATCTCATCTGCGCAAGGCAGAACGTGAAGACGGCCGCCCTGGACCTCGCCCGCGAGCGCCAGGCGCACGAGGCCGGCGCGCGGACCCGCGCCACGGCCCACGAGCGGACGCCGCAGCAGGAGCGCCAGAAGGCCGCCAGAGAGGCCGAGCGCGGCCGTGAGGCTTGGACGCTAGGGCAGGGCATGAAAAAGCCCGTAGCGGGCTGCTACGGGCGTCTGACGCGGTGGAAAGGGGGAGGGGATGTTGTCTACATGGCTCTGCTGTAGTGAGTGGGTTGCGCTCCGGCAGCGGTCCTGATCAATCGTCACCCTTTCTCGGTCCTTCAACGTTCCTGACAACGAGCCTCCTTTTCGCCAATCCATCGACAATCACCGCGAGTCCCTGCTCGAACGCTGCGTCCGGATCGGCTTCGTCGAAGGCGTCTATCGCGGCCCGCAACAGCGGCGAGAGCGGAGCCTGTTCAACGGTGCCGCCGCGCTCGCCGGCATCGCTGTCGCCGGCCTGCTCCTCAAGCACGGCCCCAACAGTGAAGTAGCTGATTGTCATCAGCGCATTGACGGCGTCCCCGGCCGAAAAACCCGCCTCGCAGAGGAAGCGAAGCTGCGCGTCGGCCGTTTCCATCTGCGGTGCGCCCGGTCGCGTGCCGGCATGGATGCGCGCGCCATCGCGGTAGGCGAGCAGCGCCTGCCTGAAGCTGCGGGCATTCCCGATCAGAAATGAGCGCCAGTCGTCGTCGGCTCTCGGCACCGAATGCGTATGATTCTCCGCCAGCATGGCTTCGGCCAGTGCGTCGAGCAGCGCCCGCTTGTTCCTGAAGTGCCAGTAAAGCGCCGGCTGCTGAACCCCCAACCGTTCCGCCAGTTTGCGTGTCGTCAGACCGTCTACGCCGACCTCGTTCAACAGGTCCAGGGCGGCACGGATCACTGTATTCGGCTGCAACTTTGTCATGCTTGACACTTTATCACTGATAAACATAATATGTCCACCAACTTATCAGTGATAAAGAATCCGCGCGTTCAATCGGACCAGCGGAGGCTGGTCCGGAGGCCAGACGTGAAACCCAACAGACCCCTGATCGTAATTCTGAGCACTGTCGCGCTCGACGCTGTCGGCATCGGCCTGATTATGCCGGTGCTGCCGGGCCTCCTGCGCGATCTGGTTCACTCGAACGACGTCACCGCCCACTATGGCATTCTGCTGGCGCTGTATGCGTTGATGCAATTTGCCTGCGCACCTGTGCTGGGCGCGCTGTCGGATCGTTTCGGGCGGCGGCCGGTCTTGCTCGTCTCGCTGGCCGGCGCTGCTGTCGACTACGCCATCATGGCGACGACGCCTTTCCTTTGGGTTCTCTATATCGGGCGGATCGTGGCCGGCATCACCGGGGCGACTGGGGCGGTAGCCGGCGCTTATATTGCCGATATCACTGATGGCGATGAGCGCGCGCGGCACTTCGGCTTCATGAGCGCCTGTTTCGGGTTCGGGATGGTCGCGGGACCTGTGCTCGGTGGGCTGATGGGCGGTTTCTCCCCCCACGCTCCGTTCTTCGCCGCGGCAGCCTTGAACGGCCTCAATTTCCTGACGGGCTGTTTCCTTTTGCCGGAGTCGCACAAAGGCGAACGCCGGCCGTTACGCCGGGAGGCTCTCAACCCGCTCGCTTCGTTCCGGTGGGCCCGGGGCATGACCGTCGTCGCCGCCCTGATGGCGGTCTTCTTCATCATGCAACTTGTCGGACAGGTGCCGGCCGCGCTTTGGGTCATTTTCGGCGAGGATCGCTTTCACTGGGACGCGACCACGATCGGCATTTCGCTTGCCGCATTTGGCATTCTGCATTCACTCGCCCAGGCAATGATCACCGGCCCTGTAGCCGCCCGGCTCGGCGAAAGGCGGGCACTCATGCTCGGAATGATTGCCGACGGCACAGGCTACATCCTGCTTGCCTTCGCGACACGGGGATGGATGGCGTTCCCGATCATGGTCCTGCTTGCTTCGGGTGGCATCGGAATGCCGGCGCTGCAAGCAATGTTGTCCAGGCAGGTGGATGAGGAACGTCAGGGGCAGCTGCAAGGCTCACTGGCGGCGCTCACCAGCCTGACCTCGATCGTCGGACCCCTCCTCTTCACGGCGATCTATGCGGCTTCTATAACAACGTGGAACGGGTGGGCATGGATTGCAGGCGCTGCCCTCTACTTGCTCTGCCTGCCGGCGCTGCGTCGCGGGCTTTGGAGCGGCGCAGGGCAACGAGCCGATCGCTGATCGTGGAAACGATAGGCCTATGCCATGCGGGTCAAGGCGACTTCCGGCAAGCTATACGCGCCCTAGGAGTGCGGTTGGAACGTTGGCCCAGCCAGATACTCCCGATCACGAGCAGGACGCCGATGATTTGAAGCGCACTCAGCGTCTGATCCAAGAACAACCATCCTAGCAACACGGCGGTCCCCGGGCTGAGAAAGCCCAGTAAGGAAACAACTGTAGGTTCGAGTCGCGAGATCCCCCGGAACCAAAGGAAGTAGGTTAAACCCGCTCCGATCAGGCCGAGCCACGCCAGGCCGAGAACATTGGTTCCTGTAGGCATCGGGATTGGCGGATCAAACACTAAAGCTACTGGAACGAGCAGAAGTCCTCCGGCCGCCAGTTGCCAGGCGGTAAAGGTGAGCAGAGGCACGGGAGGTTGCCACTTGCGGGTCAGCACGGTTCCGAACGCCATGGAAACCGCCCCCGCCAGGCCCGCTGCGACGCCGACAGGATCTAGCGCTGCGTTTGGTGTCAACACCAACAGCGCCACGCCCGCAGTTCCGCAAATAGCCCCCAGGACCGCCATCAATCGTATCGGGCTACCTAGCAGAGCGGCAGAGATGAACACGACCATCAGCGGCTGCACAGCGCCTACCGTCGCCGCGACCCCGCCCGGCAGGCGGTAGACCGAAATAAACAACAAGCTCCAGAATAGCGAAATATTAAGTGCGCCGAGGATGAAGATGCGCATCCACCAGATTCCCGTTGGAATCTGTCGGACGATCATCACGAGCAATAAACCCGCCGGCAACGCCCGCAGCATCGCGACCGTCATCGGTGAGAAGTTCGGCAGGTATTGGGTGGTGACAATGTAGGTGCTGCCCCAAATGGCAGGTGCTATCGCTGTGAACAATAAATCGGGCGTGCGTAATGACATGCGATTACAAGACCTCCGCTACGGCGATGGGTTTTTGAGAGTTGCAGGCGCCGCGATGACCGCACCCTGACTTGGACTGGCCCTGCCTCGCACCAATCCACCTGCGGCTATGGCCGCGATCATGCGAGGCCCGAAAATTACACGACCTGTACACGTCCGCCGAACCCGGAACGCAACAGAGCTTCGTGGGCATCCCGATCCGGGTCGTAGCAGCAGTCCTGGACCAAACGCACGTCGTAGTCCGCATCACTAGCCCAGGCGACGCTTGAAAGAACAACGCCGGTGGTGCTTATCCCGGCCATGACAAGCGTGCTTACGCCGCGCGTCCGAAGGTCGGCGTCGAGCGCCGTGCCATAAAAGACGCTGGCTCGCGGACATGCATAGAAAAGGTCGCCCCGTTCGATCGCAAGCCCTTCGACGGGCAGACCGGTGCGAAATCGTCCGCTCGGGAGATACGGTGAGATTTGGCGATTCGTCGCCGGCGGCGCATGTTCATACTCTTCGCCGAGCGAAAAGTTGGGGAACAGCACGGGCCGGCCGCGCAAGGCGTGCTGGCAGCCGTGCAGACCCTGCGTGAGATGAACGCCGACAACCTGCGCAAGGTGCCGGCCGATGCACCCACGGCCTTCATCAAGCCGCGCTGGAAGCCGCTGGTGATCACCCCGGAAGGCCTCGACCGGAAATTCTACGAAATCTGCGCCCTGTCCGAGCTGAAGAACGCCCTGCGCTCCGGCGACATCTGGGTCAAGGGCTCGCGGCAGTTCCGCGACTTCGACGACTACCTGCTGCCGGCCGAGAAGTTCGCCGCACTCAAGCGCGAGCAGGCCCTGCCCCTGGCGATCAACCCGAACAGCGACCAGTACCTGGAAGAGCGTTTGCAGCTGCTGGACGAGCAGTTGGCCACCGTCACCCGCCTGGCCAAGGACAACGAGCTGCCCGATGCCATCCTCACCGAGTCAGGGCTGAAAATCACCCCGCTGGATGCGGCGGTGCCGGATCGGGCGCAGGCGCTGATCGACCAAACCAGCCAGTTACTGCCGCGCATCAAGATCACCGAACTGCTGATGGACGTGGACGACTGGACGGGCTTCAGCCGCCACTTCACCCACTTGAAGGACGGGGCCGAGGCCAAAGACAGGACGTTGCTGCTGTCCGCAATCCTCGGTGATGCGATCAACCTCGGGCTGACCAAGATGGCCGAGTCGAGCCCCGGCCTGACCTACGCCAAGCTGTCCTGGCTGCAAGCCTGGCACATCCGCGACGAAACCTATTCGGCGGCCTTGGCCGAGCTGGTCAACCACCAGTATCGCCACGCCTTTGCCGCCCACTGGGGCGACGGCACGACCTCATCCTCCGATGGCCAGCGCTTCCGCGCGGGTGGCCGGGGCGAGAGCACCGGGCACGTCAACCCGAAGTACGGTAGCGAGCCGGGACGGCTGTTCTATACCCATATCTCCGACCAGTACGCGCCGTTCAGCACCCGCGTGGTGAATGTCGGCGTCCGCGATTCCACCTATGTGCTCGACGGCCTGCTGTACCACGAGTCCGACCTGCGGATCGAGGAGCACTACACCGACACGGCCGGCTTCACCGATCACGTCTTTGCCCTGATGCACCTGCTAGGCTTCCGCTTCGCGCCGCGCATCCGCGACCTCGGCGAAACCAAGCTGTACGTGCCGCAGGGCGTGCAAGCCTACCCGACGTTGCGCCCGCTGATCGGCGGCACCCTGAACATCAAGCACGTGCGTGCCCACTGGGACGACATCCTGCGCCTGGCCAGCTCGATCAAGCAGGGCACCGTCACCGCCTCGCTGATGCTGCGCAAGCTCGGCAGCTACCCGCGCCAGAACGGACTGGCCGTGGCCCTGCGCGAGCTGGGCCGGATCGAGCGCACGCTGTTCATCCTGGACTGGCTGCAAAGTGTTGAACTGCGCCGCCGCGTGCATGCCGGCCTGAACAAAGGTGAGGCGCGCAACTCGCTGGCCAGGGCGGTGTTCTTCAACCGCCTTGGGGAAATCAGGGATCGGAGCTTCGAGCAGCAGCGCTACCGGGCCAGCGGCCTCAACCTGGTGACGGCGGCTATCGTGCTGTGGAACACGGTGTACCTGGAACGCGCCACCCAGGGGTTGGTCGAGGCCGGCAAGCCGGTGGACGGCGAGCTGCTGCAATTCCTGTCGCCGCTGGGCTGGGAGCACATCAACCTAACCGGCGATTACGTCTGGCGGCAGAGCCGCAGACTGGAAGACGGGAAGTTTCGGCCCTTACGGATGCCCGGAAAACCTTAGCGTACGATTTTTTCCGAATTCTGCGGGCTCCCCTATTAGCCACACTCGCAAGCCAAGCAGAGTCGGCTTAAATTCTATTGAGTGTTGTAACTACTAGCTTAAATGGCGTTCAACTTCCTCGATTTTACAGCACTACTAATTGTCCCTCGACTACAGGCCATAATTTTCTGTACCTGACTCCAGGAACTACCGCTATCGAGCAACCGATTGATGGCATCGTATCGCTCCTTATTGGCCTGTCGCCCCTTATACCTTCCCTCTTTTTGAGCTTTACTAATCCCCTGTCTTTGACGTTCCCGGCGTTGTTCATAGTCACGACGTGCCACAGCAGCCAGCATGTCGAGCAACATATCGTTAATTGCAGCAAACATGCGGCTATCAAAATCATGGCTTCCTGAAGCTATCCATGTTGTCGGAACGTTGATGGCCATCACTCGTATATCTTTCTGCCTAATCAATTTTTTCAAGCTGTTCCAGTCTTCGCCAGTCAGACGTGAGAGCCGATCTACATCCTCAATTAAGAGAATATCGTTGTGCCGGCAGTCTTTGAGCAACCTGAATAATTCAGGCCGGTCAAGCCTCGAACCAGATTCATTCTCAATGTAGTAATTGCAAATGTTCAGCCCACGTTCCTCGGCAAAACTATCAATCGCAGCCAGAGCGCGAGAAGCATCTTGTTCAGATGTAGAGGCGCGTAAATAAGCCCGGACAAAGCCTTTCGGTACAGTTTGAGTCACAGTGTAGAACCAGTTCGATTTAGGTAGTTAAAGCATAACTATACAGTACCCGTTATGGGTGGTATTTAAAAGGCATACTCAAAAAGAACCAGAAAACAGACCTCCGACCATAAAGTGACAATGTCACACAGAAATTTACAACATAAAGATGATGTAAAGACGGTATCAGATTTACCACGTAAAGCCACTATAAATACACACAAATCTTTACACAATAAAGATAACATAAATACAAGCTTATCTTTATTTGTGCTTTACATGGTAAATCATGTGTAATATAAAGACACTGTAAAGACAAAATAATCTTTACGAACAACACACAATGTAAAGATAAGAAAGTCTTTACATAATCTTTACGTCATAAAGAGAGGAATTCTGAAATGGGTAAAATCTTGCTTGTCGTATCAGATAAGGGTGGTGTAGGCAAAAGCACCTACGTGGCTAACACAGGCTCAATGCTGGTCAATAAAGGTAAGTCGGTAATTATCCTCAAGACAGATAAAAACCACGATCTGTTGAGCTGGAACGAAAAGCGGACAGATAACGGCTTACTCACTATCCCGGTTCACGCAGCTTACGGAAACGTCAGCAATGAAATTAAGCGACTTAGTAAGCTGTGTGAAGTCCTCATTGTCGATTGCCCCGGCCACGACAGCCAGGAGTTCCGTAGCGCCCTGACAGTATCAGATATCGTGGTAACACTGGTTAAGCCGTCCTCTGATTTCGAAAGCGAAACTCTGACCAGTGTTACAGAGAAAATCCGCACCGCTCAGAAAGCTAACGCAGCCCTGGAACCGTGGGTGCTGTTCACCAGAATCAACTCAGCGAAACCCCGCCACAGAAAAGCGGCCATTGATCTGGATAAATTACTGCGTTCGGACAACATCTGGATTCAACCTCTTAAAACCCGGATATCCGAGCTGGATGTGTATGAAAGCGCCTGTAATGAAGGGGCAGGGGTACATGACGTTAGCCGGGCATCAAGCCTTTCAACAGCGAAAGCACAGATTGAACTAGTGGCGCAGGAAATTGGAATTTTATAGTAATATCAATACCATCTATAAATCTTTACATTGTAAAGATAATATAAAGATAGTATGATATTTACTATTAATGCATACCGTACAAGGGGAAATTGTCATGGCTTTAAAACTAAACCGTCCGAACATCGATGAATCTCAGCAACCAGCAACAAACGCAGAAACCGCGCGTTTTATCTCCGGCGCTACCAGAGCGCCTGTAGTGGGTAAACCAAAGTTGATGAACTTCAGACTTTCAGCCCATTTTGAGGACATACTGGAAGCTGAAGCTATCAGAACAGGGCAGAGCAAAACAACCGTTCTCAAAGCGGCGCTGGCGATGTACAACAGCCAGGATGAAAACATAAAGAATCACTGGTTGCTTGAGTCTGCAAAATTCTAACCATAGAAGCATGGATGAAAATCTATGAGATATTTAACCGAATTGATCTGTGACCTCTACAGGTTGACAGATCACCATAAACTGACCACAGCAACGTTTAAAAATCTTGCTGATATTAAGTTATTTAAACCTACAGCAGATGCAGACACCATATTGCAGCTTGAAAATATATTTAGCGAATACTCACTGAGATATATTGACAAGGATCTGGCTGAAATTCTGAGCAACTTAATAACTACAGATAAGAAACACTCTCTGGACTTCGATTTTAACAAAATACAATCTCTGACTGACTCGAAAAGTTTCGGTTGTGGATGGAGCAAGGTAATAAATGGTAGTTGGTTCAAAGATCTTTATTCTTGGGGAGAGGGGATGTATCCTGCCGAAAATCTGAAAGCTGAAAATATTTTAGACTGGAAAGATAATATATGGCACATTGAGCATGAAGGTTTCCCCCCACGCCCCCCTATTAATGTTAAATATTATTCTTGGTTTGACCGATATGTAGCTTCAAACAGTGGTGGCTCACATCATGCAGCAATGGTTGTATATCAATCAGTCAGAGACGGGTTAGAGTATAAAAGAGAAGCTGTTATTAAACAACTGAGTATAGACCCAGGCACTGTTGAAATACTTGATAAGAATTACTATTCATTCATATTCCAGATCAAAACCCTTAATAAAGAAACTAGAATTTATACATCTGAATACGAGTTTACAGATGCTTTAAAAGACTTTGGACAAAACAGACATACCATACTTAAACCTGTTAATTACGTTTCCAACATAAAATTAGTATTTATTCCAAAAGATGCATTAAAAACAAATAGCGAGACATTCCGCAACTGGTTTCATTCTGCAATTAGCTGCGGAAAAATAATATCACTCCCTGATTATCTGAAAAATCCAGCACATTATCATACACTTCATTACTCACATGAAGTAGACTCAATAACACTTGGCGACCCAAGCAGAAAATTTAAACTGAAAGGAGATTCTTAGCTTTTATATAAAAAATCAATGTTATCATTTGTCAGAAGATCAGCGAGGGTAATACATTCAAGAACCACAATATTTGTTCCTTCCAACAAACTGGCATCAAGTATCTTATCGAAGCTGATAATCATCATTGGCTTGCGTTGTGTTAAATCAAAGATTACCAATGGAAGTATTACACTGTTAATTAATTCAAACTCTTTAAAGAAAGCATCAGTGCCATACTCACTGGCTGGAAAAAGAATCTCAATTAATCTCACACCATAAAAAACATGGTAGTTTTCTTTAAGGTTATCCTTTAAAATATTAACAGCCTTAGTATATTTTTCGTTAATAAACTCTCTCACCTGATATTCCATAAAATTCTCCGACAAGAACCGACTGTAGGTCACCGGGCAAACGTTGCAGAATGGCGTCAGAGACGTCATTTTGCGGCGTTTGCCCTATCCTGCATCGCAGTGAAAAGGCAGGGACTGGCATAACTGCTGAGTAGCATCATTGCTGGCTTATCTCGCTACTGTTCTCGGTGCTTTCGTCCGCAGGTTCGGGAACAAGTAACTTGTGCCAAGGCATAGTTTTGTTGAGCAGCTCCATCAGAGGCTCAGCCAGCAGTCCCAAAATCCAGGTTGCCGTAATCACCGGTATAGTCAGATTTTGTGGCGTCCATAACTGGTGATCGAGATGATACCAAGTGATGACACACAAAATACCACCCAGCCAGAATACAGCCCATTTAAACGCACCAAGAATGGCTAACACAAAAACAAAGATAAAATGTAAAACACTCGCGACAAGAAGACGAAGATAAAACCATCCTCAGCCAAGCCACTTAACAAAAGTGCTCCCTGTTTTCACTGCAAAACGTTTCTTACGCTCCCTGGCAATTTCTTTCCTGAATTTAGCACGTTCTTCCCCCTGAGGGAATTGATAGATTTTAGCCATGAGCTACCTCATTTCGATCTCAAAACGAAGTTTATGCAATTATCCTCTGAAACCGTATGGTATTCTGATATCTAAGCCCTCACTTTCTTTATCTATTTTATAAGAAAACCTTAGCTTTGATGCTCTTCTTGCGACTCTCTCAACGATTTTAACTTCGAGATGATTAATCTCTGTATATTGATTTATTTTTTCAATATTTTTTTGCAGAAAAACCTTATTAAAATCCTTAAAATTCTGATAAAGGTAAACTTTTTCGCCATTATCTATTCTGAATAATTCAAGTTCATCCTTTAATACATCTACTTCAATGTCGAAAAATGTCTTTTTACCACTGCTGTATTGTTTCCTGATAAACTGATAAAGCATATTTGAATTTTGATCAGCGAGTCTTACAGACGATATCAAAACCTGAGTAGTGTAAGAATCCTTTAACATCGTGATATATGGCTCAATGACATGTGAAAAAGCAATATCAATATATCCTTCACTTTCAACATAATCACAAAACGCAGTCAGGTTCATAAGCCTGACTGCATCAGAAGGTAATTTACCTCTCTTCTTCGTATGTCCAGAGCTTTGATTGCCCTGAGGTGTGAGAAGTTGATTTCGAGGAATGCGAATAACACTGGCCTGAAGTTCTTCTGCCCCCTCTTTCAACTGCCGGTAAGCACCTGTTACATCAATATCAGCGATAAATGCATATTCCCGAGCCGTAATACGAAAGGTTGCCCCCTCAGATAACTCTTCACGTGAATCAATCTGCGCCATAGCCATAAACAAAATTCTTCTGGCAGACAAAGGCAACGATGAGAATGTGCTGTTAATTTCATTTCTGTGGCGAATTTTTGTTTTCTTTGTAACGCTCAGTAAGTTCATACATTACCTGTGGTTTTTAAGTTCTGATGGTGAAATCATAACCACAAAGGCGGAAATATGTAAAGTGGTTTATCCACCTTATGTATTTCCACCAAAACACGGATCACATGAAAGAATTTTTATCATTTATATTCAATATGATAGAAATGCGCAGGTATCCACCTTTTAACGTCATACGTTAAATTAGAGCACTATAAAGAACTAAAGAAATGAAGATACAAAGATACGAATATCTGAATAAAAACAGAAAAATGCGTACCCATCCACCTTTCAGTGCGTACCCATCCACCTTTCAGTGCGCAGCCATCCACCTTTCATGAAAATTACAGTGCGTACCCATCCACCTTTCAGTGCGTACCCATCCACCTTTCATTTTGAGGCGACAAAAAACAACACCTATCTTAATGAAATTATTGATAAAAAAGCTGGCACAATGTTTGCAGAATAAGTTAAAGTAAGTTAAAGATCTTAAAGTAGATCTACC
This sequence comes from Salmonella sp. 2020_1395, assembly GCF_043848115.1. Lineage (NCBI taxonomy): Bacteria > Pseudomonadati > Pseudomonadota > Gammaproteobacteria > Enterobacterales > Enterobacteriaceae > Salmonella > Salmonella sp. 2020_1395. The sequence continues at coordinate 1,418 of NZ_JBCMFH010000029.1, read as the reverse complement.
GATCTACATTTAAGATCTTAAAAACAAGAAGTTTAATAAGCAAAAAAACACAAAAAATCTGTGGATAACTCTGCTCAAAACAAAAAATTCACAGCGCCTGTGGATAACTTTGCGTAAACCCGGAGGACAGATCACTCTGAACCAAGACAACCACACATAAAAACAATATGCTCATTTTTTAACCACTGTGCGTAAGTGCCTAATGTAATCCCTGTGCTATTCCGCTTCCTCGCTCACTAACTCGCTACACTCGGTCGTTCGGCTGCGGCGAGCGGTGTCTCCTTTCTCAAAACCAGAAGAGTTCAGCTCATACGATCCGTTGATTGATCCTTTTTGGATCTTTCACTGAGAAGCCCTGAATCGCTTTCTGCCGCTTCGTTCGATACAACCATGGTGAAACCATGCGAAATCGAAAAAATCGCTCAGAATGCGATACAGCGCGTTTTAGAGGGTATTTACAAAACAGTCGTTGCCTTGAGGAAATTTTGATCAAGATTGAACTCCTATCCGGATCATGGCAACAGATCACAGCAACAAGGCCGCTAAAAAGCGTTGAGCGGCGTTAAAAACCGTTAAACCGTAGCTGACTACAACGAAACGGGAAAAAACGCTCAGAACGCGTTACAGAGCGTTTTAAGGCGATGTCGGAAAGAGCCATATCTCACCTGTTCTGATGTTTTTCTCAACATAAGCACTTTTAAGAGTGCTTTTAAAGATGCTATTATGCCAATGAGACAAGCGGAGGGCTTATGAGCTATCAAATTCTGACAACTACAGCGGCCAGTATTACTGACCTGAAAAAAAATCCTATGGGAACCGTAGCTGAAGGTGAAGGGGACGCTGTTGCGATCCTGAACCGAAACGAACCGGCGTTCTATTGCGTTCCACCAAAACTTTACGCCTACTATCGGGAACTCGCTGAAGATGCTGAGTTAAACGCTGTTGCTGATGAGCGCATGAAAAACCCGGAAATTGTGAAGGTTAACCTGGATGACCTATGAACTGGCTTTTGACCGTAGAGCACTGAAGGAATGGCAGAAACTCGGCCACACCATCCGTGAACAATTCAAAAAGAAACTGGCAGAACGGCTGGAAAATCCACGCGTACCCGCAGCCCGGTTACATGGTCATGCTGATCGCTATAAAATCAAACTTCGTGCATCTGGCTACAGACTTGTATACCAAGTCATTGATGAGAAAGTCGTTTTACTCGTTATTGCCGTTGGAAGAAGGGAAAGCAGCGAAGTCTATCAGATCGCAGATTTGCGCTAAGATTAATCATCAAATGATTGGTGATGCTGCCAACTTACTGATTTAGTGTATGATGGTGTTTTTGAGGTGCTCCAGTGGCTTCTGTTTCTATCAGCTGTCCCTCCTGTTCAGCTACTGACGGGGTGGTGCGTAACGGCAAAAGCACC
>NZ_JBCMFH010000028.1:0-25104 GCF_043848115.1 Salmonella sp. 2020_1395 | reverse complement strand
CGAAGAAAGCCGCGCTGGGAGCTGTGATGCGCAAACTGGTACATTTATGCTTCGGCGTGTTGAAAACGCGGCTTCCGTGGGATGAAAATTATGTAGCTACCGCTTGACGTTCAAGACGGTAGCTACGGAGCGGGATGCTGTAGGCCAGATAAGCGCAGCGCCATCAGGCAATGATGTTGTCGACTGAAAGGCGATTAATGAACCTGTGGATCGGCAGGAGAGGCGTTGTTACGGATCTCCGCGATATCCATCGCATTGAACAGGTAATGATTGCCGCAATAATCGCAGTGCATATCGATTTCACCTTCTTCCGCCAGAATGCTGTCCACTTCTTCATCCGGCAATGTTTTCAGCGCGCCCGCGCAACGTTCGCGTGAACAGGTGCATTTGAACTCAACATTTTGCGGATCGTAGAGCGTGACTTCTTCTTCGTGATACAAACGCCACAGCACGTCATTTGCCGGTAACGTCAGCAGCTCTTCGCTTTTAATGGTTTCCGTCAACATAGCCAGATGGTCGAAATCCTCTGCCTGCGCGTTCTGTGCCGGCATCACCTGAAGCAACATTCCACCTGCCGCCGGTTTACCGTCGACATCGCCGGTACGGATAAACAGGCGCGTCGGCAACTGCTCGGAGCGCAGGAAGTAATCTTCCAGGCACGCCGCCAGAGTATCGCCTTCCAGACCCACCACGCCCTGATAGCGTTCACCCTCTTCCGGCGTAATGGTGATCACCAGATAGCCGTTGCCAACCAGCGTTTTGAGATCCGCATTGTCAGGGATATCGCCCTGAACGCGAGCCACGCCGCGCATCTGCTGCTGATTATTGCCATTGATCACCGCCAGGCTTAACGGCCCGTCGCCCTGGAGCTGTACCGTAATGTCACCGGCAAACTTCAGCGTCGCGGTCAGCAGGCTAGTGGCGACCAGCAGTTCGGCCAGTACGGTTTTCACCGGCTGCGGGTAGGTATGATTGTCGAGGATCTGTTGCAAGGTTTCCGAAACGGTCACCAGCTCGCCGCGAACGGCAAAGTTTTCAAACAGATAACGATGTAATTGGTCATGTTGCGGCATAATCATCTCTCTTGCGGGTGACAGTTATTCGCTGTCGCCGTGTTTAAATCGTAACAGGTCGCGGCGCTCTTTCTTGTCCGGTCGCCTGTCCGGATGCGGCATGGTCAGGGCGTTAAGTTTGCGCGCCTGCGCCATTTTTTCGCGTTTCTCCACGCTTTCCGCCGTCTCTTCATACAGAGCGGCGGCTTCGCTGGCCGGACGGCGCTGTTCGGTGATGGCTTTAACGATCACCGTCCGTTCGTCATTTCCCTGACGCAGGGTAAGGGTTGCGTTCAGCTCGACGATTTTGCTCGGCTTACTGCGCTGGCCGTTGTAATGCACCTTACCGCCTTCAATCATCTCGCGGGCCAGCGCGCGGGTTTTATAAAAACGCGCGGCCCACAGCCATTTATCCAGTCTGACCTCAACGGAGGACTTTTCTTTCATGGCGTCTCCTTCACTTCAGCGAGGGGATCAGACGGCGGTAGTCGTTCAGGGACGGATGGCGCGTATAGTGCTTTTCCGCCAGACCGGAATCGGGATTCGTCACGCCAAGACAGTAGCGAATACCAAACCGGGCGGCGGCGTCGAGAATCGGTTCGCTGTCATCGATAAACAGCGTTTTCTCTGCGCTTATTCCCGTTTCCTCAGTGACAGCGCGCCATAACCGCTGATCCTCTTTGGGATAACCAAATGTGTGGGTGGAAAGTAATAAATCAAGGTGTGAGGCCAGACCGGTATGCTCCAGCTTCACCGCCAGGTTATGTGGATGCGCATTGGTGAGCAGAATCCGACGTTTTCCGCTGGCTTTTAACGCATTCAGAAACGGTACGGTATCGTCGCGCAAAACGGCGCGCGGTCCTTGCGCCGTCGTCATGGCGCAAATATCCAGACCCAGACGCTCGCTCCAGTAATCCAGACAGTACCAGTTTAGCGTATGCTGTACGGCATGATACTGCTGACGAATATATTCCTGCGCGTCCTGCGGCGAAATACCCTGCTGCGCGCCGTAGGTTTCCGGTACCAGCTTTTGCCAGAAATAGTTATCGAACGCGAGATCGAGCAGCGTGCCGTCCATATCCAGCAAAACGGTATCCACGTTTTGCCAGTCAATATCAATATGCATGGGGAACTCCAGGGTAACGCAATTTGCGCGACAGGGTAGCATACCCTGTCGCACGGCGGCGCTATCAGATGAGATTTTCCGGAGAGACGGTTAACCTGGGATTGAGGCAGCTTTCATAGTATTCCTGGATGTCCGCCATACGGGTACGGTGGCGTTGATAACGCCTGAACGCCTGAATGCCGTTGTAGACCGCGCTCACTATCATTGCCAGCATCAGCAGCGTGGTGCCGAGGTAACGCCACCAGCCGGATTTATCGGGGATACGATGCAGGCTGATATGCTGCGTACCGTTGGCATCGGTATACACGCTGGTGACAATGCCCTCGGCGCTAAATGGCGTCTGCATGAGTGTTTGCGCCAGACGCTGGAAGGCGCTCCACTGTTCCTGCGCGGGATAGTCATACAGCGGCGTTGACGGCCAGGCCTGATCAACCAGTTCGCTGCCTTCATCGCTGGCGATCAGGAATCCGCCGGGAGCGGGGCTATTCAGCGACTGGGCGGCACGCGCGGTCTCGCGAGAAATAAACGGCGCCGTTGAGGTCGTGACCAGATTTTCCAGCGACTCTGCGCTTACGGGGCGTAGCAGCACGTTGACGCCGTCCAGTTTGCCGGCGTTCGCGCGTTTCACCAGCGCGTTCCAGTCCTTACTGTTACCGAGATTAACCAGCGCATTTTTCAGACGCACGCACTCGTCTTCCGCCGCGCACAAATCAGCAGTTTTCAGAACAATATCGCCAAAATCATCTAATAATACCATGCCCGATTTTTGGATCGCGGAGCGTAAAGATGCGCTGACGCGCGAGTCGTCTTCGGGTTTTGGATGGAGCTGACGATTTACCGCCTGGCTTAGCGCCATCGCTTTATTCACCAGGTCTGATTCCGGCAGCGGTAGCGCAGGCGCGTCATTCCAGATGATTTGCGAGCAATCGAATGGCATAAACGGTGAGTTAGACTGGCCGCTCCAGGTCGCGCCGGAATGAATATTACACATTCCTTTACCGCTCAGGTGCAGCGTATCGCCCACCCGCACGCCAGCTTTTTCAAGCTGTTTTACCGTTGTCGCTTCAATGGTTTGCGCGCCTTTCATCCACGATAGCGTGAACTTGATTGGCATATCCAGCGGGATCCAGAACAGCAGCATAAACAACACCAGCAGCGAACCGATAGCAATAACAGTGCTGCGTAACCAGTGCTGCAACGGAAAGTTTTTCACTTCATCATGCAGGGATAAAAACCGGCCCTGGCGGGCGACATGGCGATCAAGGTAAATATCAATATCCGTTTGTTGCCCAAGATCCTGCGTAATGTAGGGTTGCCAGTGGGCAGGGTAAATAAGGTCGATGATGCCCAGCGAAATATTGTTAATCTGCTCCTGATTATTCTCCCCAAACAGTCCCCAGCGGCGGGGCGTTCCCCGCAGACAGTGAATTTCCCGCAGCGCGCTTTTCGACGGCGGCGCAAAAAGTCCCCAAAGTCCGGCTGCCAGCAGCAGGATCGCGCCGCCTATCATCCACGGTACAAAAACGTCTGGCGTTATCAGGCAGAAAAAGAATAACAAAAAGGAGGCGACGATTAACAACGCTTCGCGCAAGCCAGCCGGGCGGCTGAGCGCATATTCTTCGTGGGTCTCCTGACGGATATTCAACAGCTCAATCTGCTCGCTCTCTTCGCCGCGAATCGACGCCTGCGTAGAGGCAGTATTCTGTAGCGCGTAGCCGCGCGACTCCTGCATATACTCTTGCAGCGTATGGCCGTTTAAAGAGATCACCAGCGGCAGCGTATCCGTGAGGATCAGCTCAACGTTGTTTTCATCATTGATGTACTGTTCCCAGAAAGGCGGCAGATGGACTTCGACGGAGTCGAGGTAGTAGCGCCATTTATTAGGATCGTCAGTGGTAATGCCGTAGCGGGTGATGGAGTGGGTCAGTATCACGACACTGTTGCTTTCCGCGTTCAGCGTCAGCGAGATGGGCGCAGCACTGGCGCCTGTCGGCCCCGGAACTTGCTGGATCTGGCTAAGGTTATCGAGATAGTTTTCTACCGCGCTGCGCTCTTCGGGCAACAGTTTACGCGTTTGCGCGTCCTGAAAGGCGCTGATCCACGGTAAGCTCCCTCGTCTGGACTTTACCCGGAACCGCCATATTGCCAGTAGAGAGCAGGCCAGCAAAGCAGCTATAAAAATCAGAATGGTGCTCATGCTTTCCCCATCTTACTAAGTCTGTCAGGCGTGGTCAGTCGCACCCTGTCCAATAAACATTTTTCTGTGGTTGGCTATCGGCAAGCGTGGAGTTGAACTTGAGCATTGTAAAGCGCATCCCAGTGAAGGCAAATCATAGCAATACCACCAAAAACGGAATATCAGCAAATTCCTGGAGTTATTTCAACCTATTGACTTTTAATTTGAAATAAGAATTAATTTTTATTACGTTACATAAATGTAAATAAACGGCAATTCGCATTGCCGAAACCGTGCGGTATGTCGCACAATGACCACAGATTACACTGCAAAGATTCTCACAATGAGCAAATCATTACAAAAACCCACCATTCTGAAAGTGGAAACCGTCGCACAATCCCGACTGTTTAACGTAGAAAGCGTGGATCTGGAGTTCAGCAACGGCGTGCGTCGCGTGTATGAACGTATGCGACCATCAACCCGTGAGGCGGTAATGATTGTGCCGATCGTTGATGAGCATCTGATTCTTATTCGTGAGTATGCGGTGGGAACCGAATCCTATGAGCTGGGCTTCTCGAAAGGATTGATCGACCCGGGCGAGACCGTTTTTGAAGCGGCGAACCGGGAGCTCAAAGAAGAGGTCGGGTTTGGCGCGCATAACCTGACCTTCTTAAAAAAACTCAGCATGGCGCCCTCTTATTTTTCCAGCAAAATGAATATCGTGGTGGCGGAAGATCTCTATCCGGAGTCGCTGGAAGGCGACGAGCCTGAGCCATTGCCGCAGGTACGCTGGCCGCTGGCGCATTTAATGGATCTGCTGGAAGACCCCGATTTTAACGAGGCCCGCAACGTCAGCGCGCTGTTTCTGGTACGCGAGTGGTTGAAAGCGCAGGGCCGAATTGCCTGATGGCGCGGCGTTGATCAAGCCAACGGAAAGTTTGTCTCCCCGTTCGCCGTCATCCGCTAAACACAATAAAAAAGGCGCCGGAGCGCCTTTTTTGATCAGAACAGTTCGTGTGTTTCACCATTATCAATAATGGTGGTTCCCACCTCGTGTACCGCCTGTTGTGTCGGCTGCGTGCCTTCGATGAAATACTCTTCACGGCTGTTACCGCCGCTCGCCAGTTGTCCGGTACTGCGGTCGATATTCACCGTGACGATGCCCGGCGGCGGCGTTAGCGGCTGTTCCGGCACGCCTTCCAGCACGGCTTTCATATAGGCGTCCCATGCTGGTTGCGCGCTCTTCGCGCCGCCCTCATAGCCGGAGATTTGATCTTTGATCGCGCCGGAAGCGGTGGTGCGGCCTAAATCACGGCGGTGATCGTCAAAGCCGATCCATACGGAAGTGACGACGCCAGGGCCATAGCCGGAGAACCATGCGTCTTTCGAGCTGTTGGTTGTACCGGTTTTGCCGCCGATATCGCGACGTTTAAGGTCACGCGCCGCACGCCAGCCGGTACCCATCCAGCCGGGTTCGCCGAAGATATTGGTGTTCAGCGCGCTTTTAATCAGAAACGCCAGCGGTGTATTGATCACATGCGGCGCGTACTCCTGCGTGCCGTTTTGCGCGACCAGCGCTTGGTTTGCCTGTTCCAGCTCAGGCATCGGTACGGCGCTGTTTTGCTGCTCTTGCGAAACCGCGACCTCTTCCACATTGGTGTTTTCCAGCACGTCGGATTTCTGCGTATTGCCGTAAATGACCGGGATATCGCACTCCGGGCAGGCGATTTTCGGTTTCGCTTCGAAGATCACGCCGCCCTGATCGTTCTCAATCTTGCTGATGAAATACGGGTCGATCAGGAAACCGCCGTTCGCCATCACCGCATAACCGCGCGCAACCTGCATCGGCGTGAAGGAGGCGGAGCCCAGCGCCAGCGATTCGGTATGCACGATATTCTGCGCCGGGAAGCCGAAGCGTTGCAGATACTCCGCCGCATAGTCGACGCCCATGGCGCGCATGGCGCGTACCATCACCACGTTTTTCGACTGCCCCAGCCCCTGGCGTAAACGAATCGGTCCGGCGTACTGCGGCGGGGAGTTTTTCGGACGCCAGTCTGAACCTGCCCCGGCGTCCCAGCGGGAAATCGGCACATCGTTGAGCATACTGGCGAGCGTCAGCCCTTTATCCATTGCGGCGGTGTAGAGGAACGGTTTGATGTTCGACCCCACCTGACGCAAAGCTTGCGTCGCGCGGTTAAATTTACTCTGATTAAAATCGAAACCGCCGACCAGCGCCAGTACCGCGCCAGTTTGCGGGTTAAGCGAAACCAGCGCGGAGTTCACTTCCGGTACCTGCGCCAGCCACCAGTCGTTATCCACCTGACGAACCCAGATTTGCTGACCTGTCTGGACGACATCGGTAACTTTACGCGGCGTCGGCCCCTGCTGTGTATCCGAGCGGTAAGGCCGCGCCCAACGCATTCCTTCCATATGTAGCGAAACGGACGTACCGTCGGCAAGCGCAGCGGTCGCCTCTTGCGGATTAGCGCTGGTGACCACGGCGGGAAGCAGCGGTCCGTAGGTCGGCAACGCTTTCAACGTATCGGTAATTTTTTTACTGTCCCACGCCGTTTCGCCCACTTTCCATAGCACATTCGCCGGGCCGCGATAACCGTGGCGCATGTCATAGTCCAGCACGTTATTACGCACCGCCTGTTGCGCGGCCTGCTGCACTTTGCGGGTGATGGTCGTGTAAATACGATAACCATCTTCGTAGGCGCTTTCGCCATAACGGTTATACATTTCCTGGCGCACCATTTCCGACAGATAAGGTGCGGAGAAGGCGATTTCCGGCGCGTGATAATTTGCGTCGATAGGTTCGCTACGGGCCTGATTGTACTGCGCCTGAGTGATATATCCCTCGCTTAACATTCGCGAAAGCACTACGTTACGGCGCGCTATCGCCCGATCCATCGAGTAGAGCGGATTAAAGGTAGAAGGCGCTTTAGGTAGCCCGGCGATAACCGCCATTTCGCTTAGGCTAAGCTGGTCGACCGTCTTACCAAAGTAGACCTGTGCCGCCGCGCCAACGCCATAGGCGCGGTAGCCGAGATAGATCTTGTTCAGATAGAGTTCGAGGATCTCATTTTTATTCAGCAACTGCTCAATACGAATCGCCAGAAACGCTTCCTTGATCTTGCGCATCAGCGTGCGTTCGGGGCTAAGGAAGAAGTTTCGCGCCAGTTGCTGGGTAATGGTACTTGCTCCCTGCGATGCGTGACCGGAGAAGAGCGCGACGCTGGCCGCACGGAAAATACCTACCGGGTCAATGCCGTGATGCTCATAAAAGCGGCTATCTTCGGTGGCGATAAAGGCGTTGATCATTTCCGGCGGAATTTGATCGAGCGTAACGGGAATACGACGTTTTTCGCCATATTGCGCGATAAGTTCGCCATCCGCGCTGTAAACCTGCATCGGAATTTGCAAACGCACATCTTTCAATGTCGCGACGTCAGGTAGCTGTGGCTCAATATAGCGATAAAGGCCATAAATCGAGCCTGCTCCCAGCAGGATGCAACATACTGCAAGGATCAATAAATACTTTACGAACTTCACTGGAGATTTCCCATTTAGTGTCATTTGGGCAGTTTATAAACAAACGCGCGGTAGTATAAAGGCAAGCCAGACGCATTGATATACCCGTTAACGCGACGGGTGATAAGGAGATCGACCGTTATGGCTTTTAAAACCTGGCAAATAGGATTGCATATTCAGCAGCATGAAGCGCTGGCCATCGCCGTTATTCGCGGCGCATCGGGCTGGTCCCTGCAACGTTGGTGGCGACTGCCGCTGATGAACGCCTCCACGGCAGAGGGTACGATTCCTGACCCGCAATCGCTGGCTCACGTACTGCGACCCTGGAGCCGCGAGCTGCCGCTACGTCACCGTATTTATCTCTCTTTTCCCGCAAATCGGACATTGCAACGCGCTTTTCCACATCCGCCGATGCGTCTGCGGGAACGTGAGCAAGTCGCATGGCTTTCACAAACGATGGCGCGTGAGCTGGATATGGATCCGGACTTATTGCGTTTCGACTTTCAGGACGATGCGCTGAGTCCCGCGTTCAACGTTACCGCCGCGCAAAGCAAAGAAATTTCAGAGCTGTTAACGCTGGCGCAAACGCTCAATGTGCGCATCGCTGCTGTAACGCCCGATGCCTGCGCGTTACAGCGCTTGCTGCCGTTTATACCTTCGGGGCGGCAATGTCTGGTCTGGCGCGATGAGAGCCAGTGGCTGTGGGCGACGCGCTATGCGTGGGGGCGTAAATCGGCGCGAGAGGCGACGACGCTGCATGACCTTGCCGCGACGTTATCCGTCGTGCCGGAACATATTTCGTTATGCGCCGAAGGCGAATTCGACCCCTGGCGCGCCGTAACCGTCCGCCAACCGCCGGTTCCGCCGGACGGTTATCGCTTTGCGATTGCGCTGGGTTTAGCCATAGGGGAGATACGCTGATGGCGCATTCTGTCAATTTGCTCCCCTGGCGGCGCCAACATTACGTAGCGCGTCTGCGGTTGTGGTGCGTGGTATGGGGCGCGTCCCTGCTGCTGATAGCAAGCCTCACGACGATCGCCCGGTTGGTTTTTTGGCAGGAGGGGAGGATTAATGAACTGCTACTGACGGCGGAAAACGGACGCACGACGGCGCTTGCGGCGAACATACCGCAGTTGCAGCAGCGTCAGCGGCAGCAACAGGCGCGATTACAACGTCAGGCGCAGAGTGAACTGACGCAAGCCTGGCAATCTATCTTGACTGACCTTGCCAACCTGTTGCCAGATCAGGCATGGCTGACAAGCCTCAATTATCAGCAAGAGACGCTAGAGCTGGAAGGGCTGGCGAGAACGTTTGACGCCCTGCTCACGCTTGAGACATCGCTTCGTCACTATGTCAGTTTTCCGCTAAACCGCACGGGCGCCACACGGCAGGATGCGCAAGGGCGCTGGCAGTTCCATTATCAGTTAACGAGGAGCGCCGCCCGTGAACGCGCTCTTTGATATCTGGTACGGGATGTCGCGCCGTGGTCGGGTTTTCGGTTGGTGTGCAGGCGTGCTGTGCCTGACGCTGACGGTCGCGTTATCTGTGGGCTATCCCGGCTGGAAGACGCTGGATACGCAACATGCGCGGTTAAGCCAGCAGCGCGAGGCCGCCCGGCAACAGTGGCGTCATCTGCGCCGTCTGAGCGTCGCGGCTGAACCGCTTTTCGGGGGCACCGTTGAAAATCCGCGTCCTTTTTCGCCGTTAGATTTCCAGGCGCCTCCCCTGCGTTTGCTGCACTGGCAGCCATCGGCGCAGGGGGGAGAAATGGCGCTGAAAACGTCCTGGGATGCGGTGCCGTCGCTGTTTGTCCGGTTGGCCGAAAGCGAGATGAGCGTAAGTCGGTTTTCATTGCGTAGAGAGGGGGCGGAATTATTGATGACGCTGCAACTGGAGCGCCTGGCGAATGAAGGCTAGCCGCAGTGTATTGCTCTGTTTTTGTTTGCTGACGTTGACGGGAATGCGCGATCCCTTCCGCCCGCCGGAAGATCGCTGCCGGATAGCAGAACTCTCGCAGTGGCGGTATCAGGGCGCGGTGCGTAAAGGCGAGCGATGGACAGGCATTCTTAAAGACAGTCAGCAAAAATGGCGACGAGTGGAAGAAGGGCAGACGCTGGAAAACGGTTGGACGATTGTCTGCCTGACGGCGGAAGCCTTAACGTTAACGACCGGTGAAAATTGTGCGCCGCCGCAGTGGCGGTGGCTACGTCAGGGAGCGGACAATGAAGCGATGGATAGCCATAATACTGATAGCCTTGATGCCCGCCGCGCAGGCGGGAAAAGCGGCGAAAGTGACGCTGGTGGTTGACGACGTCCCTGTGGTGCAGGTTTTGCAGACTTTAGCCGAGCAGGAGCGGCAGAATCTGGTGGTGTCGCCGGACGTCAGCGGGACATTATCGCTACATCTGACGGATGTGCCGTGGAAACAGGCGCTACAGACGGTGGTCAATAGCGCGGGGCTGGTGCTGCGTCAGGAGGGGAATATTCTCCATGTTCATTCACAGGCCTGGCAGAAAGAACACAGTGCGCGGCAGGATGCCGAGCGGTTAAGGCTTCAGGCTAATTTACCGCTGGAAAACCGCAGCATTAGCCTGCAATACGCCGATGCCGGCGAACTGGCGAAAGCGGGCGAGAAACTCCTGAGCGCGAAGGGAACCATCATGGTAGATAAGCGCACCAACCGCCTGCTGTTGCGCGATAACCGCGCGGCCCTGGCGGAGCTGGAAAAATGGGTATCGCAAATGGATCTGCCGGTGGCGCAGGTGGAGCTGGCGGCGCATATCGTCACCATTAACGAAAAGAGTCTACGGGAACTGGGCGTAAAGTGGACGCTGGCTGACGCGACGCAAGCGGGCGCGGTGGGTGACGTGACGACGCTTTCCAGTGATTTATCCGTCGCCGCCGCCACCTCACGCGTCGGGTTTAACATCGGGCGCATTAACGGACGCTTGCTGGATCTGGAGCTGTCAGCGCTGGAGCAAAAGCAGCAGTTGGATATTATCGCCAGCCCCCGGCTGCTGGCTTCCCATCTGCAGCCAGCCAGTATCAAGCAAGGCAGCGAAATTCCTTATCAGGTTTCCAGCGGCGAAAGCGGCGCGACCTCCGTGGAATTTAAAGAAGCGGTGCTGGGAATGGAGGTGACGCCCACCGTTTTGCAAAAAGGGCGCATCCGCCTGAAGTTACATATCAGCCAGAATGTCCCCGGTCAGGTACTACAACAGGCTGACGGCGAAGTGCTGGCGATAGATAAACAGGAAATTGAAACGCAGGTAGAGGTAAAAAGCGGCGAGACGCTGGCGCTGGGCGGTATTTTTTCGCGAAAAAATAAATCGGGTAGCGATAGCGTGCCGCTGTTGGGGGATATTCCCTGGCTTGGTCAGCTCTTCCGCCATGACGGCAAAGAGGACGAGCGACGCGAATTAGTGGTGTTTATCACCCCCAGACTGGTGGCGACAGAATAATTTATGCATAAAAAAGCGCTGTTTTTGCACTGAACGCATCTGCGGGATTTGACGTGCGGATGTATTTAGCATACAAGGAGTACCGATTTGAGAGTCGTGCTTTTCGTTGCTTACGCATTGATTAATGCGCTTTGCCTTGCCGAAGGTGTGCATAAGACCGATGATAAACGGCTGAATGTCCGCTGATGCAGACGTATTGGTTCTGCGGATTGCGCACAATTGTTTGAAAGTAGAGCAATTTGTAGGCCGGATATGTTGTTCTGGTCGCCATCCGGCAACGCTAACTCGGGTTTTGCAACAATCAGGCTTGGTGATTTATTCAGTTGCCAAACCCGCTTGAGTATTGAGATAATTTTCAGTCTGACTCTCGCAATATCTTATGAGGTTTCAGTTCATGTCCTGCTGCGCTGGGTGTCTGTGAAGCGGGTTTACCATTAACGAATAGTCTTAGTAGTACCGAAAAAATGGCAGAGAAACGCAATATCTTTCTGGTTGGGCCTATGGGTGCCGGAAAAAGCACTATTGGGCGCCAGTTAGCTCAACAACTCAATATGGAATTTTACGATTCTGATCAAGAGATTGAGAAACGAACCGGAGCTGATGTGGGCTGGGTCTTCGATGTTGAAGGTGAAGACGGCTTCCGTAATCGTGAAGAAAAAGTTATCAACGAATTGACGGAAAAACAGGGTATTGTGCTGGCAACCGGCGGTGGCTCTGTAAAATCGCGTGAAACGCGTAACCGTCTCTCCGCGCGTGGCGTCGTGGTCTACCTTGAAACGACCATCGAAAAACAACTAGCGCGCACGCAGCGTGATAAAAAACGCCCGCTGTTGCAGGTTGAAGCACCGCCTCGCGAAGTTCTGGAAGCGCTGGCTAACGAACGCAATCCGCTGTACGAAGAGATTGCCGACGTCACCATTCGCACCGACGATCAAAGCGCTAAGGTTGTGGCAAACCAGATTATTCATATGCTGGAAAGCAACTAATTCAAGCAGAATACGCTGGGTAAGCGGGCACAAGTAACTAAGGTGGATGTCGCGTCATGGAGAGGATTACAGTCACTCTCGGGGAACGTAGTTACCCGATCACCATCGCGGCTGGTTTGTTTAACGAACCAGCTTCATTCTTGCCGCTGAAATCAGGCGATCAGGTCATGTTAGTGACCAACGAAACCCTGGCGCCGCTTTATCTGGACAAGGTTCGCGGCGTACTCGAACGGGCGGGCGTTAACGTAGACAGCGTGATTCTTCCTGACGGCGAGCAGTATAAGAGCCTGACGGTGCTGGATACGGTGTTTACGGCGTTACTGAAAAAACCGCATGGTCGTGATACCACGCTGGTCGCGCTTGGCGGCGGCGTGATTGGCGATCTCACCGGTTTTGCGGCGGCCAGCTACCAGCGAGGCGTTCGTTTCATCCAGGTGCCAACTACCTTACTGTCGCAGGTTGATTCTTCCGTGGGCGGGAAGACCGCCGTCAACCATCCCCTTGGCAAAAACATGATTGGCGCGTTTTACCAACCCGCTTCTGTGGTTGTCGATCTTGATTGCCTGAAAACGCTTCCCGCACGCGAACTGGCATCGGGACTGGCAGAGGTGATCAAATACGGCATTATACTCGACGCAGACTTCTTCACCTGGCTTGAGGGTAATCTGGATGCGCTATTGCGTCTGGACGGCCCGGCGATGGCGTACTGTATTCGTCGTTGTTGCGAGCTGAAAGCCGAAGTTGTTGCCGCCGACGAGCGTGAAGCGGGCTTACGTGCTTTACTGAATCTTGGACATACCTTTGGCCACGCCATTGAAGCGGAAATGGGATATGGCAATTGGTTACATGGTGAAGCCGTTGCCGCAGGTATAGTGATGGCTGCGCGCGCATCCGAGCGTTTGGGGCAGTTCAGTTCTGCTGATACGCAGCGCATCATCGCTCTACTCGAACGGGCCGGGTTGCCAGTCAATGGCCCTTGCGAGATGTCCGCGCAGGACTATTTGCCGCACATGCTGCGAGATAAAAAAGTGTTAGCGGGGGAGCTGCGTTTAGTGCTTCCGCTGGCCATAGGGAAAAGTGAAGTGCGCGGCGGAGTGTCGCACGAAGTCGTTCTTAGCGCGATTGCTGACTGTCAGCAGGCGTAACAACAAGAAAGGTCAGACTGATATTGCGTAGATGTCAGTCTTTTAGCTTCAGGTTATGTGCAATGTCGTAAGCATTAACCTTTGAGTGGGGTGTTAAATGGATGAATTCAAACCAGAAGACGAGCTGAAACCCGATCCCAGCGATCGTCGTACTGGTCGTTCTCGTCAATCTTCAGAACGCGATAATGAGCCGCAGATCAACTTTGATGACGTTGATCTGGACGCCGACGATCGCCGTCCGACGCGTACGCGTAAAGCGCGTAGTGAAGAACCTGAAGTTGAAGAAGAGTACGAATCCGATGAAGACGATACGGTGGACGAAGAGCGTGTTGAACGCCGCCCACGTAAGCGTAAAAAAGCGGCCCATAAGCCAGCCTCTCGTCAGTACATGATGATGGGCGTTGGCGTACTGGTGCTGCTGCTGTTGATTATCGGTATCGGCTCCGCGCTGAAAGCCCCCTCTACGTCTTCCAGCGAGCCGTCGGCCTCTGGCGAAAAGAGTATCGATCTTTCCGGTAACGCCGCCGATCAGGCGAATGCGACCCAGCCTGCGCCGGGCGCCACCTCCGCAGAACAAACCGCGGGCAATACGTCGCAGGATATTTCGTTGCCGCCGATTTCTTCAACGCCGACGCAGGGACAGTCACCTGTGGTCGCTGACGGTCAGCAGCGCGTGGAAGTGCAGGGCGATCTGAATAATGCGCTGACGCAGAATCCAGAGCAGATGAACAATGTTGCGGTGAACTCTACGTTGCCGACAGAGCCTGCAACCGTCGCGCCAGTTCGCAATGGCAGCACGACGCGTCAGGCGGCGGTTAGCGAACCTACCGAGCGTCATACCACGCGTCCGGAACGTAAACAGGCCGTCATTGAACCTAAGAAACCGCAGACCACGGCGAAAACCACCACTGCGGAACCGAAGAAACCGGTCGCGCCAGTGAAACGCACGGAACCGGCAGCGCCAGCCGCGACGCCGAAAGCGACCACCACGACGGCTGCGCCGACAGCGACGGCAAGCGCTGCGCCGGTACAAACAGCGAAGCCAGCGCAAGCCTCGACGACGCCTGTCGCAGGCGGCGGGAAAAGCGCCGGCAACGTTGGCGCATTAAAGAGCGCGCCATCCAGCCACTACACATTGCAGCTCAGTAGTTCTTCAAATTACGACAACCTGAACGGTTGGGCGAAGAAAGAGAACCTGAAAAATTATGTGGTATACGAGACGACGCGTAATGGACAACCGTGGTATGTGCTGGTAACGGGGATGTATGCTTCGAAAGAAGATGCTAAACGTGCGGTGTCCACCTTACCTGCCGATGTGCAGGCGAAAAACCCGTGGGCAAAACCGTTGCATCAGGTTCAGGCCGATCTGAAATAATCCAGGCTGTGTCCTGCAATTGCCTGTGAGTGTCGCTGACAGCTATTTTTGTTCAGGACAGGCGCGAGGGGCGCATTTGCTACCGTCAAATGCGCCGTAAAGCAACGCGGCACAGCCTAAAGCGCAGGATGCTGTCGGAGCTTTCTCCACAGCCGGAGAAGGTGTAATTAGTTAGTCAGCATGAAAAAAAATCGCGCTTTTTTGAAGTGGGCAGGGGGAAAATACCCTCTGCTTGATGATATCAAACGACATTTGCCAAAAGGCGAGTGCCTTGTTGAACCTTTTGTGGGTGCCGGATCGGTGTTTCTTAACACCGACTTTTCTCGTTATATCCTCGCCGATATCAACAGCGACCTTATTAGCCTCTATAACATCGTGAAGTTACGTACTGACGAGTATGTACAGGCTTCGCGCGAGCTGTTTATGCCTGAAACTAACCAGGCTGAGGTCTATTACCAACTCCGTGAGGAGTTCAACACCTGCCAGGACCCCTTTCGTCGGGCGGTACTGTTTTTATATCTGAACCGCTACGGTTATAACGGACTCTGTCGCTATAACTTACGCGGGGAATTTAATGTACCGTTTGGTCGTTATAAAAGACCTTACTTCCCGGAAGCGGAGTTGTACCACTTTGCAGAAAAAGCGCAGAATGCGTTCTTTTACTGTGAGTCATACGCAGACAGTATGGCGCGTGCGGACAAGTCGTCGGTGGTCTATTGCGATCCGCCTTATGCGCCGTTGTCCGCCACGGCTAACTTCACAGCGTATCACACCAATAGTTTTAGCCTGACGCAACAAGCGCATCTGGCGGAAATCGCTGAGAATCTGGTCAGTAACCGGATACCGGTGCTCATTTCCAACCATGATACGGCGCTCACACGCGAGTGGTATCAACTCGCAAAATTGCATGTCGTCAAAGTTAGACGCAGTATAAGCAGCAACGGCGGCACACGTAAAAAGGTGGACGAACTGCTGGCTCTGTACCAACCAGGAGTCGCAACGCCTGCAAGAAAATAATTCTCAAGGAGAAGCGGATGAAACAGTATTTGATTGCCCCCTCAATTCTGTCGGCTGATTTTGCTCGCCTGGGTGAAGACACCGCCAAAGCGCTGGCTGCCGGTGCTGATGTTGTACACTTTGACGTCATGGATAATCACTATGTGCCGAACCTGACTATCGGCCCGATGGTGCTGAAATCCCTGCGTCAGTACGGTATTACCGCGCCAATTGATGTCCACCTGATGGTCAAGCCAGTCGACCGTATCGTGCCCGACTTTGCCGCCGCTGGCGCGAGCATCATTACTTTTCACCCGGAAGCCTCCGAACATGTTGACCGCACGCTACAGTTGATTAAAGAACACGGCTGTAAAGCGGGGCTGGTATTCAACCCGGCAACGTCGCTCAGTTATCTCGATTACGTCATGGACAAACTGGATGTGATCCTGCTGATGTCCGTGAACCCAGGCTTCGGCGGCCAGTCTTTCATTCCGCAGACGCTGGATAAACTGCGCGAAGTGCGTCGCCGCATTGATGCCTCCGGTTACGACATTCGCCTGGAGGTGGACGGCGGCGTGAAGGTGAACAATATCGGCGAGATCGCCGCAGCAGGTGCGGACATGTTTGTTGCGGGGTCGGCAATTTTCGATAAGCCCGACTACAAAAAAGTGATTGATGAAATGCGCAGTGAGCTGGCAAAGGTAAGTCATGGATAAGTTACAGAATATTCGGGGCGTCGCCTTTGATCTTGACGGTACGCTGGTGGATAGCGCGCCGGGTCTTGCCGCGGCGGTGGATATGGCGCTGTATGCGCTGGAACTGCCGGTCGCGGGCGAGGAGCGCGTGATTACCTGGATTGGTAACGGCGCAGACGTATTGATGGAACGCGCGCTGACCTGGGCTCGCGAGGAGCGCGCCACGCTGCGTAAGACGATGGGGAAACCGCCCGTTGATGAAGATATTCCTGCCGAGGAACAGGTACGCATTCTGCGTAAACTGTTCGACAGGTATTATGGCGAAGTGGCGGAAGAAGGCACCTTTTTATTTCCGCATGTCGCCGACACGCTGGGCGCGCTGCACGCCAGCGGGTTGTCATTAGGTCTGGTGACGAATAAGCCGACGCCGTTCGTCGCGCCGTTGCTGGAATCGCTTGATATCGCCAAATACTTTAGTGTGGTTATCGGCGGCGATGATGTGCAAAATAAGAAGCCGCATCCGGAGCCGCTGTTGCTGGTGGCAAGCCGGCTGGGCATGATGCCGGAGCAGATGCTTTTTGTCGGCGATTCGCGTAATGATATTCAGGCTGCAAAAGCGGCGGGCTGCCCTTCGGTTGGCCTGACATACGGCTACAATTATGGCGAAGCGATCGCTCTTAGCGAGCCGGACGTCATTTATGACAGTTTTAACGATCTTTTGCCCGCACTTGGGCTTCCGCATAGCGATAACCAGGAAATAAAAAATGACTAAGCCCATCGTTTTTAGTGGCGCACAGCCCTCAGGTGAATTGACCATTGGCAACTATATGGGGGCATTGCGTCAGTGGGTAAACATGCAGGATGACTATCATTGCATCTACTGCATCGTAGACCAACATGCTATTACCGTGCGTCAGGACGCGCAGCAGCTACGTAAAGCGACGCTGGATACGCTGGCGCTGTACCTGGCATGTGGTATTGATCCTGAAAAGAGCACTATTTTCGTTCAGTCCCATGTGCCGGAACATGCGCAGCTTGGCTGGGCGCTGAACTGCTATACCTATTTCGGCGAGCTGAGCCGTATGACGCAGTTTAAAGATAAATCTGCGCGCTATGCGGAAAACATTAACGCCGGCCTGTTTGATTACCCGGTGTTGATGGCGGCAGACATCCTGTTGTACCAAACCAATCTGGTGCCGGTAGGCGAAGATCAGAAGCAGCATCTGGAACTGAGCCGCGATATCGCCCAGCGTTTTAACGGGCTGTATGGCGATATTTTCAAAGTACCGGAACCGTTTATTCCAAAATCCGGCGCGCGCGTGATGTCGCTGCTGGAGCCGACAAAGAAAATGTCCAAATCGGACGATAACCGTAATAACGTGATCGGCCTGCTGGAAGATCCGAAATCGGTAGTGAAGAAAATCAAACGTGCGGTCACTGACTCCGACGAGCCGCCGGTAGTGCGTTATGATGTGAAAGAGAAAGCGGGTGTCTCTAACCTGCTGGATATTCTTTCCGCCGTGACCGGTCAGAGCATTCCTGAACTGGAAAAACAATTTGAAGGTAAAATGTATGGCCATTTGAAAGGCGAAGTGGCGGAGGCGGTTTCCGGAATGTTGTCTGAGTTGCAGGAGCGCTATCACCGTTTCCGCAACGACGAAGCGTTCTTGCAGAAGGTGATGAAAGACGGGGCGGAAAAAGCCAGCGCACGTGCGGCCGAAACGCTGAAAGCCGTTTACGAAGCCATTGGCTTTGTGGCGAAACCGTAAGGGTTATTGCTTGCCCGATGGCGCTAGCTTATCGGGCCTACAAACGAGCGTAAGTTGGACAAGGCATCTGCGCCGTACCGTTTATCAGACCTGTAAAAAAACCGGGAAAATCCCGGTTTTTTTGTATCTGCGCAGTCGTTTCTATTATTGATCGGCAGCCGGGCCGCAACCGCCAATAATTTTAGAAATAGAAATTGCAGGGTGCAGCAAATAATCGTAGCTGCAGTTATTTTTTTTGTTTTCGATATGACCAGTACAAGCAGTGAGCGTCGCCAGAACCCCTGCCACAACGGCAATTTTTACAAATTTAAACATTTCAAAATCCTTGTTGATAAAACGAGCACTACTGGTGGAATAAATATAAGATCTATTTAGCGTATAGTACGATAGCAATTAATGAATCATCCAGGTAGTCCAAATAAGGACTTTATCTTTACCAGGGGATATGATTTAAAAAGGCCGCTTAATAATAAGCGGCCTTTATTAGTGTTATATAATGTCGTTTATTTAACGAAATGTTTTCTTAACGTTAAGCATAAAGCCTTTATCGCTGATACCGTCTTCCTTCCACTGGTATGCATCCAGATGTAGCGCGGTATCATTGCTGCTGTATTTCACGCCGATGGTTGCCAGACCATTAACGCCGCCGCCTTTTTGACCGTCATCCACGCCGAACGATTGACCCGCCGCACCCTGTAATGACGCTGTACGCTGGCTCTTGCTGTAGCTCAGGTTCGGGCCGCCTTCCAGGGTAGCGGTGGCGCTCCAGCCGTCTTTCCCGGCGTAATCCAGCTTCAGGCCGACAATAGAGTCTACCGCCGTTTCGTTGCCAGAGTTCATCGACAGGTTAAAATCTCCGGCGCTGCGCTCTTTGTAGCTATCTTCCATGGTGTGACGGAATTTCACCCCGGCATACGGCGTGACTTTCAACGTATCACTCATCATGGTGAAAGTTTTCGCCCCTTCACTGCGAAACTCAAGGTACTGCTGACGCATGTCGGAATCGGCAATTTTGTTGACATCGCCATAGGCGACAGAACGGCTGCTGTCGAGGTTGTGCACGTCATAACGCAGGCTGTTGTTCCACGCCAGACCTTCATCAAACGCCATGCTGTGCTTCAGGCCAAAGAACTGGCTGTAGCCGCCGGTCAGGCCGTTATCGCCTGCGGTTTTCGAACCGTCGCCATCCAGACGCGCAATACCGTACTCCAGCGTCAGATTCTGGCTGGCGGTGAGATCCAACGTCTGGCGTAATGCCAGCATGTCGTACTGGGTGTCGTTGCCCAGCTCCGCACGTGGGTCGCCTTTCGCTACGACGTTGAACGCCAGGCCATCTTTAATTTGCGGCGCGGCGTCGGCCAGCATGGTAAAGCGGTTGCTGAGTACACGCGCTTCACGGAATACCGTGGTGGCTTGAGCACCGCTCACCTGCTTGAGTGCGCTGTTCAGCTCGGCGGTAGTACCCACGTTAAGGCTGGTGTACAGCTCGTTGTTGGTGTAACCGGCGTCCAGCGCCTGCGCCACGTCGCTTACCGAGCCGTCGGTCGCCACATCGGCATAGGCGTTTTTGGTCATGGTGACGTCAACGTTGCCGTCGGCATCCTGGCTACCCTGGGCGTTCCAGACTACGGAAGTGGACTGAATCGCGCCTGCGTCGGACAGGTTGCTGCCCTCAACCACGTTGTCAAAGCTGACGGTGGTGTCGGCGGTGCCTGCGGTGAACCCGGTGTTAATTTCCACACCGTTCATGCTGGCATTGCTGACCATCAATTTACCGGCGCTGCCATCAGCGCTGGTGCCGACTACGTAGCCCGACAGGTTGTTGGTGGCAGATGAATCTGCACTGTCGCTGGTGGTAACGGTCGTCGTGCCATCGGTAATGGTGGGTTCCGTGGGGGCAGTGAAGTCAACATAATGCACTTCCGTACCGTCGCCGTTTTCGCCGCTGCCTTCAATGGTTTTACCGTCCTGCTTGATAAAGCCGGAACCGGTCACGCTGTCATCAATGTAGACCGTGCCGTTGTTGACGATATGGCCGTTGCTGCCCAACTGGCTGAAGGCGTAGGAGTCGCTGGCGTAAATATTGATGGTGCCATTGTTCTCGATCACTGCATCGGATTTTGCATCTGATTCCAACTGCATCCCGACCATTCCGGTTTGCGTGGTGCCGACTGTACCCACATTGATAGTGCCGTTATTGACCATCTTCGCGCTGCCGTGCGCGGACATCGCCACATTGTTGGTTTTATCAATGTTGATGGTGCCGTCGTTAATGGCTTTACTGCCGCCATTATTTTTCGAGGTAGTAATTTGCCCGTTAATGACGCCGGTGGAACCGTTGTACAGCGTGTGTCCATTTCCTCCAGTCGCGATATCGGCATCGCTGTTTACCGTCCCCCAGTTATTGAAGGTGCCGGACCACAGGCCGTTATCCGCCAGCGTCATCACACCATCTTCGAGGTTATTAAGCGTCCCGCTTTTATCGACAGAGCCGTTTTTAATCACGCCGGCGTTATTGACGGTTGCAGCGGCGGTAAAGGTCAGTTTATCAACCTCGCCGCCTGTGTTGTTGTTCAGTACCGCACTGCCCGATGCGCCAGTCCAGGCTGTCACCGTACCGGTATTGTTCATGGTACTGGTCCACTGCTCAACCGTGTTCATGGAACCGCTGTTGTTAATAACGGAACCTGCTACCGTGGTGCCGGTTTTCCCGGTGACGGTACCAGTATTGTTGAAGACGCCGCCGTCTACGGAAACGGCGGCCGTTGTGCCGTCGTTGGTGTAGATACCCCCTGTCTCAATACTTACACTGCTGATACTGCCAGTGGATTCGTTGGTGACATCGCCGTAATTTTTAATGATAACTTGGCCGCCGCTGACGGTTCCCGCATTGCTAACGTGTACGGTTTCTGTTGCAACCGGATTGGTGAGGATGGTTTCACCGGTCAGCGTTTCACCCTCGGCGGTAATCTCATCACCATCTCTAAAGGAAAGGGATACATTGCTATCAGTTGGGTTGTACTCGTCACTGTTCTGGCAAGCGCTGTCATAGCAAACGGTGCCGTAGTTAACTACGGTGCTACTGCCGTCGGTCAGGAAGGGCTGGCCGTAATCGGCATCAATATTGATGATACCGCTGGTGTCGTTGATGACGGTGCCGCCGTTGAGCGCCGCCATGCCGACCAGCTCGTTTGCCTGGCCTTCAACGCCGTCATCGGCGGTCAGGGTGATTACGCCCTGGTTAATGGCGGTTCCGCCGTTAAGCGCCATCATGCCGAACCCGGCGTTGTTAACGGTAATGGTGCCAGTGTTGATAGCGGTGGCGTCGCCATCGGCATCGGTAGACCCCGCCACCATTCCTGAGCTGGTGAGATAAAGCTGCGACGGTTTCCAGTAATTTGTGTCGGTGATGTTGTTTTCATCGTCCAGCGTCGGGACAAAACCGTCCAGATAGATATCGCCTGCGTTTGAGGCTGTTCCTCTGCTGGCGCTAACGCCATATACACCCGCGCCCTGCAAATGGATAGTGGCGTCCTTATCACTAACGACATCGCCATCACCCGTAGCCAACATGGCGTAAAAGGTATGGGTGTACCATTTCAGTGGGTATGCGCCATCACCGCCACTGCCCTGCGGCGTCTGGTCAGAAATGATGGTGATATCGCCGCCGGCTTTGTTATGAACAGCCGATCCCTCGCCATTAGCCCTTGTGATGGCTGCACGATCCTCACTGCTGTTGCTATTGGTCGCGTAGACAAGAATATCTCCGCTGTTGCTGACTTTCGCGCCGTTATCTGCGCGAATGACGGAATATACGCCATGGCTTGTAATATCGCCTTTATTTTCAATTGATGTGCCTTCGCCATCAGCCATCAGCAACGCGTTGTAGGTGAAAAAGCCTGTGGGTATATAACTGACATTAACGTCAACAACTGAGTCATCACCCAGAATCAGGGAGCCGCCGTTGTTGACCCGCGCCAGTACAACGTGACCACCCACTAACGTGTTGGTATCAATGGTAGAATGACCGTTTAGCGTAACGGTACTGTTACCGCTGACGCTGATGCCGGTAACGTCTGAAGAGGTTCCATCACGTGGATCCTCGCTGTGGGTGATATTAATACCGCCGTCAATCTCAACGTCGTTATCATCACCTGTTACGCTCAGGCCAACAACGTCCAGGTATTGTCCGCTGGTGGCGGACAGATCGTTGTCATCAATATTCAGCGCGCCATTAAGGGTAACGTTATTGCCGTTACCGCCGACAACAACGCCGGTTAACGGGGGCGCCCCGGCAGCCAGAGCATCCTGCCCGTAGTCGGCGCTGATATTTACGTTGCCGGTGATATCAACGGCGTTGCTGTCGCCGCTCACGTTCACGCCTGTCGCTGAGCTAAATACGCCTTCGCTGTCCTGGACTGAGACAACGTTAATATCGCCATCCAGCGTAACCTGCGACATATCGCCGCTCACCAGCGCGCCGGTGCCGTTAAGGCTGACGTCAATATCCCCTTTGTTTTTGAAGGTGTTTTTTTCGCCTGCAACCACAAAACCCACCGAGTCCGCATCACGTACGGTGGCGTTGCCGGTATTTTTTGCTTCATTTCCGGTACCGTAGGTGATGATGCCCATCGCGCCGTCGGTGACCAGCAGATCGCCCGCCTGGGTCAGGCTGCCGTTGTCGCCATTGATAATCACGGCGGCAGAGCCCGCGCCATCCACCGCGATATCACCGGTATTGGTGGTATGGGCGTCGTCGCCGTCAATTCGCGTACCGACGGCGCCGTCAGAGATAGTTTGATTACCTTCGTTGATAACGAGCGCGTTGTCGCCATAGATATACAGCGCCGTGGCGTCTGCGCCGCTGACGGTGGTGCTCCCGGCGTTATCGATAACCACGTCGTCGCCGGTAATGTGGGCGCCTGTGCCGCCGTCGGTGATGGTCATATCACCGTCGTTGTTGACGCGGGCGTTATTGCCGTTAATGACGGTGCCGGTGGAGCCTGCGCCGCTGATGTCAGAGGTACCGGTATTCTTAATCGTGGCGTTGTCGCCGTCGATGATGATGGCGGTGCCGCCGCCGCTCACGGCAATGTCACCGGCGAAATTAGTGGTGGTGCCGTTGCCGGAAATCAGCGCGCCGGTGGCGTTGTCCACCGTTGAGTGGCCAGAAATGGTGTTGGTGGTGCCGTCGCCGGAGATAACCATGCCAGTGGCGCCGTCGGTCACACTGGAGTCCCCGGTGAGCGTGTTGACGGTTCTATCGCCGGAAATAATCACGCCGGTGCGATCCTGGCCGCTGATATCCATGCCGCGATCGGAGTTATGCGCCTGGTCATCGCCGCTGATAACGGTGGTTTTATCGTCGGCAATAATCAGATAGCCACGGCTGTCGTACTTCCAGTAGAGACCGTTTTCCTGGGTGCCTTCAATCACGGCAGCATTGGCGTCGGTCACGTCCCAGCCGGTGACGTTCAGCGTTTTGCCGTCTGCGGTGGTGAGCTGCCACTGGTTGTCCTGTTCTGAATAATTCCACACGGCACCCTCGAGAACGCTGCCGTTATCCAGTTTGAAGCTATCGAAGGTCAGGGTGTCTTTGCCTTTATCGATGGTGACGCCGTTGCTGAAGGTAATAACAGAGTCATCTGGGGGCGTGTCGTCGTCATCGCCGCTATCATCGGGCGGGGTTACATCGTCATCGCCGCTATCATCGGGCGGGGTCACATCGTCATCGCCGCTATCATCGGGCGGGGTCACATCGTCATCGCCGCTATCGTCAGGCGGGGTTACATCGTCATCGCCGCTATCATCAGGCGGGGTTACATCGTCATCGCCGCTATCGTCGGGCGGGGTTACATCGTCATCGCCGCTATCGTCGGGTGGGGTCACATCGTCATCGCCGCTATCATCGGGCGGGGTCACATCGTCATCGCCGCTATCATCGGGTGGGATCACATTATCATCGCCGCCATCGTCGGGCGGGGTGACGTTGCCGCCATCGTCGGGCGGGGTAACGTCGCCGCCATTATCGGGCGTAGGGGGGGTATAAGAATGATTAGAATCTCCGCCACCGTTATTTTCAACGCCAATAGCCACACCTGCGACCAGTGCAGCAACGCCGCCAGCAACCCAGCCCCAGTGATTATCATTTTCAGGTGTAGCAAGGCAGGTCGGTGAGAGTTTTGCGCGTTTTTCTTTAGGCAGGGAGGAGATATTACTGGGACATTCTTTTTCATCATCGTTATTTTCTGCGGCGATGGCCGGAATGTAATAACTTTGTAGCGTTAAAGCGATAGCGATAGAAATAAGTTTTTTCTTTTGCATAGGGTTCATCCTTAATTAATATTTTCCTTGCGTACTAAACATATGCAGAGAGCGATACAGGCAATGATGAAATGGCCAGAAGAAAAATTATGCTTTAGTGTTTATTTTATCACCCGATAACCAGGTCAGGTCAAATTGAATGCTTAACGGTGTTATTTATTGTATGAATGAATGAGAAGTGTATTTGACGAATAAAAGGGTTTTTAGGCAGGATTATTACTATTTAAATTTTTCTGGTGTATTTAAAGTTGATTTCTTAATTCACTTTTAAGTAAAAATAATTTGAGATTACGAGTAGTTGTAAAATAAAGCCCTGTTATTCAGGGCCTTATTTTAATTAATGACCCGTCCTGAATAGCGTTGACACGTTCCAGACTTAAATCCGGAGAACGTGATGATGACTGAGTTCAAACGCACCCAACGCGATTATCCTCTATCCTTTAAAATAGCCGTCGTTGAGCAGGT
>NZ_JBCMFH010000027.1:0-26471 GCF_043848115.1 Salmonella sp. 2020_1395 | reverse complement strand
GGTGGCGTATATTACGCTTTCCTCTTTCAGAGTCAACCCTGAATTTCAGGATTTTTCTCTTCAACCGACCGGCTGTTTGTGTGAAGTGATTCACATCCGCCGTGTCGATGGAGGCGCATTATAGGGATCCCATTTTTTTGCACAAGCGTTTTTTGGATCTTTTTTCCTGTTTGTTGATTTTTCATCCCTTTCGCTCCATTCCTGCGCAAAGTGGCGATTTTTTGATGCTATCTCCCCTTGCACAACGCCGTTAAAGCAACCAAAGTCTTCATGACTATTCATTTATGATGAGGTAGACATGTCTGACACATTACGTCCTTATAAGGATCTTTTTCCTGAAATCGGTCAGCGCGTGATGATCGATACCAGCAGCGTGGTTATTGGTGATGTCCGTCTGGCGGATGATATCGGGATCTGGCCGCTTGTGGTGATTCGCGGCGATGTGAATTACGTTGCGATAGGGGCTCGTACGAACATTCAGGATGGCAGCGTTCTTCACGTAACCCACAAGTCTCCATCCAATCCACACGGCAACCCATTAATCATTGGCGAAGATGTTACCGTTGGCCATAAAGTTATGCTGCACGGCTGTACCATCGGTAACCGCGTACTGGTCGGTATGGGCTCCATTGTGCTGGATGGCGCGATAATAGAAGATGACGTAATGATTGGTGCGGGAAGCCTGGTGCCGCAGCACAAACGGCTGAAAAGCGGCTATTTATATCTTGGCAGTCCGGTAAAACAGATCCGCCCCCTGAGCGATGCTGAGAGATCGGGCCTGCAGTACTCCGCCAATAACTATGTAAAATGGAAAGACGACTATCTTTCTCAGGATAACCATATCCAACCGTGATCGTCTTCCTGCTGGGCCAGGATTAATGCTTCAGCCTCTTCTTCCAGGTCCCAGCGATACTCACGAAAAATGGCCAGCCATTGCTCCGCTGTTTCTCCACCAAAGCGATACGCCAGTACATCTTTTTTTATTGCACACGTGAGTTGCATCCCATTAACCAGGGCGGGAAAGATGACAGCGCTGGCGGCAGTATCCCATTCTTCGCGGTCAGGAAATTGTATGGCCTGGTTCACGCTAATAATTCCTGCTGTAGCAGCTCAATCACTGGCTCGAACTGCGGTAATACACCGTGCCAAAGCAAAACGGCATGTGCAGCCTGCCCCACCAGCATTCCCAGCCCATCTGCGTAGCGTTTTGCGCCCTGTTGTACACACCAGGAGAGAAATGGCGTATTCCCTTTTTGATAGAACATGTCATAGCAACAGAGGGAAGGGTGAATAAGTGACGCCGGAATCGCCGGGATTTCGCCCCGTATGCCGCTGGAGGTCGCATTAATAATCAGGTCAAACTCACAACCATCCAGCTTGTCCATATCCGTGGCATGAACGCTGCCGGTATGAGCAAAGATTTTCGCCAACGCTTCGGCACGTGAAGCTGTACGGTTAGTGATAGTGACCGCGCAATCCAAAGAAAGCAGGGGTAACAGCACGCCCCGGGATGCGCCGCCCGCGCCAATCAGCAAAATACGCCATCCTGGGCGGATAAAATTTAAACGTTCGAGATCGCTTAATAAACCGATACCGTCAGTATTGTCGCCAAGCAAACGACCATCTTCCAGCCGTTTTAATGTATTGACGGCTCCCGCCAGCGATGCTCGTTCCGTTAACTCATCCGAACGCGCAAACGCCTCCTCTTTAAAAGGTACTGTGATGTTTGCGCCTTTTCCCCCTGCCGCGAAAAAGGCATCAAGCGTATTAATGAAATTATTAATAGGGGCCAGCACGCGACCATAGGGGTGGACAATATCTAGCTGCTGAGCAAATTGCTGATGAATAAATGGCGATTTGCTGTGCGCAATCGGATTTCCAAAAACAGCATAGGTTTCCATCATATTACCCCTGTCGAAACAGTTCGCCCGTCAGAGCATCGCGAATTTCTGAAGGATTTAAACGCCCACCCGTTGCGCCTTCAACCACCGGAAAATCATCGCCAAATTGCGCACGCACCTCTTCAACGGTACGACATGGCGGTAATCCGCTCAGATTGGCGCTGGTGGAAACCAGCGGTTTGCCATACGCATTGCATAGCGCGACCACCAGCGGGTGGTTGGTAACACGAACGGCCAGGGAATCAAAACGTCCCGTGAGCCACCGCGGCGTTGTCGCGGGCGCAGGAAAAACAAACGTTACCGGCCCGGGCCAGCAATCAAATACCGCTTTACGCTGTGCGGCGGTAAGTATGCTGTCATCAATATAAGGTTTTAACTGCTCAAAGCTGGCGGCAATCAAAATGAGTCCCTTATCGACGGGCCGTTGTTTTAACGCCAGCAGGCGCGTAACGGCTGTTTCACTATCGGGATCGCAGCCGACGCCGAAAACGGCTTCTGTTGGATAAGCGATGACATTTTCTTTATTCAGGAGATCTACCGCTGCGGCGATAGATCCTGTTGGCAGGTTATTATTCACTTGTTTATTCCACCGGAACCGGCTTTCCACATTGTTTACTGGCGCAAAAGCGCTTCACGCCCTGCGCGGTTTTCTTTTCGATGAGTAGCGGATAATGGCACTCGGGGCATTCCCCCGCAACCGGTGTGAAGTTAATGACGAACTGACATTCCGGGTAGCGATCGCAGGAATGAAAGATTTTACCGTAACGAGAACGGCGCTGGACCAAATGTCCTTGCTGGCAGGCTGGACAGGCTATCGCCGTTTCATCCGGTTTATCAATAACCACTGTATGTTCACATTGCGGATACTGACTGCATCCGATGAACATGCCAAAGCGCCCCTGACGCAACACCAGCACGGCGCCACACTCAGGGCACAGTTGCCCCTCCAGAATTTTAACGATATGTCCGTCCGCCTGACTTCTCAGCGGACGAACGTAATCGCATTCCGGATAGCGAGAACAACCGAGAAACGGACCATGTTTCCCGGAACGAATTACCAGTTCGGCCCCGCACTGCGGGCAGGGCTCATTTTTACGCACCGAAAACAGTGCTGATTTAGCCATATTCACTCATGCAGCATTAACACCTATCAATGCAGCATACCTTCATTTACCTCAAAGAGTAATTCTTCCATTTGCTGATAGGCGTTTTCACAGCCCGGAATGTTGAATAACACCATCAAAATAACCCATTTCAAGTCTTCCAGGTCAAACTCTGCGGTATCCAGCGCCAGCACACGCTCAATCACCATTTCTCGTGTTTCGAGGTTTAGCACCTGAATCTGCTCAAGGAATAACAGAAACCCCCGGCAACTGGCATCAAGCCTTTCACACTCTTCAACCGTATAAATGCGCATTGAAAGAGGGTCGGAAGCAAGTTGCATGGGTTCCGCGAGGCCATCCTGATAGTCAGCGAGTTTTTCCAGCCACAGCAGCGCATTGTAGATGTCTTCGCGATCAAACCCAGCGTCGGTGAGATCACGCTCCAGTCTGTCCTGATCCACGCGCAGCTCGGCTTCGTTATGGATGTATGTTTCAAACAAATACATTAGTACGTCGAACATGGCTTGCCCTCCTTAATCGGACATAGCCGCCGGGTACAGCTGCGATCCATCCTGCTAACTCCAGTTCGAGTAGCTGAGCCACTACCGCTGGCACAGGTTGGCCGGCACGTTCAGCGACGACGTCAACAGGTGTTACCTCATCTCCTACGTTAGCCAGGAGCTCAGGAAATGGCAATGCCGCCTCATCCTGATTTAGTGAATAAAGTGAATTTTCCGCCGTAGTTGGCAACCAGTGTAAGCCGTATTGCAAATTTTCCAGAATATCCTCCGGCGTCGTCACAAGCGTGGCCCCTTGTTTAATTAACCAGTGCGTTCCTTCGCTTCCCGGACTACCGATAGGACCTGGTAATGCAAAAACGTCCCGCCCCTGTTCAAGCGCGCAGCGCGCCGTCACCAACGAACCGCTGCGCAACGCCGCCTCGATTACCAGCACGCCTTTGCTCAGTCCGCTGATGATACGGTTTCTGCGAGGAAAATGTTGCGGTAGCGGAGGCGTTGAAAGCGGAAATTCTGAGACCACTGCGCCGCCGGTGGCAATCAAGTTTTCAGCCAGCATGGCATGTCGGCGAGGATAAATCTTTGCCAAGCCATTCCCTAACACCGCTACACTTTTTCCCCCCATACTCACCGCGGCGTTGTGTGCTACGCCATCAATTCCCCGGGCAAGGCCACTGGTGATCGTCAAACCGCTTTTCGCAAGGCTTTCGCAAAGCAGACGTCCCCAACGTTCTCCATACCAGGAGTGGCTCCGGCTCCCTACGACGGCAAGTTGGCAGGTATGCAGACAGGCAGGATCGCCGTCAATAAAAATAGCGCCGGGATAATCGTCAATAGCACGCAGTTGGGGAGGATAAATCTCACTATCCGCACACAGAAAATGGTGCTGCGGTAGTTCAAGCCAGCGTAATGTCTCATCAAGCACACCTGCTGGAAGCTGTAAAAAACGTTCAGCTTGCCGCGCGGTAAGACCAGCCTCCTGAAGGTGCGTGCGATTTATCTGAGGCTGGCGAATAAGCGAGTTCGCCATGTTCAACATCGCCTCGCCATAAAGGTCGCCGACGTACATTAAACGTAACCAAATTTCGGTACGGGCCATCCTTTCCCTCCCCTGCCACAAGCAGTCTGAACAATCTTTGCGATTGGTCACTGATGCTGTCAATCAGGTGGGGATTTGTCTAGAATAGAGGTAATAATCTTTTCAACTCCTGAACACAACTCTGGATAATTATGTCAGTTTTGCAAGTGTTACATATTCCGGACGAGCGCCTTCGCAAAGTCGCAAAGCCGGTTGAAGAAGTGAATGCAGAAATTCAGCGTATCGTCGATGATATGTTCGAAACGATGTACGCGGAAGAAGGTATCGGTCTGGCCGCAACGCAGGTCGATATCCACCAGCGGATCATCGTGATTGACGTTTCGGAAAACCGCGACGAGCGCCTGGTACTCATTAACCCGGAATTGCTGGAGAAAAGTGGCGAAACGGGTATAGAAGAAGGCTGTCTGTCGATTCCGGAACAGCGCGCTTTAGTGCCGCGCGCCGAGAAAGTGAAAATCCGCGCGCTGGATCGCGACGGCAACCCGTTTGAGCTTGAAGCGGATGGTTTGCTGGCAATTTGCATTCAGCATGAGATGGATCATCTGGTCGGTAAACTGTTTATCGATTATTTGTCGCCGCTGAAGCAACAACGTATTCGTCAGAAAGTAGAAAAACTCGACCGCCTGAACGCCCGGGCTTAAAGGACAAGAACCAACGTGTCAGATTCACTACGTATTATTTTTGCGGGTACACCTGACTTTGCAGCGCGTCATCTCGACGCGCTGTTAACTTCTGGACATAACGTTGTCGGCGTATTTACCCAACCCGATCGTCCAGCAGGTCGCGGCAAAAAGTTGATGCCCAGCCCGGTAAAAGTGCTGGCGGAAGAAAAAGGCCTGCCCGTTTTCCAGCCCGTGTCGCTTCGTCCTCAGGAAAACCAGCATCTGGTTGCTGACTTACATGCCGACGTCATGGTTGTCGTAGCATATGGTCTGATTCTCCCAAAGGCAGTGCTGGATATGCCCCGTCTCGGATGTATCAACGTTCACGGTTCGCTGCTTCCACGCTGGCGCGGCGCGGCGCCTATTCAGCGCTCACTCTGGGCAGGCGATGCGGAAACCGGCGTCACAATTATGCAGATGGATGTAGGGCTGGATACCGGCGACATGCTGTATAAACTTGCGTGCCCGATTACCGCAGAAGATACCAGTGGCTCACTGTATAATAAGTTGGCTGAACTTGGCCCGCAGGGGTTAATTACCACACTAAAACAACTGGCGGACGGCACAGCGACGCCTGAAGCGCAGAATGAAGCGCTGGTCACTCATGCGGAAAAGCTCAGTAAAGAAGAAGCGCGTATTGACTGGTCTCTCTCCGCAGCACAGCTGGAGCGTTGCATACGCGCCTTTAATCCGTGGCCAATGAGCTGGCTGGAAATCGACGGCCAGCCGGTAAAAGTCTGGCAGGCGTCCGTCATTGAGGACGCCACGCAGTCGCTGCCGGGAACTATTCTGGCCGCGACGAAACAGGGCATTCAGGTTGCAACAGGCAAGGGGATATTAAATTTGCTTTCGCTTCAGCCTGCCGGCAAAAAAGCGATGAGCGCCCAGGATCTGTTAAATTCACGCAGGGAATGGTTTATTCCTGGTAACCGTCTTGCCTGACGGTCACGTCTTTATACGCCCGGTGTTACCGGGCATTTTTATTTTATACATATGAAAAAACAAAACAATTTACGTAGTCTGGCGGCACAGGCCGTTGAACAGGTCGTCGAACAGGGACAATCATTAAGTAATGTGCTCCCGCCGCTGCAACAAAAAGTCGCCGATAAAGACAAAGCGCTACTTCAGGAGCTGTGCTTTGGCGTCCTGCGCACCCTCTCACAGCTGGAATGGCTGATCAATAAGCTGATGTCTCGTCCAATGACCGGCAAGCAGCGTACAGTGCATTACTTAATTATGGTCGGCTTTTATCAGTTGCTGTACACCCGCGTTCCTCCCCATGCGGCGCTGGCTGAAACCGTTGAAGGCGCGGTCTCCATCAAACGTCCGCAGTTGAAAGGGTTAATTAACGGCGTCCTGCGCCAGTTCCAGCGCCAGCAGGAAACGTTGCTTAATGAGTTTGCGACCAGCGATGCGCGCTTTTTACATCCCGGTTGGCTGGTAAAGCGTTTGCAAAATGCTTACCCCACACAGTGGCAACGCATTATTGAAGCGAATAACCAGCGTCCGCCTATGTGGCTACGTGTAAATCGTACACACCACACCCGCGACGGTTGGCTTGGCTTACTTGAAGACGCAGGCATGAAGGGATATCCCCATCCCGATTATCCCGACGCTGTACGTCTGGAGACGCCAGCTCCGGTACATGCTTTACCCGGTTTTGCTGAGGGTTGGGTAACTGTCCAGGATGCCTCTGCGCAGGGATGTGCGGTTTTTCTCGCTCCTCAGAACGGTGAGCACATTTTAGACTTATGCGCCGCGCCCGGCGGTAAAACTACGCATATTCTCGAAGTGGCCCCCGAAGCAGACGTGTTGGCGGTTGATATTGATGAACAACGACTCTCCCGCGTTTACGACAACCTAAAGCGTCTTGGGATGAAAGCGACAGTTAAACAAGGGGATGGACGTTATCCCGCCCAATGGTGCGGCGAGCAGCAGTTTGACCGTATTCTGCTGGATGCGCCCTGCTCCGCAACCGGCGTCATTCGCCGTCATCCAGATATCAAATGGCTGCGTCGCGATCGCGATATCGCGGAACTGGCGCAATTACAGGCGGAAATTCTTGATGCCGTCTGGCCGCGCCTGAATCCCGGCGGGACGCTGGTTTACGCCACCTGTTCCGTACTGCCGGAAGAAAACCGCGATCAGATCAAAGCCTTTTTGCAACGCACTCCCGATGCCGCGCTCAGCGAAACGGGAACACCTGATCAGCCAGGACAGCAGAATCTGCCGGGCGGCGAAGAAGGTGATGGGTTCTTTTACGCTAAGCTAATCAAGAAGTGATGAGATAACGGGCCACGACTGATGAAAATTATCATACTGGGCGCAGGGCAAGTTGGCGGAACACTGGCGGAAAACCTGGTCGGCGAAAACAACGACATCACGGTGGTTGATACCAACGGCGAACGATTACGCAGTTTGCAAGATAAGTTCGATCTACGCGTAGTTCAGGGGCATGGTTCGCATCCCCGCGTGTTGCGCGAAGCGGGCGCTGACGATGCGGATATGCTGGTCGCTGTCACCAGTTCAGATGAAACTAATATGGTTGCCTGTCAGGTAGCCTATTCACTCTTCAACACTCCAAACCGTATCGCCCGTATTCGCTCCCCGGACTATGTTCGCGATGCGGATAAACTCTTTCATTCTGAAGCGGTTCCGATTGATCATCTGATCGCGCCGGAGCAGTTGGTTATCGATAATATTTATCGTCTGATCGAGTATCCGGGAGCATTACAGGTTGTAAACTTTGCTGAAGGGAAAGTCAGTCTGGCAGTAGTAAAAGCCTACTATGGCGGTCCACTAATAGGTAACGCGCTCTCGACAATGCGAGAACATATGCCGCATATCGATACTCGCGTTGCCGCAATTTTCCGCCATGACAGACCAATCCGTCCTCAGGGCTCGACTATCGTGGAAGCAGGGGATGAAGTCTTCTTTATTGCGGCTTCACAGCATATCCGTGCAGTAATGAGCGAATTACAGCGTCTGGAAAAACCCTACAAGCGCATCATGCTGGTGGGCGGCGGCAATATCGGCGCCGGGCTGGCAAGGCGTCTGGAAAAAGACTATAGCGTTAAATTGATCGAACGCGATCAACAACGCGCCGCAGAATTGGCTGAGAAACTGCAAAACACGATCGTCTTTTTTGGCGACGCCTCCGATCAGGAATTGCTGGCGGAGGAGCATATTGATCAGGTCGATCTCTTTATCGCGGTCACTAACGATGATGAAGCCAATATCATGTCCGCGATGTTGGCTAAGCGGATGGGCGCCAAAAAAGTGATGGTGTTGATTCAGCGTCGAGCTTATGTCGATCTTGTGCAGGGTAGCGTTATAGATATTGCGATTTCTCCGCAGCAGGCCACCATCTCTGCATTACTGAGCCATGTGCGTAAAGCGGATATCGTCGGCGTTTCCTCACTACGTCGCGGGGTTGCCGAAGCCATCGAAGCCGTCGCGCACGGCGATGAAAGCACTTCCCGCGTGGTTGGCCGCGTCATTGACGAAATTAAACTGCCGCCAGGCACCATTATTGGCGCGGTCGTTCGCGGTAATGATGTCATGATTGCTAATGACAATTTGCGCATTGAACAAGGCGATCACGTCATTATGTTTTTGACCGATAAAAAGTTTATTACCGACGTCGAACGTCTGTTCCAGCCAAGTCCTTTCTTCCTCTAATTTAAGGGGCGCTCATTCAGCGCCCTTTTTAATTCCCTTTATTTATCAAGGTTTAATTTATTTCGCTAAACAGAAGCCGTAAATGGAAAATGCCTTAGCATTTGTTAAACTTATAACGTCAGCTGCATAGGGAGAATAAAAATGAGTTTTATTAAAGAATTTCGCGAATTCGCGATGCGCGGGAATGTTGTGGATTTGGCAGTGGGTGTCATTATTGGCGCGGCATTCGGTAAGATTGTTTCTTCACTGGTTGCCGATATCATTATGCCGCCGTTGGGATTGTTAATCGGCGGGATCGACTTTAAACAATTTGCTTTTACGTTACGCGAAGCGCAGGGAGATATTCCGGCGGTCGTCATGCATTACGGCGTGTTTATCCAGAACGTATTTGATTTTGTGATTGTGGCCTTTGCTATCTTTGTTGCCATTAAGCTTATCAACAGACTCAACCGTAAAAAAGCAGAAGAGCCGGCAGCTCCGCCAGCGCCTTCTAAAGAGGAAGTGTTATTGGGCGAAATCCGCGATCTGCTGAAAGAACAAAATAACCGTTCTTAATAAGCAGAAGGCCAGTGGTAAAAAAGTTACTTACTTTCTTGCCACTGGCCTCCCAGTTCCCCCGGTTACCGTGTTTACCTTTGCGCAGATAGCTTCCTTTGCCTTTCTTATTTTTTTCAACGCGTTGTCTGAAAAGGGGATCGTGCAGTAATGCCTCAATGGCATTGTCCTTTATCTGCCCTTTCTTATGTTGATAACGACTCATAATGTCTCCCGATTGTATAAATTAACGGCGCGAGTGTAGCCCCGCCGGTTCAATAAATCAACATCCTGATTTCGCTCCACTGGCCCCCTGTTCCAGGGCTTCCAGAATGGAACAATAGACGCTACTGTGGGCCGTTCCGCAACAAGCATCATTAAGCCTTTGTAACGAACGCTGCATCGTTTGCAGTTCCGCAATCCTGGCTTCAACCTCCTGCAATCGCTCTTGCACAATACTTTTTGACTCCTGACAGGTATGGTGCTCAGGATCAATTCGGATCGATAAAAGTTCGCGGATCGACTCAAGCGTGAAACCCAACTGCCGAGCATAACGAATAAACTTGAGACGCTGCAGATCGTTTTCGGTATACAGACGAAACCCGCCTTCAGTACGTACCTCATGATCCATCATCTGCTGTTTTTCATAGTAGCGAATGGTATCAGGCGTTACGTCTGCCAGCTTTGCCAGCTCACCAATGCGATACATACAAGCTCCGTTAATTATCGTTGATTTTATGCAGCAGTTTTTCTGCATACTCACCGTGTAAAAAGTCGGTACTCAACCCAGCCTGCCGAAGTTTTAGTTCAAGCAGCGAGAGCTGGCGACTAACCTGATGGTATCGAGGGTCATCTTCCCGGATACTGTTGAGGATATCAAGTAACTGAATAGCATCTCTGCGCTGCTCCAGTTCAGGGGGAAGACAGCCCGCATTCTTGAGTAAGCGATAACCCGCACGAAGTTCCGCCGGCACATGAGAATCATCATCCAGAATAAGCGGCTCGCCGCGGCCAGGCAGATTATCAAACTCGCCTTTACGCTGTGCCTCGATAATATGACGCTCTGCCCACTGGTCAAGTAACCACATGTGTCGCTCCAGGGATTGAACGAAAAGAATACAATTATTGTAGATATGTGGGGTTCAGGAGGGTATAAAAAAACCCGCCGAAGCGGGTTTTTTTACGTTACTACAGATTACTCTGCAGCAGCTTCTGTTTTCTCTGAACGATCAACCAGCTCGATGTATGCCATCGGCGCGTTGTCGCCTGCACGGAAGCCACACTTCAGAATGCGAGTGTAACCACCGGCGCGGCTCGCGAAACGCGGGCCCAGCTCGTTAAACAGTTTTGCCACGATCTCGTTATCACGAGTACGGGCGAATGCCAGACGACGATTAGCAACGCTATCAGTCTTGGCAAGAGTAATCAGCGGCTCAACTACGCGACGCAGCTCTTTCGCTTTAGGCAGGGTCGTCTTGATGATTTCATGACGAACCAGTGAACCTGCCATGTTGCGGAACATAGCCTGGCGATGGCTGCTGTTGCGGTTCAGTTGACGACCACTCTTACGATGGCGCATGACCTTATCCTTCTCAGTAAAACCTTAACCTGTGATCCGGTTACTCGTCAGCGATGCTTGCCGGTGGCCAGTTTTCCAGGCGCATACCCAGAGACAGTCCACGGGAAGCCAGCACGTCTTTAATCTCGGTAAGAGATTTTTTACCCAGGTTAGGCGTCTTAAGAAGCTCAACCTCGGTACGCTGTACCAGATCACCGATATAGTGGATAGCTTCTGCCTTGAGGCAGTTAGCAGAGCGGACAGTCAATTCCAGATCGTCAACAGGGCGCAGCAGGATCGGATCGAATTCTGGTTTCTCTTCTTTCACTTCCGGTTGACGTACATCACGTAAATCAACGAAAGCTTCCAGTTGTTCAGCCAGGATGGTTGCCGCACGACGAATCGCCTCTTCAGGATCGATTGTGCCGTTGGTTTCCATTTCGATGACCAGCTTGTCCAGGTCGGTACGCTGTTCTACACGCGCTGCTTCAACATTGTAGGCAATACGCTCTACAGGGCTGTAGCAGGCGTCGACCAGCAGACGGCCGATTGGGCGCTCATCTTCTTCCGAATGAATTCGGGTAGAAGCCGGCACATAACCACGACCGCGCTGAACTTTGATACGCATACTAATAGACGCGTTTTCATCGGTCAGGTGGCAGATCACGTGCTGCGGCTTGACGATTTCGACATCCCCATCATGGGTGATATCGGCTGCAGTCACAGGGCCAATGCCAGATTTATTCAAGGTAAGAATAACTTCATCTTTACCCTGAACTCTCACCGCCAGCCCTTTCAGGTTGAGCAGGATTTCCAGGATGTCTTCCTGAACGCCTTCTTTGGTGCTGTACTCATGTAGTACACCATCAATCTCAACCTCGGTCACCGCGCAACCCGGCATCGATGAGAGCAGAATACGGCGCAGTGCGTTACCCAGAGTATGGCCGAAGCCACGCTCTAAAGGCTCAAGGGTCACCTTGGCGTGCGTCGAACTCACTTGCTCGATATCTACCAGGCGCGGTTTTAGAAACTCTGTCACAGAACCCTGCATTGTGTCCTCTCTTTGGTACTAAGCTTTACTTGGAGTAAAGCTCGACGATCAGGTGTTCGTTAATGTCCGCAGACAGATCAGAACGCTCAGGCTTACGCTTGTACGTACCTTCCATCTTGCCAGCATCAACTTCCAGCCAGGTTGGCTTTTCACGCTGCTCAGCCAGCTCCAGAGCGGCTTTCACGCGAGACTGCTTCTTCGCTTTCTCACGAATGCTAACAACGTCATTCGGACTAACCTGATAAGAAGCGATGTTAACAACACGACCGTTTACCATAATTGCTTTATGGCTAACCAGCTGACGTGCTTCTGCACGAGTGGCGCCGAAGCCCATACGGTATACAACGTTGTCCAGACGACCTTCCAGCAGAGCCAACAGGTTTTCACCGGTGTTGCCTTTCAGACGTGCTGCTTCTTTGTAGTAGTTACGGAACTGACGCTCCAGCACACCGTAAATGCGGCGAACTTTTTGCTTTTCACGCAACTGCACACCATAGTCAGACAGACGCGGCTTACGCGCACCGTGCTGGCCAGGAGCTTGTTCAATTTTACACTTGGTATCGATCGCGCGAACGCCAGACTTAAGGAATAAGTCGGTGCCCTCACGACGGCTCAGCTTGAGCTTAGGACCCAAATATCTTGCCATTTTCTTTCTCCAACTAACCTGGAAAACGAAGCGTTATACGCGACGTTTTTTCGGCGGACGACAACCGTTATGAGGGATCGGAGTCACATCAGTAATATTAGTGATGCGGAAACCAGCGGCGTTCAGAGCACGAATAGTAGATTCGCGGCCTGGACCCGGACCTTTAACCATAACTTCCAGATTCTTGATACCGTATTCTTTCACGGCGTCAGCGCAACGCTCTGCTGCAACCTGAGCTGCAAACGGAGTGGATTTGCGAGAACCACGGAAACCGGAACCACCGGCTGTTGCCCAACCCAGCGCATTACCCTGACGATCGGTAATAGTCACGATGGTGTTGTTGAAAGAAGCATGGATATGAGCCACGCCGTCAGAGACTTGTTTTCTTACACGTTTACGTGCGCGAACTGGTGCCTTTGCCATTATTCAATCACCCCGATTATTTCTTGATCGGTTTGCGCGGACCCTTACGGGTACGAGCGTTGGTCTTGGTACGCTGACCGCGAACCGGGAGACCACGACGATGACGCAAACCGCGATAGCAACCAAGATCCATCAGGCGCTTGATGCTCATGCTGATTTCACGGCGCAGATCACCTTCAACGACAAATTTGGCAACTTCGTCACGCAGCGTGTCGATTTGTTCTTCAGACAGCTCACTGATCTTAACATTTTCAGCGATACCCGCTGCAGCCAGGATGGCTTTAGAACGGGTCTTGCCGACACCGTAGATCGAAGTTAACGCGATCACGGCGTGTTTCTGATCAGGAATGTTAATGCCTGCTATACGGGCCACTATGCACTCCTACTATTTAATATGTACGTACCATGCTGAAAAGCCCGTTTTCAGGATACTCAAATGGAAACGTACAGACATACAAAAGATTGGCTGGCTAATCTAGCCAGCTCAACCCAACTTTGCAAGAAAAATATGCGAAAAAATCAGCCTTGGCGCTGTTTATGCTTCGGCTCGGCACTGCAAATCACACGGATGACACCATCACGCTTAACGATTTTGCAGTTACGGCATAATTTCTTGACGGAAGCACGAACTTTCATTTTTACTCTCCGTAACTTCTCAGGCGACCAATTAACGGCCGTAGCCTTTCAGGTTCGCCTTCTTCAATGCAGACTCATACTGACTGGACATCATCAGAGTTTGCACTTGAGCCATAAAGTCCATAATCACGACAACAACGATAAGCAGTGAGGTCCCACCGAAGTAGAACGGCACTTTCATTGCATCACGCATGAACTCCGG
Organism: Salmonella sp. 2020_1395; assembly: GCF_043848115.1. NCBI lineage: Bacteria > Pseudomonadati > Pseudomonadota > Gammaproteobacteria > Enterobacterales > Enterobacteriaceae > Salmonella > Salmonella sp. 2020_1395. The sequence continues at coordinate 12,457 of NZ_JBCMFH010000027.1, read as the reverse complement.
GATCAGGCAGATAAAGGTAATATACAGCGCACCAACCAGGGTCAGGCGGGTCATTACTTTATCGATATACTTCGCCGTTTGCTCTCCCGGACGAATTCCTGGTACAAATGCACCGGACTTCTTCAGGTTATCTGCTGTTTCACGCGGGTTGAAAACCAACGCCGTGTAGAAGAAACAGAAGAAGATGATTGCAGACGCATAGAGTAACACATAAAGCGGTTGCCCAGGCTGCAAATACAGCGAAATTGTTGTCAGCCAGTTCCAACCAGTACCGCCCCCGAACCATGACGCGATGGTCGCCGGGAACAGAATAATACTGGAAGCGAAGATTGCCGGGATTACCCCCGCCATATTCACTTTCAGCGGTAAATGTGTGCTCTGTGCAGCATAGACACGACGACCTTGCTGACGTTTGGCGTAGTTTACCACAATACGGCGTTGACCACGTTCAACGAATACTACAAAGAACGTCACTGCAAATACTAATACTGCAACCAACAGCAACACGAGGAAGTGCAGGTCGCCTTGACGCGCTTGCTCGATAGTATGGGCAATGGCTGGCGGGAGTCCCGCAACGATACCAGCGAAGATGATGATTGAGATACCGTTACCGATACCGCGCTCAGTAATCTGTTCGCCGAGCCACATCAGGAACATCGTCCCTGTAACCAGACTTACAACAGCGGTGAAATAGAATGCAAAGCCTGGATTCATCACCAGGCCCTGCATACCAGGCATATTCGGCAAACCGGTAGCAATACCGATCGACTGGAATATCGCCAGCACCAGAGTACCGTAACGGGTGTACTGGCTGATCTTACGACGACCAGACTCCCCTTCTTTCTTAATTTCTGCCAGCGTTGGATGAACCACCGTCAACAGCTGGATAATGATCGACGCCGAAATATACGGCATGATCCCCAGGGCAAAGATAGAAGCACGGCTGAGAGCACCACCAGAGAACATGTTAAACATTTCAATGATGGTGCCTCGCTGTTGCTCAAGCAGTTTGGCAAGTACAGCGGCATCAATACCAGGGATCGGAATAAAAGAGCCAATACGGAACACAATCAGCGCGCCGATAACAAACAGCAGTCTGCGTTTCAGCTCACCTAAGCCACCTTTGGCACTTTGAAAATCTAATCCCGGTTGTTTAGCCATCTGCTACTTATTCCTCGATTTTACCGCCAGCAGCTTCGATAGCAGCACGAGCGCCTTTAGTAACACGCAGGCCACGAACAGTTACCGGAGTAGTGACTTCGCCAGCCAGGATCACTTTCGCGAACTCGATCTGGATACCGATAATGTTTGCCGCTTTCAGCGTGTTCAGGTCTACAACGCCGCCTTCTACTTTCGCCAGGTCAGACAGACGAACTTCGGCTGTAATCGCTGCTTTGCGAGAAGTGAAGCCGAATTTCGGCAGACGACGGTACAGAGGCATCTGACCACCCTCGAAACCGCGACGTACGCCACCGCCAGAACGAGACTTCTGACCTTTGTGACCACGACCACCGGTTTTACCGAGGCCAGAACCGATACCACGACCCAGGCGTTTACCCGCCTTTTTGGAGCCTTCGGCCGGAGACAGAGTATTTAAACGCATCTCTTACTCCTCAACTTTAACCATGAAGGAAACCGCGTTGACCATACCACGAACAGCAGGAGTATCCTCGCGCTCTACGGTGTGGCCAATACGACGCAGACCCAGGCCAAGCAGCGTTGCCTTGTGTTTCGGCAGACGACCGATTGCACTGCGGGTTTGAGTAATTTTAATAGTCTTTGCCATGGTTTATTTCCCCAGAATTTCTTCAACGGATTTACCACGCTTGGCAGCGACCATTTCTGGAGAATTCATATTTTCCAGGCCATCAATAGTTGCACGAACCACGTTGATCGGGTTGGTGGAACCGTATGCTTTAGCCAGAACGTTATGAACCCCAGCAACTTCCAGAACGGCGCGCATTGCACCACCGGCGATGATACCGGTACCTTCGGAAGCTGGCTGCATGAATACACGAGACCCCGTGTGAACACCTTTAACCGGGTGCTGCAGGGTGCCGTTGTTCAGCGCGACGTTAATCATATTGCGACGGGCTTTTTCCATCGCTTTCTGGATCGCTGCTGGAACTTCACGCGCTTTACCGTAACCAAAACCTACGCGACCGTTACCATCGCCTACTACAGTCAGAGCTGTGAAGGAGAAAATACGACCACCTTTAACGGTTTTAGATACGCGGTTTACCGCGATCAGCTTTTCCTGCAGTTCGCCAGCTTGTTTTTCGATGTGAGCCATCTTACACCTCTACCTTAGAACTGAAGGCCAGCTTCACGGGCAGCATCTGCCAGTGCCTGGACACGACCATGATATTGGAACCCGGAACGGTCAAAAGACACATCTTTGATGCCTTTTTCCAGAGCGCGTTCAGCGACAGCTTTACCCACAGCTGCAGCCGCGTCTTTGTTACCGGTGTACTTCAGTTGTTCAGCGATAGCTTTTTCTACAGTAGAAGCAGCTACCAGAACTTCAGAACCGTTCGGTGCAATTACCTGTGCGTAAATATGACGCGGGGTACGATGTACCACCAGGCGAGTTGCGCCCAGCTCTTTGAGCTTGCGGCGTGCGCGGGTCGCACGACGGATACGAGCAGATTTCTTATCCATAGTGTTACCTTACTTCTTCTTAGCCTCTTTGGTACGCACGACTTCGTCGGCGTAACGAACACCCTTGCCTTTGTAAGGCTCAGGACGACGGTAGGCGCGCAGATCTGCTGCAACCTGGCCGATCACCTGCTTATCAGCGCCTTTCAGCACGATTTCAGTTTGAGTCGGACATTCAGCAGTGATACCTGCCGGCAGCTGATGGTCAACCGGGTGAGAGAAACCTAAAGACAGGTTTACTACATTCCCTTTAACCGCTGCACGATAACCTACACCAACCAGCTGCAGCTTCTTAGTGAAGCCTTCGGTAACACCGATAACCATTGAGTTCAGCAGGGCACGCGCGGTACCAGCCTGTGCCCAACCGTCTGCGTAACCATCACGCGGACCGAAGGTCAGTGCATTATCTGCATGTTTAACTTCAACAGCATCGTTGAGAGTACGAGTCAGCTCGCCGTTTTTACCTTTGATCGTAATAACCTGACCGTTGATTTTGACATCAACGCCGGCAGGAACAACGACCGGTGCTTTAGCAACACGAGACATTTTTTCCTCCGATTAGGCTACGTAGCAGATAATTTCGCCACCAAGACCAGCCTGGCGCGCTGCACGATCAGTCATAACACCTTTAGAGGTAGAAACAACTGCGATACCCAGACCGGCCATAACTTTCGGCAGCTCATCTTTACGTTTGTAGATGCGCAGACCTGGGCGGCTGACACGCTGAATGCTTTCTACAACAGCTTTACCCTGGAAATACTTAAGAGTCAGTTCCAGTTCCGGCTTGGTGTCGCCTTCAACTTTAAAATCTTCAATAAAACCTTCTTCCTTCAGCACGTTGGCAATTGCCACTTTCAGCTTGGAGGAAGGCATGGTGACCGCAGCTTTGTTCGCGGCCTGACCGTTACGGATACGGGTCAGCATATCCGCGATCGGATCTTGCATGCTCATCTGTCTTTACTCCCGTGATTCAATTGGTGACAATTACCAGCTAGCCTTTTTCAGACCCGGAATTTCACCGCGCATAGCGGCTTCACGGACCTTAATACGGCTCAACCCGAACTTCCGCAGGAAAGCGTGCGGACGACCAGTTTGACGGCAGCGGTTACGCTGACGTGACGGGCTGGAATCACGCGGCAGAGTCTGCAGCTTAAGAACCGCATTCCAACGATCTTCGTCGGTTGCGTTCACATCAGAGATGATCGCTTTCAGTTCAGCGCGTTTCGCGAAGTATTTATCAGCTAAAGCTACGCGTTTTACTTCGCGTGCTTTCATTGATTGCTTAGCCATTTAGTAACCCTACCTTACTTGCGGAACGGGAAGTCAAAGGCAGCCAGCAGAGCACGGCCTTCTTCGTCAGATTTCGCAGTAGTGGTAATGGTAATATCCAAACCACGAACGCGGTCGACTTTATCGTAGTCGATTTCTGGGAAGATGATCTGCTCACGGACACCCATGCTGTAGTTACCACGACCGTCGAATGACTTAGCGGACAAGCCACGGAAGTCACGGATACGAGGAACAGCAATAGTGATCAGGCGCTCAAAGAACTCCCACATGCGTTCGCCACGCAGAGTTACTTTACAGCCGATCGGATAGCCCTGACGGATTTTGAAGCCTGCAACAGATTTGCGTGCTTTGGTGATCAACGGTTTTTGACCGGAGATTGCTGTCAGGTCTGCTGCTGCGTTATCCAGCAGTTTCTTGTCAGCGATCGCTTCACCAACACCCATGTTCAGGGTGATCTTCTCGACCCGAGGGACTTGCATGACAGAATTGTAGTTAAACTCAGTCATGAGTTTGTTAACTACTTCGTCTTTGTAGTAATCATGCAGTTTCGCCATCGTACTACTCCAAATTACTTGATAGTTTCGCTGTTAGACTTGAAGAAACGGACTTTTTTGCCATCTTCGAATCTAAAGCCTACACGGTCAGCCTTGCCGGTTGCCGCATTGAAGATTGCAACGTTAGAAACCTGAATTGCAGCTTCTTTTTCAACGATGCCGCCCGGTTGGTTCAGAGCCGGAACCGGCTTCTGGTGTTTCTTAACCAGGTTGATACCTTCAACAATGACCTTGCCGGAAGACAGGACATTCTTAACTTTACCGCGTTTACCTTTATCTTTACCGGTTAACACGATAACTTCGTCATCACGACGGATTTTCGCTGCCATGATTCGCTCCTTAGAGTACTTCTGGTGCCAGAGAGATAATTTTCATGAACTTCTCGTTACGAAGTTCACGAGTTACCGGCCCAAAAATACGCGTACCGATAGGCTGCTCGCTGTTATTGTTTAAAATAACGCATGCATTACCATCGAAGCGAATGACAGAACCGTCCGGGCGACGAACACCCTTCTTGGTGCGCACCACTACCGCCTTCAGCACATCACCTTTTTTGACCTTACCACGCGGAATCGCTTCTTTGATGGTGATCTTAATGATGTCGCCTACGCCTGCGTAGCGACGGTGCGAGCCACCCAGAACCTTGATACACATTACGCGACGTGCACCGGAGTTGTCGGCGACGTTCAGCATAGTCTGTTCTTGGATCATTTTAGTGCTCCGCTAATGTCAACTACTACTGAGACCCGAAAATCAGGTCGTTAAAAAAACCCCATATCGAGGGCGCGGCATTATAACACCGCAAATCAGATATGGGTAGAAAAAATAAACGGCCCATCGCTGAGCCGTTTATTCGTTGAGAATGCGTACTGTATTACAGAACCGCTTTCTCTACAACGCGAACCAGAGTCCAGGATTTGGTCTTGGACAGCGGACGGCATTCGCGGATTTCAACCACGTCGCCGATACCGCATTCGTTGTTCTCGTCATGTACGTGCATTTTGGTCGTACGCTTGATGAATTTACCGTAGATCGGGTGTTTCACAAAACGTTCGATAGCAACAACAATGGATTTCTCCATTTTGTCGCTAACCACGCGACCTTGCAGAGTACGGATTTTATCGGTCATTACGCACCCGCCTTCTCAGTCAGTAAAGTCTTAACGCGTGCGACATCACGACGCACTTGCTTCAACAGGTGAGACTGTTGCAGCTGGCCACTTGCAGCCTGCATACGCAGGTTGAACTGCTCACGCAGCAGGTTCAGTAGCTCGGTGTTCAGCTCTTCAACGCTCTTCTCACGCAGCTCTTTTGCTTTCATTACATCACCGTCTTAGTTACAAAGGTGGTTTTAATCGGCAGTTTCGCTGCTGCCAGCTTGAATGCTTCACGGGCCAGCTCTTCCGGTACGCCGTCCATTTCATACAGGACTTTACCCGGCTGAATCAAGGCAACCCAATACTCCACGTTACCTTTACCTTTACCCATACGCACTGCCAGCGGCTTTTCAGTGATCGGTTTGTCCGGGAATACACGGATCCAGATCTTACCTTGACGCTTAACTGCACGGGTCATAGCACGACGTGCTGCTTCGATCTGACGGGCAGTCAGACGACCACGGCCAACAGCTTTCAGGCCGAAGCTGCCGAAGCTAACATCCGCGCCTGCAGCCAGACCACGGTTGCGGCCTTTGTGCATTTTACGGAATTTTGTACGCTTTGGTTGTAACATCAGCGACGCTCCTTATTTACGGCCTTTACGCTGCTGCTTTTTCGGTTGAGCAGCCGGTTTTTCCGGTTGTTCAACAGCAGCCATACCACCCAGGATCTCGCCTTTGAAGATCCACACTTTAACGCCGATTACACCATAAGTGGTGTGCGCTTCAGAGGTGTTGTAGTCGATGTCAGCACGCAGAGTGTGCAGAGGTACGCGACCTTCGCGGTACCATTCGGTACGTGCGATTTCCGCGCCGCCCAGACGGCCGCTAACTTCAACTTTGATACCTTTAGCGCCCAGACGCATGGCGTTCTGTACAGCACGCTTCATCGCACGACGGAACATCACGCGACGTTCCAGCTGAGAAGTGATGCTGTCAGCAACCAGTTTAGCGTCCAGTTCAGGTTTACGAACTTCGGCGATATTGATCTGTGCAGGAACGCCAGCGATATCCGCTACGACCTTACGCAGTTTTTCTACGTCTTCACCTTTTTTACCGATAACGATACCCGGGCGAGCGGTGTGAATAGTCACACGGATGCTCTTAGCCGGACGCTCGATAACGATACGAGATACAGACGCTTTAGCCAGTTCCTTCGTCAGGTACTGACGTACTTTAAAATCGCTGTCCAGGTTGTCAGCGAATTCTTTGGTGTTCGCAAACCAGGTAGAGTTCCATGGTTTTACAATACCCAGGCGAATACCATTAGGATGTACTTTCTGACCCATTGCTAGTCTCCAGAGTCTCAGCGATCGGACACAACCACAGTGATGTGGCTGGTGCGCTTCAGGATGCGATCTGCACGACCTTTTGCACGCGGCATAATGCGCTTCATGCTCGGGCCTTCGTCTACGAAAATTTTCGTAACTTTCAGATCGTCAATGTCAGCGCCATCGTTGTGTTCAGCGTTAGCAATGGCAGATTCCAGAACTTTCTTGACCAGTACAGCCGCTTTCTTGTTGGTGTAGGTCAGAATATCCAGAGCCTGCGACACTTTCTTACCGCGAATCAGGTCAGCAACAAGGCGAACCTTCTGAGCAGAAGAACGAGCATGGCGATGTTTAGCGATAGTTTCCATCTCTTCCTCCTACCTTATTTCTTCTTCGCTTTTTTATCAGCAGCGTGGCCGCGATAAGTACGAGTCGGTGCGAATTCACCCAGTTTGTGACCGACCATTTCGTCGGAAACAAATACCGGAACGTGCTGACGACCATTATGGACAGCGATGGTCAAACCGATCATGTTAGGAAAGATCGTTGAACGACGGGACCAGGTGCGCAGGGGCTTCTTGTCTCCGCTTTCCACCGCTTTCTCTACCTTCTTCAGCAAGTGCAGGTCAATAAAAGGACCTTTCTTGAGAGAACGTGGCATGGCTTATCCTCTAAAATTATTTGCTACGGCGACGTACGATGAATTTATCAGTACGCTTGTTGCTGCGGGTCTTCTTACCTTTGGTCTGAACGCCCCACGGAGTTACCGGGTGCTTACCAAAGTTACGACCTTCACCACCACCATGTGGGTGGTCTACTGGGTTCATCGCAGTACCGCGAACGGTAGGACGAACGCCACGCCAGCGTGCAGCACCTGCTTTACCCAGAACGCGCAGCATATGCTCAGCATTGCCAACTTCGCCCAGGGTTGCACGGCAGTCTGCTTCGACTTTACGCATTTCACCAGAACGCAGACGCAGGGTGACATAAGCGCCATCGCGAGCAACGATCTGAACGTAAGTACCAGCGGAACGCGCCAGCTGACCGCCTTTACCTGGTTTCATTTCTACGTTATGAACGGTAGAACCAACCGGGATATTGCGCATCGGCAGGGTGTTGCCTGCTTTGATTGCAGCATCAACGCCAGACTGAATCTGGTCGCCAGCTTTCAGGCCTTTCGGGGCCAGGATGTAACGGCGTTCGCCGTCTTTGTACAGAACCAGCGCGATGTTCGCGGAACGGTTCGGATCGTACTCAAGACGTTCAACAACTGCCGGGATACCGTCTTTGTTGCGTTTGAAGTCAACAATACGATAAGCCTGTTTGTGACCACCACCGATATGACGAGTGGTGATACGGCCATTGTTGTTACGACCACCGGATTTGCTGTTTTTTTCAACCAGCGGAGCAAAAGGTTTGCCCTTGTGCAGCTCTGGGTTGACCACTTTAACGACGTGGCGACGACCCGGAGATGTCGGTTTACATTTAACAACTGCCATTGTATTACTCCTCCGACTTACTCAGCGCCGCCGACGAAGTCCAGATTCTGGCCTTCTTTCAGGGTGACGTAAGCTTTTTTCCAGTCGCTACGACGACCGATACGCTGTCCGTGACGTTTAACTTTCCCTTTAACAACCAGGGTGTTAACGACTTCGACTTCGACTTCAAACAGTTTCTGCACAGCAGCTTTGATTTCTGCTTTGGTCGCGTCTTTAGCAACTTTGAGAACGATGGTGTTAGTTTTTTCCATCGCAGTAGACGCTTTTTCAGAAACGTGCGGTGCGCGCAGCACCTTCAGCAGACGTTCTTCACGAATCATGCCAGCATCTCCTCAACTTGCTTAACAGCATCAGCAGTCATTACGACTTTGTCGAAGGCGATCAGGCTAACCGGGTCGATACCAGTCGCATCGCGTACGTCAACCTTGTGCAGGTTACGTGCGGCCAGGAACAGGTTCTCGTCCAGCTCACCGGTGATGATCAGCACATCTTCCAGAGCCATGTCTTTCAGTTTCTGTGCCAGCAGCTTAGTTTTCGGCGCTTCTACAGAGAACTTCTCGACAACGATCAGACGATCCTGACGTACCAGTTCGGACAGGATGCTTTTCAGCGCGCCGCGGTACATCTTCTTGTTAACTTTTTGACTGTGGTCCTGCGGACGAGCAGCGAAGGTCACGCCACCGGAACGCCAGATCGGGCTCTTGATAGAACCTGAACGCGCACGGCCAGTGCCTTTCTGGCGCCACGGTTTTTTACCGGAACCAGTTACTTCAGCACGAGTCTTCTGAGCACGAGTACCCTGACGAGCACCAGCTGCATAAGCAACAACAACCTGGTGAACCAGCGCTTCGTTGAAATCACGACCGAAGGTAGTTTCGGAAACAGTCAGCGCGCTCTGCGCGTCTTTCAATACTAATTCCATTGCTATCCCCTTACGCCTTCACAGCTGGTTTAACGATCAGGTCGCAACCGGTTGCACCCGGAACACCACCCTTAACCAGCAGCAGGTTGCGCTCAGCGTCAACGCGTACTACGTCAAGGCTCTGAACGGTTACGCGCTCATTACCCATCTGACCTGCCATTTTCTTGCCTTTGAACACTTTGCCCGGAGTCTGGTTCTGACCGATAGAACCCGGAACGCGGTGAGACAAGGAGTTACCGTGAGTAGCGTCCTGGGTACGGAAGTTCCAGCGCTTAACGGTACCAGCGAAACCTTTACCTTTAGAGGTACCGGTTACGTCAACTTTTTTAACGTCAGCAAACAGTTCAACGCTGATGCTCTGACCTACGGTGTATTCTTCGCCTTCAGCCAGACGGAATTCCCACAGACCACGGCCAGCTTCTACGCCAGCTTTAGCAAAGTGACCCGCTTCCGGCTTGGTGACACGGTTAGCTTTTTTAGCACCCGTAGTAACCTGAACAGCGCGGTAGCCATCGTTAGCCAGGTCTTTAACCTGAGTAACACGGTTTGCTTCAACTTCGATTACGGTTACTGGGATAGAGACGCCATCTTCAGTGAAGATGCGGGTCATACCCACTTTTTTACCGACTAAACCAATCATTGTATCAACCTCTCAATCGCTCGATGACCTGATTAACCCAGGCTGATCTGCACGTCTACACCGGCAGCCAGGTCCAGACGCATCAGAGCATCAACGGTTTTCTCGGTTGGCTCAACGATGTCAACCAGACGCTTGTGAGTGCGAATTTCGTACTGATCGCGCGCATCTTTGTTAACGTGCGGAGAGATCAGAACGGTAAAGCGCTCTTTGCGGGTCGGCAGCGGGATCGGACCGCGAACCTGCGCACCAGTGCGCTTGGCAGTCTCGACGATTTCCGCGGTTGATTGATCGATCAGACGATGATCAAACGCTTTCAGGCGGATACGGATTCTTTGGTTCTGCATGAGACCAGAGCTCCAATTATTTTATAAACGAAAATGATTACTCCTCACACCCATTACGATTGATGGGAGAGTGTAACCGTTCTTACGTAGCTCCCCGATTGGGAGCATTGTTAAATAGCCAAATCGGCTATTCGAGGTTCAAATCGAACCTGCCGTCAATTACGACAAGCCCGCGCATTATACGTAAATCTCAGCCTGACGCAAGTGTCGGATAGAAATTAAGCGCTTTATTCTTATGCGAGCATGATTCCAGATGGTACGCATGGGATGGCGACGCGCATCTTTTCTTTGGAAGGCATCAGGCAAACCTGGCAATACGTCGTTGTCGCTGTCGCATAAATCTATAAAGGTGAGCACAAGCCTTGACGAGGATTTGCTTATGTTTGTTGCCCTCCCCTTTCTCATTTTTTATGCGTCGTTCTCTTTATTACTTGGCATATACGACGCGCGTACCGGTCTGTTGCCTGACCGGTTTACCTGTCCATTACTGTGGGGTGGTCTGCTTTATCACCAGATTTGCCTGCCGGAGCGTTTACCGGATGCGCTTTGGGGCGCTATCGCCGGCTATGGCGGATTCGCGTTAATTTACTGGGGCTATCGCCTGCGTTATCAGAAAGAGGGGCTTGGATATGGCGACGTCAAGTACCTCGCTGCCTTAGGGGCGTGGCATTGTTGGGAAACACTGCCGTTACTGGTTTTCCTTGCCGCCATGTTGGCCTGTGGCAGGTTTGGCGTCGCGCTACTGGTGAGAGGTAAATCGGCATTAATAAACCCGCTACCTTTTGGGCCATGGCTGGCGGTGGCGGGTTTCATAACAGGTTGGAAAGTTTTCTTTCCAGACGGTTAATCGGTAACCTTAATTTGTGATTGCAGATAATTTTGCATACCAAGTTTGGCAATCAAATCCAGCTCAGTTTCCAGCCAGTCGATGTGGCCTTCCTCGTCGGCAAGAATTTCAATCATCATATCCCGGCTGACATAATCATGAACGCTATCGGCATAGGCTATTGCCTCACGTAGATCTTTTGCGCCTTCCAGTTCGAGCCGGAGATCCGATCGTAGCATCTCTTCGACATCTTCACCGATGCCCAGCTTGCCCAGATCCTGTAGGTTCGGTATGCCTTCCAGAAATAAAATACGCTCAATGTACTTATCAGCGTGTTTCATCTCATCAATGGATTCATGGTACTCAACATCATTAAGCCGGGTCAGCCCCCAGTTTTTGAACATACGGGCATGAAGAAAATACTGATTAATTGCGACAAGCTCATTTCCCAATAGTTTATTGAGATAATTTATGATTTTAACATCACCTTTCATTTTATAGTCCCTCCGCTTCCACTCTCTAGAGCGTAGATGGGGCTACAGGGATGTCAAAAAAAAGAGTGTGACTCAGGCGATCTCTTTAAATTCCGGCATTTGCGTTAACTCATCCTGCATCACTTCTCGCGCGGCGCGAATACACTTACCACATTGATTTCCCACAGGAATAAATTTACGCAACTGTTGAAATGACTGTGGATGAAATTGTCGTACAGCCTGGCGGATTTTTTTATCGCTTATACCATTACACAAACAAACGTACATGATTGCTCCCGTTCAATTTCCGCACAAAGTGTAAATGAGAATAGTTATGATTACAATAGCGCAAAGCGATTTACGCCACGGGAGAAGCGTTAAAAAGGGTGAATAAATATAACAGCGGCTAAATAGCAGGCAACAAAAAGGGCGCCGAAGCGCCCTCTTCAATTCAAAACTAATTAACGAGTAATTAGCCCAGAACTTTAGCAACAACGCCCGCGCCAACGGTACGGCCGCCTTCACGGATTGCGAAACGCAGACCGTCGTCCATTGCGATCGGGTGGATCAGGGTAACAACCATCTTGATGTTGTCGCCCGGCATTACCATCTCTACGCCTTCCGGCAGTTCGATGGTACCAGTCACGTCAGTAGTACGGAAGTAGAACTGCGGACGGTAGCCTTTGAAGAACGGAGTATGACGGCCGCCTTCATCTTTGGACAGAATGTACACTTCAGATTCGAACTTGGTGTGCGGCTTGATGGTGCCCGGCTTAGCCAGTACCTGACCACGTTCGATTTCTTCACGTTTGATACCACGCAGCA
>NZ_JBCMFH010000026.1:0-29658 GCF_043848115.1 Salmonella sp. 2020_1395 | reverse complement strand
AGTCGGCGTGCCCCGGGCAGTCTACGTGTGCGTAGTGGCGGGTCGGGGTATCGTATTCAACGTGAGAAGTGTTGATGGTGATACCACGCGCTTTTTCTTCCGGAGCGTTATCGATCTGGTCGAATGCACGAGCAGCACCGCCGTAGGTTTTAGCCAGTACGGTGGTGATTGCAGCGGTCAGGGTAGTTTTACCGTGGTCAACGTGGCCGATGGTGCCGACGTTAACGTGCGGTTTTGTACGTTCAAATTTTTCTTTAGACACGGCTATATTCCTTACTATAGCGCTCTCCCCTTCAGGAGAGAGCACGGGATTTTGGTTTTTAACCCTGCGGCTTATTTACCACGGGCTTCGATTACGGCCTGAGCAACGTTGTTCGGCGCATCATCATACTTCAGGAATTCCATAGTGTACGATGCGCGACCTTTGGTCAGAGAACGCAGCTGAGTTGCATATCCGAACATTTCAGACAGCGGTACTTCAGCGTGGATCTTAACGCCTGTAACTTCAGATTCCTGACCTTTGAGCATACCACGACGGCGGCTAAGGTCGCCGATAACGTCACCGGTATTCTCTTCAGGTGTTTCTACTTCAACCTTCATGATCGGCTCAAGCAGAACTGGTTTTGCTTTCTTAAAGCCTTCTTTAAAGGCAATAGACGCAGCCAGTTTAAACGCCAGCTCAGAGGAGTCAACGTCATGGTAAGAACCGAAGTGCAGACGCACACCGAGATCAACTACCGGATAACCCGCCAGCGGGCCAGACTTCAGCTGCTCCTGGATGCCTTTATCAACGGCCGGGATGTATTCGCCAGGAATTACACCACCTTTGATGTCGTTGATGAACTCGTAACCTTTCGGGTTAGAGCCCGGCTCCAGCGGGTACATGTCGATAACAACATGACCATACTGACCGCGACCACCAGACTGTTTCGCGTGTTTACCTTCGATGTCGGTAACTTTCGCGCGAATCGCTTCGCGGTAAGCAACCTGAGGTTTACCCACGTTAGCTTCAACGTTGAATTCACGCTTCATACGGTCAACGATGATATCCAGGTGAAGTTCACCCATACCAGCGATGATGGTCTGGTTAGATTCTTCATCAGTCCATACGCGGAATGACGGGTCTTCTTTCGCCAGACGGCCCAGAGCCAGACCCATTTTTTCCTGGTCAGCTTTGGTTTTCGGTTCTACCGCGATGGAGATTACCGGCTCAGGGAATTCCATACGTTCCAGAATGATCGGGTTTTCCGGATCACACAGGGTGTCACCGGTAGTCACGTCTTTCAGGCCGATAGCAGCCGCGATGTCGCCCGCGCGAACTTCTTTGATCTCTTCACGTTTGTTGGCGTGCATCTGAACGATACGACCGAAACGCTCACGTGCGGTTTTCACGGAGTTCAGTACGGTATCACCAGAGTTAACCACACCGGAGTACACACGGAAGAAGGTCAGGTTACCCACAAACGGGTCGGTAGCGATTTTGAACGCCAGCGCAGAGAACGGCTCGTCGTCGCTTGCGTGACGCTCAGCCGGAGTATCTTTACCGTCGTCCAGAATACCGTTGATCGCAGGTACGTCTACCGGGGATGGCAGGTAATCAATTACCGCATCCAGCATCGCCTGAACACCTTTGTTCTTGAATGCAGAACCACAGGTTACCAGGATGATTTCGTTGTTCAGAACGCGCTGACGCAGAGCTTGTTTGATCTCTTCTTCAGTCAGTTCTTCACCACCCAGGTATTTTTCCATCAGCTCTTCAGAAGCTTCTGCGGCGGACTCGATCAGGTTCTGGTGCCATTCGTTAGCCAGGTCCTGCATGTCAGCCGGGATATCTTCGTATTCGAAGGTAACGCCCTGGTCGGCATCGTTCCAGTTGATGGCTTTCATTTTCACCAGGTCAACAACGCCGGTGAAACCTTCTTCAGCACCAATTGCCAGCTGCAGCGGAACCGGGTTCGCGCCCAGACGGGTTTTGATCTGACCAACAACTTTCAGGAAGTTCGCGCCCATGCGGTCCATTTTGTTAACGAACGCAATGCGCGGAACTTTGTATTTGTTTGCCTGACGCCATACGGTTTCAGACTGCGGCTGAACACCACCAACTGCGCAGTAAACCATTACCGCACCATCGAGAACACGCATGGAACGTTCTACTTCGATAGTGAAGTCAACGTGCCCCGGGGTGTCGATGATGTTGATGCGATGCGGTTCATACTGCTTAGCCATACCAGACCAGAATGCAGTAGTCGCTGCGGAGGTGATAGTAATACCACGCTCCTGCTCCTGCTCCATCCAGTCCATGGTAGCTGCGCCGTCATGAACTTCACCGATTTTGTGGTTTACACCGGTGTAGAACAGAATACGTTCGGTAGTAGTGGTTTTACCGGCGTCGATGTGCGCACTGATACCGATATTACGGTAGCGTGCGATGGGTGTTGTACGAGCCATTTGATTCCTCGTTGATATCTTTAGGCGTTCAGTTAAGTTATCCAAAACGGGCGACTTACCTGAAGCGCCCGCCTGGTGACTATGACTCCGAAGGGATTACCAACGGTAGTGTGCGAACGCCTTGTTGGCTTCTGCCATACGGTGAACGTCTTCACGTTTCTTAACTGCAGTACCTTTGTTTTCTGCAGCGTCAGAAAGTTCGTTCGCCAGGCGCAGAGCCATGGATTTATCACCGCGTTTACGAGCAGCTTCTACGATCCAACGCATTGCCAGAGCATTACGACGGACCGGACGGACTTCAACTGGTACCTGATAAGTAGAACCACCTACACGGCGGGATTTAACTTCTACAGTCGGGCGAACGTTTTCGAGAGCGACTTCGAAAGCTTCCAGTTCAGATTTACCAGAACGCTGAGCCAGGGTCTCCAGCGCGCTGTATACGATTGATTCTGCAGTAGATTTTTTACCATCTACCATCAGGATATTGACAAATTTAGCCAGCAGTTCTGATCCGAACTTCGGATCCGGCAGAATTTTACGCTGACCAATGACGCGACGACGTGGCATGGAAATACTCCGTTGTTAATTCAGGATTGTCCAAAACTCTACGAGTTTAGTTTGACATTAATTTAAAACGTTTGGCCTTACTTAACGGAGAACCATTAAGCCTTAGGACGCTTCACGCCGTACTTAGAACGAGCTTGCTTACGGTCTTTAACGCCGGAGCAGTCAAGCGCGCCACGAACGGTGTGGTAACGAACACCCGGGAGGTCTTTAACACGACCGCCACGGATCAGGATCACGGAGTGCTCCTGCAGGTTGTGACCTTCACCACCGATGTAGGAAGTCACTTCAAAACCGTTAGTCAGACGAACACGGCAAACTTTACGCAGTGCGGAGTTCGGTTTTTTAGGAGTGGTAGTATATACACGAGTACATACGCCACGTTTTTGCGGGCATGCTTCCAGCGCAGGCACGTTGCTTTTCGCAACTTTGCGAGCACGTGGTTTGCGTACCAGCTGGTTAACTGTTGCCATTAAATAGCTCCTGGTTTTAGCTTTTGCTTCGTAAACACGTAATAAAACGCCCTCACACAATATGAGGACGCCGAATTTTAGGGCGGTGTCGAAAAGGTGTCAAGAAATATACAACGATCCCGCCATCACCAGGCCATCTGGTTGGCATACTTAACCGTGAGTCTGACAAACTCAGTATAGTCAACCCTGACGACACTGTCTGAAATTTGACCACCCAGGCCGCGGGCGTCAATGTCTTCTTTCAAGGCATAGACCGTTATGGGGGCATCGCGCAGACTTTCAAGGAAGCGGTTACCTTCAATCGCGACGGTAACGCCATCCTGGAGCAACAAAAGCGCATCGCCCTCTTTTAGCAGACGCAGCAAAGCGGGAAAATCAACGCCCGAGGCGCAATGAGGTAAGGTATGCAGCATAAACGCCTCAGAATCTCAGGATGACATCATAGTTGCCAAGCTCGCGGCGTAACGCCACGGGTTCCAGCGGCGTGGCGTCTACCACAAAATTAACGTTTTCCAGACCACGCTCGCGCAGCGATGCCGCGCAGATCCAGCATTGATCAATATCGTACAAATCAAAGAGCTTGAAAGTAGCAATATAGTCACGCGCCAGCACAGCGTCTGGTTTTTGTCCCGGTAATAACTGAAAGACGCCGTCGCTGATAAAAAAGACGCCCAGCGCTTCCGTTAGCGCTGACGTCGCCAGCAGCGCATCCAGTCCTTCACGGCCTGAGGCGCTGCCGTGCGGCGCGGTGGAAAAGACAAATGCAATACGTTTCATTAAAACTGCACCACCCGATCGCAGGTGAGAGATGCCTCCGCCAGCGCGCCCAGGCCGCTTAGCGTAAAGCCCGGCTGAAGATTGGCGGACGGCAACGCCAGTCTGCCGGCTTCAGTTTCATCAATAATACCGCGACGAAGCGCCGCCGCGACACAGATGTTCAGCGCTACGCCATGCTGCGTATTCAATTTCTGCCAGGCGCGTACCAGATCATATTCATCGCTCGCCGGCGAGGTCAGGAGATTGGCGTTATAGACCCCTTCCCGATAGAAAAAGACGCTGGCTAACTCATGCCCCTCATTGAGCAGCGCGTGGGCGAACTGCAATGCGCTGCTGGCCTGCTGGGTGCCATATGCCGGCCCGGTGACCATAATGGCATAACGCATTATTTATCCTGCCCCTGAAAATCGCCGCTTTTGAACTGGCGAATATAGAGGTAAACCGTGTGTTTTGAGATATTCAGACGATCGGCTACCTGGTTAATGGCGTCTTTAATATCGAAAATGCCTTTTTCGTACAGGTTAAGGACGATCTGACGATTTTTCGCGTTGTTAGAGACATTACGATCGGCATTCACTTCTTCGATCGTGAACTCCAGCGTCTGGGTGACTAAATCTTCGACTGAGGAGGCAAAATTAACCGCTGAGCCGACTTCCGGCGTTTCCGGCGGAATAAAGGTATTCATAATCTGTGAAAATGGCACATCAAGATTCATGTTGATGCACAGTAGACCAATGACGCGCTGCTCGCGGTTGCGAATGGCAATCGTCAACGACTTCATCAAGACACCGCTTTTCGCGCGCGTGAAATAGCATTTCGACACGCTACTGTCCGCCCCTGTCATGTCGTGCAGCATGCGCAACGCCAGGTCGGTAATCGGCGAGCCAATTTTACGGCCCGTATGTTCGCCATTGGCAATACGAATGGCTGAACATTTTAGATCCTGCAAAGAGTGCAATACGATTTCACAATGGGAACCTATAAGCATCGCTAACCCGTCCACTACCGCTTCGTAGGATTTCAGAATATCGAAGTCGGTTTGCTCGAAGGGACGCTGATCCAGCAAATCAAGTTCACTGGTTTCGTTGGTTAAAAGCGACCTGGACATGAAAAAAAACACTCCTTTTCAGGAGCCTGTCGTTATGTTTTCAGGGCAGGCTCATTATTTACGCGGATGATTAAATTAATACAGTGAGGGTTCATCTTTCCAGTACTAATTTGCTCGTCTATTTCAGACTACGTGTGCGTTGGCGGTCATTCAGCCTACGGTCTCGCCCTTAACGACCAGCGCAAGCGCCGTTATCCGCAAATCAAATTATGGTGAGTAATATATCCGGCCTGAATAAAAAAAACCGCCGCTATTACAAGCGGCGGCTCTCAGTTTTTATTTTTTAGCAGCATCTGCGGCTTTAGCGTCAGCCGCATCGGCAGGTTTAGCATCCGCTTTCGGCGCTGGTTTGATATCCAGCAGCTCTACGTCGAATACCAGGGTGGAGTTCGCCGGGATACCCGGAACGCCCGTTTTACCGTAGGCCAGCGCCGGTGGGATAACCAGCTTGATCTTGCCGCCTTTCTTAATATTTTTCAGGCCTTCAGTCCAGCCAGGGATAACGCCGTCCAGACGGAAGGAGAGCGGTTCGCCGCGCGTGTAAGAGTTATCAAACTCTTTACCGTCGATCAGCGTACCTTTGTAGTTCACCACAACGGTATCGCTATCTTTCGGCGCCTCGCCTGTGCCTTCTTTCTCTACTTTGTAAAGCAGACCGGTAGAGGAGGTTTTCACGCCTTTCTCTTTAGCAAAAGCGTCACGGAACGTTTTACCTTTTGCTTCGTTATCGGCAGCGTCTTTTTCCATCTTCGCCTGAGCAGCGCTCTTCACGCGTGCTTCAAACGTCTGCAGCGTTTGCTCAATTTCCTGATCGGACAGTTTGCTCTTATCGGCAAAGGCATCCTGAACGCCGGCAATCAACTGATCTTTATCCAGTTTGATGCCTAACTTTTCCTGCTCTTTAAGCGAATTTTCCATGTAACGACCCAGCGAGGCGCCCAGCGCATAAGCCGCTTTTTGATCGTCGTTTTTAAATGCTGCTTTGCTATCAGCGGTAGCTGCCGGTTTCGCCGCATCAGCAGCAAAAGTGATCGGTGCGTGCATAGCAACGGCCATCGTAGTTGCCAGCAGCGTGGCTTTAAACAGTGATTTCATCCATATCTCCAGGGCCGGGGCATCTCGCCCCATGTTAACTTACGTAAGAAGCGTACTATAAATCGTTGCAGAACAAATCAACATACGAACACGCCCTATTATCACTTCTTTTCAGACTCTTTTTGTTTAAATTAGTTTCGTAGTGCGCGTAATGGTTGCTGTGAAAGCCGGTAAAGTTAAGTAGAATCCGCCGACGGAGACAACATAAAGAGGTACATCATGCAGGATATCACGATGGAAGCTCGTCTGGCTGAACTGGAAAGCCGTCTGGCGTTCCAGGAGATTACCATAGAAGAACTAAACCTGACGGTAACCGCACATGAAATGGAGATGGCGAAGCTGCGCGATCATCTGCGTTTGCTCACGGAAAAGTTAAAAGCCAGTCAGCCGTCAAATATCGCCTCTCAGGCAGAAGAAACGCCGCCGCCGCATTATTGAGACGAAAAAAAAGCGGGGATAACCCGCTTTTTTTGTGCCCGATGATTTATCGAACCAATGATAATACCCTAAGGATTTCGAGTCACAGCAAGGCGGCAAGCTTGAAAATTCCCCGGGAGCATAGATAACTATGTGACCGGGGTTTGAAAGCGTAGCCAACACCGCGGTGGCTTGAAAGACGACGGGGATTAATGGCAACCGCAGCCGCCTTTACCACCACCGCCGCAGCAGCCTTCGCCGCCGTGCTCGTGACCATGGTCATGACCATGACCGCCACAGCAGCCATCTTCACCGTGATCATGGTGGTGATCGTGCGCGCCGTGAACATGACCGTGAGCCAGTTCTTCTTCAGTCGCTTCACGAATCGCAACAACTTCTACGTTAAATTTCAGATTCTGGCCCGCCAGCATGTGGTTACCATCAACCACAACGTGATCGTCTTCCACTTCGGTAATCTCTACCGGTACCGGGCCCTGGTCGGTTTCCGCCAGGAAACGCATCCCTACCTGCAGTTCATCAACGCCCATAAAGACGTCTTTAGGCACACGCTGCACCAGATTTTCGTCATACTGACCGTAAGCGTCGTTCGCGCCAACAGCGACATCAAATTTGTCGCCAACTTCATGGCCTTCCAGCGCGGTTTCCAGACCAGAGATCAGGGAGCCGTGACCGTGCAGGTAATCCAGCGGCGCACTCACCGGAGACTCATCAACCAACACACCGTCTTCTGTACGTACCTGATAGGCCAGGCTGACCACCAGGTCTTTTGCTACTTTCATGATATCTCCTGAGCATGGGAAGAATAGTGGCGCAGATTGTAGCGGAATTCTGCAGCCGTGTACCCCTTAGCTTAAAAAAACCTGCGGCATATCGCTAGTCCGGATGAAAAATCCCGATCACTTGCTCTTCTTTGCGAACATGCTCGCGGACGTCTTTATCCGCTTCCCGCATTTGATGCCCGCACTTAACGCATTCAACAATATCGACATTATTTTCACGCCACATCGCCATTGTATCCTGCGCCTGACAGGCCGGACATTTCGCGCCTGCAATAAAACGTTTACGGATTGCCATTGTTTTACCCCTACTCAAATTCATCCCAGCCATCCAACTGGCGCCGTTCCTGTTGCATTTCGCGCTGAAAAATCTCCTCCAGTTCGCGTCGGGCCTCTCTGGCGCGCGAAATCTGTACCATGTCGCTATGCTCCGGGATCAGTTCCCGCAACATTCGCATATCCAGCCGACGAAAATGCAACTGCGCGCGTTGCGCCTGATGCGGATGCATACCTAACGACACCAGAGTTTTACGTCCCAGTTCCAGCGCGCTGGAAAACGTTTCACGGGAAAACTGCGTGACGCCAGCCTGTAATAACTCATGGGCCTCCACACGTCCACGCGCTCGCGCAAGAATATGCAGATGAGGAAAATGCTGCTGACACAGCGCCACCAGCTTCATCGTGTCTTCCGGTTCATTACACGTGATGACTATCGACTCCGCCGCCTCCGCGCCCGCAGAACGCAGCAGCTCGACTTGTGTAGCGTCGCCGTAATACACTTTATAACCATATTTGCGCATCAGATTAACGGCGCCGATATCGCGTTCCAGCACGGTGATACGCATCTTATTCGCCATCAATAAGCGAGCGATCACCTGACCAAAACGGCCAAAGCCGACGACAATCACCTGGGGCTTATCATCCTCAACCCACGGCTTTTCATCATTCTCTTCCGGGCCATTAAGGCGGCGCGATAACCACTTATCAATCCCTTTCATCAGTAGCGGCGTGGTCATCATTGATAACGTGACAGTCACCAATAATAACGCCATCTGATCGCCCTGAAACAGGCGCTGAGAAGAGGCGGTAGAAAAGAGCACAAAAGCGAACTCGCCCCCCTGACTCAGCACGCTGGCAAACTGCATCCGTTCAGAACTTCTTATTCCATATAACCGCGCCAGCAGATACAGCGTCAGCATTTTTATGACGACCAGAATAACAACGCTCGCCGCCACCCACAGTAAATGGGTATAAAGTACGCCGAGATTTAGCGACATACCGACGGAGATAAAGAACAGCCCAAGCAGTAAACCTTTAAAGGGATCGATAGCGTTTTCCAGCTCATGCCGGTATTCACTCTCTGCCAGTAAAACGCCGGCAATGAAGGTTCCCAGGGCCATCGACAGTCCCAGCGCATCCATAAATAAGGCGGCGCTCAACACCAGCAACAGCGTCGCGGCAGTGAAGACCTCCCGCACGCCGGACGCAGCAATAAAACGAAATACCGGGCGCAGCAGGTAACGACCGCCAATCAGCATTACCGCGAAAGCCAGTACCTTCATTGCAACTTTAAACCAGTCGAAATGCTCGTCGGCCGATCCCGCCAATAAAGGCACCAACGCCAGCGCGGGGATCACCGCTAAATCCTGAAACAGTAAGACGGAAAACCCTAACTGCCCGGACTCGCTACGGTTCATGCCTTTCTCGCGCATCAGTTGTAGCGCCATCGCCGTCGAAGACATCGCCAGGCCAATTCCGCCGACGACCGCCGCCTGCCATAAGAAATCAGCAAGCATCAATAATCCCGCCAGCACCGCCGCGCTTAACAGCACCTGAGCAGCGCCGACGCCGAAGATAGAGCGCCGCAGTTGCCAAAGCCGGGACGGATTGAGTTCGAGACCAATGATAAACATCAGAAACACGACGCCCAGTTCGGAAAAGTGCAGGATCTCGTCAACGTCGCTGATAAATCCCAGCCCCCACGGACCAATCGCAATCCCCGCCAGCAGATAACCTAGCACCGCGCCGATGCCCAGCCTCGCGGCCAGCGGCACCGCCGCTACCGCCGCGAAGAGGAACAACACTCCCGCGGTCAATAAATCAGCACCTTCCATCAATAGCCTCCCGCGCTCACAGGATTCGCCAGCCACTCGCCATAGGCTTTCGCGTGACTGGCCAGCGTCTGCGGCGACTGGCGGCGCGCCCAGTACACAATAATGGGCGGCATCCAGTGCATCCGGCACATGGCCGCGGTCAGTTCAAAAGGGCGGAGTACATCGCTCATTGGATAGCGGTTTAGCGCGTCATACCGGTAAGCGCTCTCCGGCTCGCCGGTCGTAATCACGCTACGCCAGTACTTTCCCACCAGTTGGTTTCCCCCTGGTCCGCTGGCGAACCCTCGACTCAAAACGCGATCAAGCCATTCTTTCAGTAAAGCCGGACAGCTATAGGTGTAAAGGGGATGCTGAAAAACAATGACGTCGTGCTCACGTAACAGGGCTTGTTCATAGGGCGTGTCGATAAAAAAATCAGGATAGCGCGCATAAAGATCGTGCACGGTTACGTTATTGTGCTGTATGGCCGGTTTAAGCAGTACCCGGTTAGCAACCGAGTCCTGAGATTCCGGATGGGCATACAACAGCAAGACTTTCGCTGGCTGAGACATCAATCCCCCTCCCGGTTGTTTTGGGTCGATACATGCCATTCTTCAGGCCGCTTCTACGTTGACAGCGTTTGTTCAACTCAGAAACGTACTCCATGTCCGCCGCTGGGGATTAATGAGAGATATTCTTGTCCCTCACCAAAGGCGGCCTGAATGATTTTGTGTATCGTTGTTGTTTTGAGCTACCATTGCGCTCCAGCGCGGCGGTACGCCCGAATATTACATTATCATAATGATAAATTAACATAGTCTGAACATACGGCGCCTTATGATTGTTTTCTCCTCGTTACAAATTCGTCGCGGCGTGCGCGTCCTACTGGACAATGCCTCGGCTACCATTAATCCAGGCCAGAAAGTCGGCCTGGTGGGTAAAAACGGCTGCGGTAAATCTACCCTGCTGGCATTGCTAAAAAATGAAATCAGCGCCGATGCCGGGAGTTTTACCCTGCCCGGAACCTGGCAATTAGCGTGGGTGAATCAGGAAACACCTGCGTTGCCTCAGCCAGCGATTGAGTATGTCATTGACGGCGACCGTGAATACCGGCAGCTGGAGGCGCAGCTTAACGACGCCAACGAACGTAACGACGGACATGCTATCGCCTCCATACATGGCAAGCTGGACGCCATCGACGCATGGACCGTTCGCTCGCGCGCCGCCAGCCTGCTACACGGTCTCGGCTTCTCTAACGATCAGCTGGAACGTCCGGTCAGCGACTTTTCCGGCGGCTGGCGGATGCGCCTTAACCTGGCTCAGGCGCTGATTTGCCGCTCCGATTTACTGCTGCTCGACGAACCGACCAACCACCTCGATCTGGATGCCGTTATCTGGCTGGAAAAATGGCTGAAGAGCTATCCGGGCACCCTGATTCTGATCTCCCACGATCGCGATTTTCTTGACCCGATAGTGGATAAAATTATCCATATCGAACAGCAGACTCTGTTCGAGTACACCGGCAACTACAGCGCGTTTGAAGTTCAGCGCGCCACGCGCCTGGCGCAGCAGCAGGCGATGTATGAGAGTCAGCAGGAGCGTGTGGCGCATCTGCAAAGCTACATCGACCGTTTCCGCGCCAAAGCGACCAAGGCCAAGCAGGCGCAAAGCCGTATCAAGATGCTGGAGCGTATGGAGCTGATTGCGCCGGCTCATGTCGACAACCCGTTCCATTTCAGCTTCCGCGCGCCGGAAAGCCTGCCGAACCCGCTGCTGAAGATGGAAAAAGTCAGCGCAGGTTATGGCGATCGCATCATTCTGGAATCCATCAAGCTGAACCTGGTGCCCGGCTCGCGTATCGGCCTGCTGGGCCGCAACGGCGCGGGGAAATCGACGCTGATCAAGCTGCTGGCGGGCGAACTGGAACCGTTGCACGGTGAAATCGGCCTCGCCAAAGGCATTAAGCTCGGCTACTTCGCCCAGCACCAGTTGGAGTTCCTGCGCGCCGATGAATCCCCGTTGCAGCATATGGCGCGTCTGGCGCCGCAGGAACTGGAGCAGAAGCTGCGCGACTATCTCGGCGGCTTCGGTTTCCAGGGCGACAAAGTAACGGAAGAGACGCAACGTTTCTCCGGCGGCGAGAAAGCGCGCCTGGTGCTGGCGCTGATTGTCTGGCAGCGTCCAAATCTGCTGTTGCTCGATGAACCGACCAACCACCTGGATCTCGACATGCGCCAGGCGCTCACCGAAGCGCTGATTGATTTCGAAGGCGCATTGGTCGTCGTGTCGCACGACCGCCACCTGATTCGCTCCACCACTGACGACCTCTATCTGGTTCACGACAAAAAGGTCGAACCGTTCGACGGAGACCTGGAAGATTATCAGCAGTGGCTGAGTGACGTGCAGAAGCAGGAAAACCAGGCCGACGACGCGCCGAAGGAAAACAACGCCAACAGCGCCCAGTCACGCAAAGATCAGAAGCGTCGCGAAGCCGAGCTACGCACTCTGACGCAGCCGCTGCGTAAAGAGATTACCCGTCTGGAAAAAGAGATGGAAAAGCTCAACGCCCAGTTAGCGCAGGCGGAAGAGAAGCTCGGCGACAGCAGCCTGTATGACCCCAGCCGTAAAGCGGAGATGACCGAGTGTCTGCAACTGCAGGCCAGCGCCAAATCCGGGCTGGAAGAATGTGAAATGGCATGGCTTGAGGCGCAGGAGCAGCTTGAGCAGATGATGCAGAACGACTAAGAGCCTATCCCATTAGGCTATTTTATTCGCCATTTTAGGGCCGGGCAGTGCTCGAAATCCTCACGTACTATGTGTACGCTCCGGTTTCTGCGCGCTGTCCGGCCCCAAACTGGCTTCAACAATTACGCCTACTGCGATAGGCTCTAACGCGCGGGGTGGGCGATGAACCTGTCAATCACTGATGACATTACCTTCCGCAAGCTCACCATCTTCATGATGTTTGTGGAGAAGGGTAACATCGCCCGCACCGCCGAGGCGCTGCACACGCTGGAAGAGAACGTTCGTTGTCCGCTGTTCGTCCATAAAGGCCTCTTCGGTACTCGTCCCGGTATAAAGATTACCGTTGCGGTCGGCAGCACCGGAACAGAAGCCTGCGTTATGTGATTTAGCGGCAAAGGTTGCCGTGATTTATTTTCGTCAGCGCGTCGTTCACGCCAAATAATGTAAACGTCACCTCATCAACGCCAAGATTTTTCAGACGCGCAGTGTGTTTTTTAATATAAGCCTGCGCCGTTTCTTCGGATTCAAACAAGTAAATGCCGCCAGCTTGCTGGTTTTTCTCGCTTTCTGTCCAGATTTTCCAGATGAAGCCCGGCTCCTCATTGATAGACTCCGCCAGCCCGACCAGTTGCTGAGTCATCTCCTCGCCAAAAGGGCCGCTAAAGTTAAAATGGATCTGTAAAAGTGTTTTCGACATGCCTTCTCCTTGAGTCACATAACTATCGTGTTGCCACACTACCACGATTAATTCGGCTGATGCAGAGGTTCACGCGATTTCTGTGGGGTATTGCGCGCGCCTTGCATACCGCCCCCTCTGGTGAAATGAGGCGCAATTTTATTTCGCCAGACGACCAATTGAACGTAAAATCACATATTGACTAATCTGTGAACCTTATGCGCGGTATAGTATTGTTTCCAATTATCAATTGTTCTGGTGCTATGGTTGAGATCACGTCCACAGAAATGACCCCGCCTGTCAATGACTCGCATGAATTTATTCCCATGCGTGGCATTCGTAATCGCCATTTACAAACTATGCTGCCGCGCTTAATCCGCCGCAAAGTGAAGTTCAACGCCCACTGGCAGCGGCTGGAGCTACCGGACGGCGATTTTGTCGATCTGGCATGGAGCGAAGAACCGCAACAGGCAAAGCATAAACCGCGGCTGGTGGTCTTTCACGGTCTGGAAGGCAGCCTGAACAGCCCCTATGCCCACGGGCTGATTGAGGCGGCGCAAAAGCGCGGCTGGCTGGGCGTGGTGATGCACTTTCGCGGCTGTAGCGGCGAACCCAACCGTCTGAATCGTATTTACCACTCCGGTGAAACGGAGGACGGAGCCTGGTTTTTACGCTGGTTACAGCGGGAGTTCGGCGCCGTTCCGACAGCCGCCGTGGGCTATTCGCTCGGCGGTAATATGCTGGCGTGCCTGCTGGCGAAAGAAGGCCGCGATATTCCCATCGAGGCGGCGGTGATTGTTTCTGCGCCCTTTGTTCTCGAAGCCTGTAGCTACCACATGGACAAAGGGTTTTCCCGCGTCTATCAGCGTTATTTGCTTAATCTGTTAAAAGCGAATGCGTCACGCAAACTGGCGGCGTACCCCGGGTCGCTGCCGGTGAATCTGGCGCAACTGAAATCAATGCGCCGTATTCGCGAGTTTGACGACCTGATCACCGCGAAAATTCACGGCTTTGCCGACGCCATCGACTACTATCGTCAGTGTAGCGCCATGCCGTTGCTTAACCAGATTGCTAAACCGACGCTGATTATTCACGCTAAAGACGATCCGTTTATGGATCATCATGTGATCCCTAAAGCGGAAGATCTGCCCCCGCAGGTGGAGTATCAGCTGACTGAGCATGGCGGACACGTAGGATTTATCGGCGGTACGCCGCTGCGCCCTGAAATGTGGCTGGAACGCCGAATTCCTGACTGGCTGACAACGTACCTGGAGGCGTCATCATGATCATTCCCTGGCAGGGGCTCGCCCCCGACACGCTGGACAACCTGATCGAAAGCTTTGTGTTGCGCGAAGGCACCGATTATGGTGAACATGAACGTTCGTTTGAACAAAAAGTCGCTGACGTAAAACGCCAACTGCAATCCGGCGAGGCCGTGCTGGTATGGTCTGAATTACATGAAACGGTCAATATTATGCCGAAAAAGCAGTTTCGCGAATAAAACGCCTTTGCCGACAATACATTATTACTAAAGCTCAATCATGGAGTTGCCATGTCAGCCAAACATCCGGTGATAGCAGTAACAGGGTCAAGCGGCGCGGGGACCACCACCACCAGCCTCGCGTTTCGTAAAATTTTCGCGCAGTTAAATCTGCACGCCGCCGAGGTGGAAGGCGACAGTTTTCATCGTTACACCCGCCCGGAAATGGACATGGCGATCCGCAAAGCGCGTGACGCCGGGCGGCATATCAGCTATTTCGGCCCTGAAGCCAATGACTTCAGCCTACTGGAACATACCTTTATTGAGTACGGGCAGACGGGTAAAGGCCAGTCGCGTAAATATCTGCATACCTATGATGAAGCCGTACCGTGGAATCAGGTTCCCGGCACGTTTACCCCCTGGCAGCCGCTACCCGAACCGACCGATGTGCTGTTTTATGAAGGACTGCACGGCGGCGTCGTCACCCCGCAACATGATGTCGCGCGTCATGTTGATCTGTTGGTTGGCGTGGTGCCTATCGTCAACCTCGAGTGGATTCAGAAACTGATTCGCGACACCAGCGAGCGCGGGCACTCCCGTGAAGCGGTGATGGATTCCGTGGTGCGTTCTATGGACGACTATATCAATTACATTACGCCGCAGTTCTCGCGTACCCATATTAACTTCCAGCGCGTGCCGACCGTCGACACGTCCAATCCGTTCGCCGCAAAGGGTATTCCCTCGCTGGATGAGAGTTTTGTGGTGATCCATTTCCGCAATCTGGAAGGGATCGATTTTCCCTGGCTCCTGGCGATGCTCCAGGGCTCGTTCATTTCTCACATTAATACATTAGTGGTGCCGGGCGGCAAAATGGGGCTGGCGATGGAGCTGATTATGTTGCCGCTGGTGCAGCGATTAATGGAAGGCAAAAAAATAGAATAACCGCGGTGAAATGCCCGATGGCGCTACGCTTATCGGGCCTACGAGATAAAAACGGGTAGGCCGGATAAAGCCACGCCGCCATCCGGCATCACATGTTACGCCGCAATCACTTCATACGAATGGGTAATATTGACCGCTTTTTCCAGCATTAGCGCCACCGAGCAATATTTTTCCGCGGAGAGATCGACAGCGCGCGCGACGGCAGCCTCTTTCAGATCGCTGCCGGTAACGATAAAATGCAGATTAATGTGCGTAAACAGGCGCGGCGCGTCTTCCCGGCGCTCGGATGTCAGCTTCACTTCGCAGTTGGTGACATTCTGACGGCCCTTTTGCAGGATTGATACCACATCAATAGCGCTACATCCGCCAGCCGCCATTAATACCATCTCCATCGGACTCGGCGCTTTGTCACCGGAGTTGCCATCCATTAAAATCTGGTGGCCGGAGGAGGACTCTCCGAGGAACGTGAGCCCTTCAACCCACTTTACACGCGCTTGCATATTTCGTAACTCCAATGTTTCAATTTTCCTGAAAGATTACGCGCATACAACAAAAGTCGCAATGGAAGGCGACCTGGGTCATGCTGAAGCGAGACACCAGGAGACACACGGCGAAAGCTATGCTAAAACAGACAAGATGCTACAGTAATACATTGACGTACTGCATGTATGCAGAGGACATCACATTACAGGCTACAATCTATTTTCGTAGCCCCCTTCCCAGGTAGCGGGAAGTATATTTTTGCAACCCCAGAGACAGTGCCGTTTTCTGGCTCTGGAGACAGCTTATAACAGAGGATAACCGCGCATGGTGCTTGGCAAACCGCAAACAGACCCGACTCTTGAATGGTTCTTGTCTCATTGCCACATTCATAAGTACCCGTCAAAGAGCACGCTGATTCACCAGGGTGAAAAAGCAGAAACGCTGTACTACATCGTTAAAGGCTCCGTGGCAGTGCTGATCAAAGATGAAGAAGGGAAAGAAATGATCCTTTCTTATCTGAATCAGGGTGATTTTATTGGTGAACTGGGCCTGTTTGAAGAAGGCCAGGAACGCAGCGCCTGGGTACGTGCGAAAACCGCATGTGAGGTCGCTGAAATTTCCTACAAAAAATTTCGCCAATTAATCCAGGTCAACCCGGATATTCTGATGCGCCTCTCTTCCCAGATGGCTCGTCGCTTACAAGTCACCTCTGAAAAAGTAGGTAACCTCGCCTTCCTTGACGTCACCGGGCGTATCGCTCAGACGCTGCTGAATCTGGCGAAACAGCCCGATGCCATGACGCACCCGGATGGGATGCAGATCAAAATCACCCGTCAGGAAATCGGCCAGATCGTCGGCTGCTCCCGCGAAACCGTTGGTCGTATTTTGAAAATGCTGGAAGATCAAAACCTGATCTCCGCGCATGGCAAGACCATCGTCGTCTACGGCACCCGTTAATTCCGTCAGAATGGCGCGTTTTATCATGCGCCATTTTTGTTTGCATCGATGTGGCGAAGACTGATTTATCACCCAGAGATTAATTACGCACTACGGCAAACGCTGGTGCTGTGCCTGCCTGTGGCTGTTGGTTTATTAATAGGCCAGCTACACCTGGGCTTGCTTTTCTCTCTCGTTCCCGCCTGCTGCAACATTGCAGGTCTGGATACCCCGCACAAACGCTTTTTTAAACGCCTGATCATCGGCGCGTCGCTGTTCGCCGGATGCAGTCTGGTAACGCAACTTCTGCTGGCGGAATCCATCCCCCTGCCGTTGATCCTGACCGGGCTCACGCTGGTGCTTGGCGTGACGGCGGAAATTAGCCCGCTTCACGCGCGGTTACTGCCAGCGTCGCTGATTGCCGCCATCTTTACCCTGAGCCTTGCGGGATACATGCCCGTCTGGGAGCCGCTGCTCATTTATGCGCTGGGCACGCTATGGTACGGCGTGTTTAACTGGTTTTGGTTCTGGCTATGGCGCGAACAGCCGCTGCGCGAGTCATTGAGTTTGTTATACCGTGAACTGGCCGATTATTGCGAAGCGAAATACAGCCTGCTCACCCAACATATCGATCCGGAAAAAGCGTTGCCTCCCCTGCTGATACGCCAACAAAAAGCGGTCGATCTCATTACCCAGTGTTACCAGCAGATGCATATGCTTTCTGCGCACAACAATAATGATTACAAGCGTCTACTGCGGGCTTTTCAGGAAGCGATGGATTTGCAGGAGCACATCTCCGTCAGCTTGCATCAGCCGGAAGAGGTACAGAAACTGGTAGAACGCAGCCATGCGGAAGAGGTGATTCGCTGGAATGCGCAAACGGTCGCCGCCCGTCTGCGCGTGCTGGCGGATGACATTCTTTATCATCGTCTGCCGACGCGCTTCTCCATGGAAAAACAGATTGGCGCTCTGGAGAAGATCGCTAATCAGCATCCTGAAAATCCGGTAGGCCAGTTCTGCTATTGGCACTTCAGTCGAATCGCCCGTGTGCTGCGTACTCAGCGGCCGCTGTACGCCCGCGACCTGATGGCCGATAAACAGCGTCGTCTGCCGCTACTTCCGGCGCTGAAAAATTATATGTCTCTAAAATCGCCGGCGCTACGCAACGCCGGACGCATCAGCGTGATGATGAGCATCGCCAGTCTGATGGGCAGCGCGTTGCACCTGCCTAAACCGTACTGGATCCTCATGACGGTGCTGTTTGTCACCCAAAACGGCTATGGCGCGACGCGCGTACGTATTCTGCACCGTTCGGTCGGAACGCTGGTCGGCCTGGTGATTGCCGGCGTCACGCTGCACTTACATATTCCCGAAAGCATTACGCTGGCGGTCATGCTGGTACTAACGCTGGCAAGTTATCTGATTATTCGTAAAAACTACGGCTGGGCGACGGTCGGCTTTACGGTGACGGCGGTATACACCATCCAGTTACTGACGTTAAACGGAGAGCAGTTTATTGTGCCGAGGCTGATCGATACGCTGATTGGCTGTTTAATTGCCTTTGGCGGCATGGTCTGGCTGTGGCCGCAATGGCAAAGCGGGCTATTACGTAAAAACGCCCATGATGCGCTGGAAGCCGATCAAGAAGCTATCCGACTGATCCTCAGTAACGATCCGCAGGCCACCCCGCTCGCTTATCAAAGAATGCGGGTCAACCAGGCGCATAACACGTTATTCAACTCGTTAAATCAGGCAATGCAGGAACCCGGATTCAATACCCACTATCTGTCGGATATGAAACTATGGGTCACGCACAGCCAGTTTATTGTCGAGCATATCAACGCCATGACGACGCTGGCGCGGGAACACACCATGCTGACGCCGGATCTGGCGCAGCGCTATCTGGAATCTTGCGAGATTGCGATTCAGCGCTGCCAGCAGCGCCTGGAGTACGACAGGCCAGGCGGCTCCGGCGATGTCAATATTCTGGAGTCGCCGGACATGCCGTCACATGGCTTATTGAGCACTCTGGAACAACATTTACAGCGCATCATTGGCCATCTGAACACCATGCACACCATTTCGTCGATGGCCTGGCGTCAGCGTCCGCATCACGGTATCTGGCTGAGTAAGCGGCTACGGGATACAAAAAGTTAAGACCGACTGCCGGATGCGCTACGCTTATCCGGCAATCCGCCATCAGGCCACCACCTTCCCTACCGCCTGCGCAAAGCGCTGCATTCCTTCATTGATATCCGCCTCTTCCACCACCAGCGACGGGGCAAAACGCATCACGTCGGCTCCGGCATTGAGCACCATCACGCCGGCCTCCGCGCCTGCGTACAGAAAATCGCGCGCCCGGCCTTTGTACTTCGGCTTCAGTTCCGCGCCAATCAGCAGCCCCATGCCGCGAATATCGCTGAAAATGTCAAATTGCTCGTCAATCGCCTGCAAATGTTGCACAAACTGTTGCCGCTTAGTGTGAATGCCTTGTAGTACCTCTGGCGTATTAATAATATCGAATGCCGCGCCAGCCACCGCACAGGCCAGCGGATTACCGCCATAGGTTGAACCATGCGAACCGACATGAAAGGCCGAGGCGATCTCCTGCGTGGTCAGCATGGCGCTCACCGGAAAACCGCCGCCTAACGCTTTGGCGCTGGTGAGGATATCCGGCGTGACGCCGTAGTGCATATAGGCAAACAGGTCTCCGGTGCGCCCCATCCCGCACTGCACTTCATCAAACACCAGCAACGCCTGATGCTCGTCACACAGGTCGCGTAACCCTTTGAGGAATTCCGGTGTAGCCGCCTGCACGCCGCCTTCACCCTGAATCGGCTCGACCACCACCGCGCAGGTGTGGTCATCCATTACCGCTTTCACCGCATGAAGATCGTTGAAGGGAACGTGAATAATATCGGCGGGTTTTGGCCCAAAGCCGTCGGAATATTTCGGCTGCCCGCCGACAGAGACGGTAAACAAGGAACGGCCATGAAAAGCGTTATGGAAGGCAATGATTTTCGTTTTGAACGGGCTATGGCGCACGCAGGCATAATGACGCGCCAGTTTAAAAGCGGTTTCGTTCGCTTCGGTGCCGGAATTCATAAACAGCACGCGCTCGGCAAACGTGGCGTCGATCAGTTTACGTCCCAGACGCAACGCTGGTTCATTGGTAAAAACGTTACTGGTATGCCACAAGGTTTCCCCCTGGGATTTCAGCGCCTCGACCAGTGCCGGATGGCAATGGCCCAGCGCAGTCACTGCAATCCCGCCGGCGAAATCGATATACTCTTTGCCCTGCTGATCCCATACGCGGCTGCCTTTACCTTTGACCGGAATAAAGTCCGCCGGTGCATAAACAGGCAGAATTACCTCATCAAAAGTTGCGCGCGTAATAGCCGTTTGTTCAGTTGCCATATCATTACCACCCGGTTAAGTAGAAATGCCAGTGAAATTATAATCACAAAATATGAATAAAAAATCACTCAATAGCAACCACAAATCAACGCCGGAGGAAATTTTTCAGCAGAGCGTGTCCTTGTTCGCTGAGAATACTTTCCGGGTGGAACTGCACGCCTTCCAGATCCCACTCGCGGTGGCGAATGCCCATAATCTCCTGCGTTTCGCTCCAGGCGGTGATCTCAAAACACTCTGGCAACGTGGCAGGGTCGACAATCAGCGAGTGGTAACGTGTCACGGTTAACGGGCTGGGCAATCCCCGAAACACGCCCTGTCCATTATGCGTAACAGGTGACGTTTTACCGTGCATCACTTTCGCTGCCCGCACCACCGACGCGCCAAAGGCCTGCGCCATCGCCTGATGACCCAGGCAAACGCCCAGCATCGGAATCCGTCCGGCATAATGGCGGATGACCGCCAGTGAAATGCCAGCGTCATTCGGCGTACAGGGGCCAGGAGAGATAACGATTTTTTGCGGGTTCAAAGCGTCAATGTGCGCCAGCGTCAGCGCATCATTGCGCCGGACCTGCACTTCCGCGCCCAGTTCACAAAAATACTGGTAGAGGTTCCAGGTAAAGGAATCATAGTTATCGATAAGCAGGATCATGGCGGCTCCGGGTGAGTAGAACCGCACTATTTTACTCAGTTTCGCGAGCTTCGCTTATCGCTTTCTGAAAAATCGCCTGCAAAGCGGAGAGATCGCCCATCGCGCCGCTCTGGTTCGCCTGCTTCCATGTTTCAACCGCAATACCTTGCCAACTCAGCGCATAGCCTGCATGTAACGCCAGTTGTTCAAAGAAGATGCGCTGCGCCAGCCCGCTCCCCAAACGAAACGGATGAAGCACGTTAATTTCGCAGTAGTAATGCGCCAGCCGCTCGACAAACTTCTCGTGCGCCAGACCGACCAGATAGCCCTCTTCTTCCAGATCCTGCATCAGAGCGTTGCCCTCTTTTTCGATATAGGCAAAGTGGCAGAAACGGGTATCGCCCTGGTAAATATCGACCTCCCGCAGTTGCCCTGCCCAGTCGAAAATATCCTGATAGAGCTGGCGATGAATCGCGCACAGATGAGGCAAGCCGCGTATCAGCGGCCCCAGTTCAATCGTGGCGGCACGGAGCGCGGTCATTTCATATGCCGCTTGCGCCAGTCGCTGGGCCTGATGAATCCCCAGCCGATTACGCATCACATTCAGCCCCGGATAGAGGTATGGATCGCGCCCTTCGCCAAATTTATCGCTCATAGTGCCTCCGAAGCTCGTCAAGACGTGCCAGCGCTTCATCGGCGGTCAGGGTTACTAAGGGGATCTCAATACCTTCGAGACGGCGGCTTTGCTGGAAGTTAACGTTGCGCCGCTGTTCCCAAAAGCGTGACTTTTGTTTATCGGTAAGTTTCTTCACCGGGCCTCCCTGAATATGTCTGTGCTTGACCACAAGTATAAGCAGCAATTTCAGGTTACGCTGAGACAGGGAGAAAACGCGGGCGGCTCGCGCCCGCGCAGGCATGTTTTATGGCAGGACTTTCGCGGAAAGGATAACGACTGGTTTTGTCGGCACATTCTGATAAGGCCCGACATCGTGCGTCGGTACCTGTGAGATTTTATCGGCGACATCCATACCTTTTACCACTTTACCAAATACCGCATAGCCAAAGTCGCGCTGGCCGTGGTCGAGAAAAGCGTTATCCGCGACGTTAATAAAGAACTGGCTGGTGGCGCTATCTTTATCTGCGGTGCGCGCCATCGCGATCGTGCCGCGAGTATTACGCAGGCCGTTGTCGGCTTCATTCTTAATCGGCGGATTCGGTTTCTTCTGCTGCATCTGCTCGTTAAAACCACCGCCCTGAATCATAAAGCCAGGAATAACGCGGTGAAACGTAGTGTTGTTATAGAAACCACTGTTGACGTAATCGACAAAGTTTTTCACAGAAACCGGCGCTTTCTGGCTGTTCAGCTCCAGCTCAATATTCCCGGCGGAGGTGGTTAACAGCACATGAGGATCGCCTTTTGCTGCCAACGCTGCGGGAGAAAGAGCAGAAAGAGCGAAAACAGCTGCGACAGCCGCCAGAGTCGATTTGAGCATGAGATTTCCTTAAAGAGAGCAGAAATAAAGCAAGTGGAATGATTTTAAAGAGCCTTCCTGGGCCAGGCCAGCCCTTTACCTAATTTTACGTATATGAAACAAATGTAACGTTACGACGCAACGCCGTATTCTTGCAATATGATGTGACAAACATCACATTAAAAAATGCAATGAACATTACTATCACTAATAATTATTTAAATGCATCACAAAAGCGCCTAAAATCTGCCCGCTTAACGCGCCCTCCACGCGCTTCACTTCTCTTCAAGGCCAGACATGACTAACAGCAACCGCATCAAGCTCACATGGATCAGCTTTCTTTCCTACGCCCTGACCGGGGCGCTGGTGATTGTCACCGGGATGGTGATGGGAAATATCGCAGACTATTTTCAGCTGCCCGTTTCCAGCATGAGTAACACCTTTACTTTCCTGAACGCCGGGATTTTGATCTCGATCTTCCTCAATGCGTGGTTGATGGAAATCATCCCGCTGAAAACACAGCTACGCTTTGGTTTTATCCTGATGGTGCTGGCGGTGGCCGGGCTGATGTTCAGCCACAGCCTGGCGTTGTTCTCAGCGGCGATGTTTGTGCTGGGGCTGGTCAGCGGGATCACCATGTCGATTGGCACCTTCCTGATTACGCAACTGTATGAAGGGCGTCAGCGCGGTTCCCGACTGCTGTTTACCGACTCCTTCTTCAGCATGGCGGGGATGATTTTTCCTATGGTCGCCGCCTTCCTGCTGGCGCGTAGTATTGAGTGGTACTGGGTCTACGCCTGCATCGGCCTGGTCTACCTGGCGATTTTCATCCTGACCTTCGGCTGTGAATTTCCGGCGCTGGGTAAACATGCGCAGCACTCTCAGGCACCTGTCGTCAAAGAAAAATGGGGCATTGGCGTACTGTTTCTCGCCGTCGCCGCGCTGTGCTATATCCTCGGTCAATTGGGCTTTATCTCCTGGGTGCCGGAATACGCCAAAGGCCTCGGCATGAGCCTGAATGACGCCGGGGCGCTGGTGAGTGATTTCTGGATGTCCTATATGTTTGGCATGTGGGCGTTCAGCTTTATCCTGCGCTTTTTCGATCTGCAACGCATTCTGACCGTACTGGCGGGTATGGCGGCGGTACTGATGTATCTGTTTATTACCGGCACGCAGGCGCATATGCCGTGGTTTATTCTGACGCTGGGCTTCTTCTCCAGCGCCATTTATACCTCCATCATTACGCTGGGATCGCAGCAAACGAAAGTGGCCTCGCCTAAGCTGGTTAACTTTATTCTGACCTGCGGCACTATCGGAACGATGCTGACCTTCGTCGTCACCGGCCCGATTGTGGCGCACAGCGGTCCACAGGCGGCGTTACTCACCGCGAATGGCCTGTATGCGGTGGTCTTTGTGATGTGCTTTGCGCTCGGCTTTGTGTCCCGTCATCGCCAGCATAGCGCGCCAGCTACGCATTGATAATGATTGCCGGATGGCGACATCGCCCTCCGGCACTCTATCCCCCTCCTGACGAGGTAGGCCTGTTGGTCTAAAAACCCCTCATTTTGTATGTTATTTGTACAAACCTGAAAAGCCTGACAATTCCGCCACTTATAAAAATCCAGACAAATCAGCCATATACCCATTAAGAGGTATATAAAGGTGAATTTGATTTACATCAATAAGCGGGGTTGCTGAATCGTTAAGGTAGGCGGTAATAGAAAAGAAATCGAGGCAAAAATGAGCAAAGTCAGACTCGCTATTATCGGTAATGGTATGGTCGGCCACCGCTTTATTGAGGATCTCCTTGATAAATCCGACGCTAGCCTGTTCGACATTACCGTGTTCTGTGAAGAACCCCGTAAAGCCTATGACCGTGTCCACCTGTCATCCTACTTCTCTCACCACACCGCGGAAGAGCTCTCTCTGGTGCGTGAAGGATTTTACGAGAAGCACGGCGTGAAGGTACTGGTTGGCGAACGCGCAATCACCATTAACCGTCAGGAGAAAGTGATTCACTCCAGCGCGGGTCGTACCGTTTATTATGACAAGCTGATCATGGCGACCGGTTCATATCCGTGGATTCCGCCGATTAAAGGCTCCGAAACCCAGGATTGCTTCGTTTACCGTACCATTGAAGACCTCAACGCTATCGAAGCCTGCGCCCGTCGCAGCAAGCGCGGGGCGGTGGTCGGCGGCGGTCTGCTGGGGCTGGAAGCCGCTGGCGCGCTGAAAAACCTCGGCGTGGAAACGCACGTCATTGAATTTGCGCCAATGCTGATGGCGGAACAGCTCGATCAGATGGGCGGCGAGCAGCTACGTCGCAAGATCGAAAGCATGGGCGTGCGTGTACACACCAGTAAAAACACGCAAGAGATTGTTCAGCAGGGTAACGAAGCGCGTAAGACTATGCGTTTTGCCGATGGCAGCGAGCTGGAAGTCGATTTTATCGTCTTCTCTACCGGTATTCGCCCCCGCGACAAGCTGGCTACCCAGTGCGGTCTGGCCGTCGCACAGCGCGGCGGGATCGTGATTAACGACACCTGCCAGACGTCCGACCCGGATATCTACGCTATCGGCGAGTGCGCCAGTTGGAACAACCGCGTTTACGGTCTGGTCGCACCAGGCTATAAAATGGCCCAGGTCGCCGTTGACCATATCCTCGGCAGTGAAAACGCCTTTGAAGGCGCGGATCTCAGCGCCAAGCTGAAGCTGCTGGGCGTGGACGTCGGCGGCATCGGCGACGCGCATGGCCGCACGCCGGGCGCGCGTAGCTACGTTTACCTCGATGAAAGCAAAGAAGTCTACAAACGTCTTATTGTCAGCGAAGATAACAAAACGCTGCTCGGCGCAGTGCTGGTCGGCGACACCAGCGATTACGGCAATTTGCTGCAACTGGTACTGAATGCCATCGAACTGCCGGAAAACCCGGATTCGCTGATTCTGCCGTCGCACGCGGGCAGTGGTAAACCCGCTATCGGCGTGGATAAACTGCCGGACAGCGCGCAGATCTGCTCCTGCTTCGATGTGACTAAAGGCGATCTGATCGCCGCTATCAATAAAGGCTGCCATACCGTGGCGGCGCTGAAAGCGGAAACCAAAGCCGGAACCGGCTGCGGCGGCTGCATCCCGCTGGTGACGCAGGTACTGAACGCCGAACTGGCGAAACAGGGTATTGAAGTCAACAACAACCTGTGCGAGCACTTTGCTTATTCTCGTCAGGAACTGTTCCACTTAATCCGCGTGGAAGGTATCAAAACCTTTGAAGAACTGCTGGCGAAACACGGTAAAGGCTACGGCTGCGAAGTGTGTAAGCCGACCGTCGGTTCGCTGCTGGCGTCGTGCTGGAACGAATACATCCTCAAACCGCAGCACACGCCGCTACAGGATACTAACGACAACTTCCTGGCGAATATCCAGAAAGACGGTACTTACTCGGTGATCCCGCGCTCCGCTGGCGGTGAAATCACCCCGGAAGGTCTGGTGGCCGTGGGGCGTATCGCCCGCGAGTTTAACCTCTATACCAAAATTACCGGTTCTCAGCGTATCGGTCTGTTTGGCGCGCAAAAAGACGATCTGCCGGAAATCTGGCGTCAGCTGATTGAAGCGGGCTTCGAAACCGGTCACGCGTATGCCAAAGCGCTGCGAATGGCGAAAACCTGCGTCGGCAGCACCTGGTGCCGCTACGGCGTGGGCGACAGCGTCGGTTTCGGCGTCGAGCTGGAAAACCGCTACAAAGGCATTCGCACCCCGCACAAAATGAAGTTCGGCGTCTCCGGCTGTACCCGTGAGTGTGCGGAAGCGCAGGGTAAAGATGTCGGTATCATCGCCACTGAGAAAGGCTGGAACCTGTACGTCTGCGGTAACGGCGGCATGAAACCGCGTCATGCGGATCTGCTGGCAGCCGATCTCGATCGCGACACGCTGATCAAGTATCTCGACCGCTTTATGATGTTCTACATCCGTACTGCCGACAAACTGACCCGTACCGCGCCGTGGTTAGACAACCTGGAAGGCGGCATCGAGTATCTGAAATCGGTCATCATCGACGATAAGCTGGGCCTGAACGAACATCTGGAAGAAGAGATGGCGCGCCTGCGCGCAGCGGTGGTCTGCGAGTGGACGGAGACCGTCAACACGCCAGCGGCGCAGGTTC
Organism: Salmonella sp. 2020_1395; assembly: GCF_043848115.1. Taxonomy (NCBI): domain Bacteria; kingdom Pseudomonadati; phylum Pseudomonadota; class Gammaproteobacteria; order Enterobacterales; family Enterobacteriaceae; genus Salmonella; species Salmonella sp. 2020_1395. The sequence goes on along the minus strand of NZ_JBCMFH010000026.1, from coordinate 2,951 downwards.
GTTTCAAACACTTCATCAACAGCGACAAGCGCGACCCAAATGTCCAGGTCGTCCCGGAACGTGAACAGCATCGACCGGCCACGCCGTATGAACGTATCCCGGTCACTCTGGTGGAGGAAAACGCATGAGTCAGTGGCAAAACATCTGCAAAATCGATGACATCCTGCCGGGAACCGGCGTCTGCGCGCTGTCAGGCGGCGAACAGGTGGCGATTTTCCGTCCTTACCATAGCGATCAGGTGTTTGCGATCAGCAACATCGACCCGTTCTTTGAGGCCAGTGTGCTGTCTCGTGGACTGATTGCGGAACACCAGGGCGAACTGTGGGTCGCCAGCCCGTTGAAAAAGCAGCGCTTCCGCCTGAGCGATGGTTTGTGCATGGAAGATGAGCAGTTCTCTGTGAAACAGTACGACGCGCGGGTGAAAGACGGCGTGGTGCAGTTGCGCGGTTAATTATTTTTGGGAGGCGCAACGCCTCCCCTTTTTTGACGTATTTGTAGGTCTTTTATTGGTAGGCCTGATAAGCGTAGCGCCATCAGGCAATTGCAAAAGCACATTGCCTGATGGCGGCATAAATGCCTTATCCGGCCTACGGTTACGATTTTTTTTATTTTTTGTACTTCAAGGATAATCAAATGTTTACAGACACTATCAATAAGTGTGCGGCTAACGCTGCGCGCATCGCACGCCTGTCGGCGAATAATCCGCTCGGCTTCTGGGTCAGTTCGGCAATGGCCGGGGCTTATGTCGGTCTCGGCATCATTCTTATTTTCACCCTCGGCAATCTGCTCGACCCGTCCGTGCGTCCTTTGGTGATGGGAGCGACCTTCGGTATCGCCTTAACGCTGGTCATCATCGCCGGTTCCGAACTGTTTACCGGCCACACCATGTTCCTGACGCTGGGCGTTAAAGCAGGCACCATCAGCCACGGTCAAATGTGGGCTATCCTGCCGCAAACCTGGCTCGGCAACCTGGTCGGTTCCGTCTTTGTCGCCCTGCTTTACAGCTGGGGCGGCGGCAGTTTGTTGCCGGTAGATACCAGCATCGTTCACTCAGTCGCGCTGGCGAAAACCACCGCGCCCGCCACGGTACTGTTCTTCAAAGGCGCGCTGTGTAACTGGCTGGTTTGTCTGGCAATCTGGATGGCGATCCGCACCGAAGGCACGGCAAAATTTCTTGCTATCTGGTGGTGTCTGCTGGCGTTTATCGCTTCCGGCTACGAGCACTCCGTCGCGAATATGACGCTGTTCGCCCTCTCCTGGTTTGGTCATCACAGCGACGCCTATACCCTGGCCGGAATTGGTCATAACCTGTTGTGGGTGACACTCGGTAATACTTTGTCCGGTGTCGTATTCATGGGATTGGGTTATTGGTATGCTACGCCAAAATCGGAGCGTCCGGCTCCGGCAAAAATCAATCAGCCAGAGGCTGCTGCCAATAATTAAGGGGTAATGTCGTGGACCATTTGCCTATATTTTGTCAATTACGCGACCGCGACTGTCTGATCGTCGGCGGTGGCGATGTCGCAGAACGCAAAGCACGGTTACTGCTGGAAGCAGGCGCACGTTTAACGGTCAATGCGCTAACCTTCATTCCACAGTTCACCGTATGGGCAAATGAAGGCATGTTGACTCTGGTTGAGGGTCCGTTCGACGAAACGCTTCTCGACTCGTGTTGGCTGGCGATCGCGGCCACCGACGACGATACCGTCAACCAGCGTGTCAGCGACGCGGCGGAGTCACGCCGTATCTTCTGCAACGTGGTGGATGCGCCGAAAGCCGCCAGCTTTATCATGCCCTCCATTATTGACCGCTCGCCGCTGATGGTCGCCGTCTCCTCGGGCGGCACTTCCCCGGTGCTGGCACGTCTGCTGCGCGAGAAGCTGGAATCGCTGCTGCCGCAGCATCTGGGGCAGGTCGCGCGCTATGCCGGGCAACTCCGCGCCCGAGTGAAAAAGCAGTTTGCCACGATGGGCGAGCGTCGTCGCTTCTGGGAAAAATTTTTCGTCAATGACCGGCTGGCGCAGTCGCTGGCGAATGCCGATGAGAAAGCGGTTAACGCGACAACCGAACGCCTGTTTAGCGAACCGCTGGATCACCGTGGCGAAGTCGTGCTGGTCGGCGCCGGGCCGGGCGATGCCGGACTGCTGACGCTGAAAGGGTTACAACAAATCCAACAGGCGGATATCGTGGTTTACGATCGCCTCGTCTCCGACGACATTATGAACCTGGTACGCCGCGATGCCGATCGGGTCTTTGTGGGGAAACGCGCAGGTTACCACTGCGTCCCACAGGAAGAAATCAACCAGATCCTGCTGCGTGAAGCGCAAAAAGGTAAACGCGTGGTACGCCTGAAAGGCGGCGATCCCTTTATCTTTGGTCGCGGCGGCGAAGAGCTGGAAACGCTGTGTCATGCCGGTATTCCTTTCTCGGTAGTGCCGGGGATTACCGCGGCTTCCGGTTGCTCCGCCTACTCCGGTATTCCGCTAACCCATCGCGATTACGCACAGAGCGTACGTCTGGTCACGGGTCACCTGAAAACCGGCGGCGAGCTGGACTGGGAAAACCTGGCGGCAGAAAAACAGACGCTGGTGTTCTACATGGGGCTGAATCAGGCAGCGACTATTCAGGAAAAACTGATCGCATTCGGTATGCAGGCCGATATGCCGGTTGCGCTGGTAGAAAACGGTACCTCTGTGAAGCAACGCGTCGTCCACGGTGTGCTGACGCAGCTTGGTGAATTAGCGCAACAGGTTGAAAGCCCGGCGCTGATTATCGTTGGCCGGGTCGTTGGCTTACGCGATAAATTAAATTGGTTCTCTAATTATTATGACTAGTCCTGATATAGGTTGACAGTTTTTTGTCTGTAAAACGCCTGATGAACATCATCGGGCGTTTTGTATTTCAGGGCCAGGTGTGGCCGTTCATGGTTATAAATTGCCACGGACTCTTTT
>NZ_JBCMFH010000025.1:0-32614 GCF_043848115.1 Salmonella sp. 2020_1395 | reverse complement strand
TGCTGCGTGGTATCAAACGTGAAGAAATCGAACGTGGTCAGGTACTGGCTAAGCCGGGCACCATCAAGCCGCACACCAAGTTCGAATCTGAAGTGTACATTCTGTCCAAAGATGAAGGCGGCCGTCACACTCCGTTCTTCAAAGGCTACCGTCCGCAGTTCTACTTCCGTACTACTGACGTGACTGGCACCATCGAATTGCCGGAAGGCGTAGAGATGGTAATGCCGGGCGACAACATCAAAATGGTTGTTACCCTGATCCACCCGATCGCGATGGACGACGGTCTGCGTTTCGCAATCCGTGAAGGCGGCCGTACCGTTGGCGCGGGCGTTGTTGCTAAAGTTCTCGGCTAATCGCTGATAACATTTGACGCAATGCGCAATAAAAGGGCATCATTTGATGCCCTTTTTGCACGCTTTCACACCAGAACCTGGCTCATCAGTGATTTTATTTGTCATAATCATTGCTGAGACAGGCTCTGTAGAGGGCGTATAATCCGAAAGGCGAATAAGCGTTTCGATTTGGATTGCCTCGCGATTGCGGGGTGAAAATGTTTGTAGAATACTTCTGACAGGTTGGTTTATGAGTGCGAATACCGAAGCTCAAGGGAGCGGGCGCGGCCTGGAAGCGATGAAGTGGATAGTTGTTGCCATATTGCTGATCGTCGCAATCGTCGGCAACTACCTCTATCGCGACATGATGCTGCCGCTGCGTGCGCTGGCCGTAGTAATTCTGATTGCTGCAGCGGGTGGTGTCGCGCTGTTGACGACAAAAGGTAAAGCAACCGTTGCTTTTGCCCGTGAAGCGAGAACCGAAGTCCGTAAGGTCATTTGGCCGACTCGCCAGGAAACGCTGCACACCACGCTGATCGTCGCTGCGGTTACCGCAGTTATGTCACTGATCCTGTGGGGACTGGATGGTATTCTGGTTCGCCTGGTATCCTTTATCACTGGCCTGAGGTTCTGAGATGTCTGAAGCACCTAAAAAGCGCTGGTACGTCGTTCAGGCGTTTTCCGGTTTTGAAGGCCGCGTAGCCACATCGCTGCGCGAGCATATCAAATTACACAATATGGAAGAGCTGTTTGGCGAAGTCATGGTGCCGACTGAAGAAGTCGTTGAGATCCGTGGCGGCCAGCGTCGCAAAAGCGAACGCAAATTCTTCCCGGGTTACGTTCTGGTCCAGATGGTCATGAACGACGCAAGCTGGCACCTGGTGCGTAGCGTGCCGCGTGTGATGGGCTTTATCGGCGGTACCTCTGACCGTCCGGCGCCGATCAGCGACAAAGAAGTCGATGCGATCATGAACCGCCTGCAGCAGGTTGGCGATAAGCCGCGGCCGAAAACTCTGTTTGAACCGGGTGAAATGGTTCGTGTTAACGACGGTCCGTTCGCAGACTTTAACGGCGTTGTCGAAGAAGTCGATTATGAGAAGTCTCGCCTGAAAGTGTCTGTTTCTATCTTCGGTCGTGCGACCCCGGTAGAGCTGGACTTCAGTCAGGTTGAGAAAGCGTAAGGCTGCGATCAAAAAAGCAGCGATTTAATCGTTGCATAGGGCGCGAAATTGACATACAATTTCGCGCCTTTTGTTTTTATGGGCCTCATGCCCATAAAGCGATATTTATCACGGGGAGCTTCTTTGAAGCGATACTACCCAATTCGAGGAATTTAGAATGGCTAAGAAAGTACAAGCCTACGTCAAGCTGCAGGTTGCAGCTGGTATGGCGAACCCGAGTCCGCCGGTTGGTCCAGCACTGGGTCAGCAGGGTGTGAACATCATGGAATTCTGCAAAGCGTTCAACGCAAAAACGGATTCCATCGAAAAAGGTCTGCCGATTCCGGTTGTTATTACCGTTTACGCTGACCGTTCTTTCACCTTCGTTACCAAAACGCCTCCGGCAGCTGTTCTGCTGAAAAAAGCGGCTGGTATCAAGTCTGGTTCCGGCAAGCCGAACAAAGACAAAGTAGGTAAAATTTCCCGCGCTCAGCTGCAGGAAATCGCGCAGACCAAAGCTGCCGACATGACCGGTGCCGACATTGAAGCGATGACTCGCTCCATCGAAGGTACTGCACGTTCCATGGGCCTGGTAGTGGAGGACTAAGAAATGGCTAAACTGACCAAGCGTATGCGCGTGATCCGTGAAAAAGTTGATGCGACCAAACAGTACGACATCAACGAAGCTATTGCCCTGCTGAAAGAGCTGGCCACTGCTAAATTCAACGAAAGCGTTGACGTTGCCGTTAACCTCGGCATCGACGCTCGTAAATCTGACCAGAACGTTCGTGGCGCGACTGTACTGCCGCACGGTACTGGCCGTTCTGTTCGCGTTGCCGTATTTACCCAGGGCCCGAACGCTGAAGCAGCTAAAGCTGCTGGCGCTGAGCTGGTAGGTATGGAAGATCTGGCTGACCAGATCAAGAAAGGCGAAATGAACTTCGACGTTGTTATCGCATCCCCGGATGCAATGCGCGTTGTTGGCCAGCTGGGCCAGGTTCTGGGTCCGCGCGGCCTGATGCCAAACCCGAAAGTCGGTACCGTAACGCCGAACGTTGCTGAAGCGGTTAAGAACGCTAAAGCAGGTCAGGTCCGTTACCGTAACGACAAAAACGGCATCATCCACACCACCATCGGTAAAGTGGACTTTGACGCTGACAAACTGAAAGAAAACCTGGAAGCTCTGCTGGTTGCGCTGAAAAAAGCAAAACCGAGCCAGGCGAAAGGCGTGTACATCAAGAAAGTTAGCATCTCCACCACCATGGGTGCTGGCGTTGCCGTTGATCAGGCTGGTCTGAGCGCATCTGCGAACTAAGATTAGTCTTTACGTGGGCGGTGATTTTGTCTACAATCTTACCCCCACGATTCTGTTGAAATATAACAGAGCACTATGCGAGTCATTTGAATTGCAGCAAGGCAGCAAGTGAGTGAATCGCCAGGAGCATAGTTAACTATGTGACTGGTGTGAACGAGCGCAGCTAACACAGGTGCGGTTCAAAGGACGAAGTCATAGAAAGAATTTGTTCGTTGGAGCCTGGCCTATCCAGGCCTCCGTCGAAGACCGCAGGCGTCTCGCAAGAGGCTTAATCCCCTGCGTAGACGGTGACAGAACGCTAAGATTATTTTTGATACTCTGGCTTGTTTCTGCTCACCGTATTAAGACGCTCTTCTCGTTGAGATGAGTGAAGTGAGTTCCGGAACATGAGTTCCGGCAAACATCCAGGAGCAAAGCTAATGGCTTTAAATCTTCAAGACAAACAAGCGATTGTTGCTGAAGTCAGCGAAGTAGCCAAAGGCGCGCTGTCTGCAGTAGTTGCGGATTCCCGTGGCGTAACTGTAGATAAAATGACTGAACTGCGTAAAGCAGGTCGTGAAGCTGGCGTATACATGCGTGTTGTTCGTAACACCCTGCTGCGCCGCGTCGTTGAAGGTACTCAGTTCGAGTGCCTGAAAGACACGTTTGTTGGTCCGACCCTGATTGCATACTCTATGGAACACCCGGGCGCTGCTGCTCGTCTGTTCAAAGAGTTCGCGAAAGCGAATGCAAAATTTGAGGTCAAAGCTGCAGCCTTTGAAGGTGAACTGATCCCGGCGTCTCAGATCGACCGCCTGGCAACTCTGCCGACCTACGAAGAAGCAATTGCACGCCTGATGGCAACCATGAAAGAAGCTTCGGCTGGCAAACTGGTTCGCACACTGGCTGCTGTACGCGATGCAAAAGAAGCTGCGTAATCGCAGTTGTCTTTATCAAGCATTTGCTTACGTATAAACTTATTCTGATATTCAGGAACAATTTAAATGTCTATCACTAAAGATCAAATCATTGAAGCAGTATCCGCTATGTCCGTAATGGACGTTGTAGAACTGATTTCTGCAATGGAAGAAAAATTCGGTGTTTCCGCTGCTGCTGCTGTAGCTGTAGCTGCTGGCCCGGCTGAAGCTGCTGAAGAAAAAACTGAATTCGACGTAATTCTGAAAGCTGCTGGCGCTAACAAAGTTGCTGTTATCAAAGCAGTACGTGGCGCAACTGGCCTGGGTCTGAAAGAAGCTAAAGACCTGGTAGAATCTGCTCCGGCCGCTCTGAAAGAAGGCGTGAGCAAAGATGACGCTGAAGCACTGAAAAAATCTCTGGAAGAAGCTGGCGCTGAAGTTGAAGTTAAATAAGCCAACCCTTCCGGTTGCAGCCTGAGAAATCAGGCTGATGGCTGGTGACTTTTTAGTCACCAGCCTTTTTGCGCTGTAAGGCGCCAGTAGCGTTTCACACTGTTTGACTACTGCTGTGCCTTTCAATGCTTGTTTCTATCGACGACTTAATATACTGCGACAGAGCGTACGTTCTGTGTAAATCGCAATGAAATGGTTTAAGCGTGATAGCAACAGGCATTGCGGAAAGTATCCATTTTCCGGTCAACAAAATAGTGTTGCACAAACTGTCCCCCGCAGGACAGATGGGTCGACTTGTCAGCGAGCTGAGGAACCCTATGGTTTACTCCTATACCGAGAAAAAACGTATTCGTAAGGATTTTGGTAAACGTCCACAAGTTCTGGATGTACCTTATCTCCTTTCTATCCAGCTTGACTCGTTTCAGAAGTTTATCGAGCAAGATCCTGAAGGGCAGTACGGCCTGGAAGCAGCCTTCCGTTCCGTGTTCCCGATTCAGAGCTACAGCGGTAATTCCGAGCTGCAGTACGTCAGCTACCGCCTTGGCGAACCGGTGTTTGACGTTCAGGAATGTCAGATCCGTGGCGTGACCTATTCCGCACCGCTGCGCGTAAAACTGCGTCTGGTGATCTACGAGCGCGAAGCGCCGGAAGGCACCGTTAAAGACATTAAAGAACAAGAAGTCTACATGGGCGAAATTCCGCTCATGACCGACAACGGTACCTTTGTTATCAACGGTACTGAGCGTGTTATTGTTTCTCAGCTGCACCGTAGTCCGGGCGTCTTCTTTGACTCCGACAAAGGTAAAACCCACTCTTCGGGTAAAGTGCTGTATAACGCGCGCATCATTCCTTACCGTGGTTCCTGGCTGGACTTCGAATTCGATCCGAAGGACAACCTGTTCGTGCGTATCGACCGTCGCCGTAAACTGCCTGCGACCATCATCCTGCGTGCGCTGAACTACACCACTGAGCAGATCCTTGACCTGTTCTTTGAGAAAGTGGTCTTCGAAATTCGCGACAACAAGCTGCAGATGGAGCTGATTCCAGAACGTCTGCGCGGCGAAACCGCGTCGTTCGATATCGAAGCTAACGGCAAAGTGTACGTTGAAAAAGGCCGTCGCATTACCGCGCGTCACATCCGTCAGCTGGAAAAAGACGATATCAAGCATATCGAAGTTCCGGTTGAGTACATCGCAGGTAAAGTCGTCTCTAAAGACTACGTTGACGAATCCACTGGCGAGCTGATCTGCGCGGCGAACATGGAGCTGAGCCTGGATCTGCTGGCTAAGCTGAGCCAGTCCGGCCACAAGCGTATCGAAACGCTGTTTACCAACGATCTGGACCACGGCCCGTACATTTCTGAAACGGTACGCGTCGACCCAACCAACGATCGTCTGAGCGCGCTGGTAGAAATCTACCGCATGATGCGCCCTGGTGAGCCGCCGACACGCGAAGCGGCTGAAAGCCTGTTCGAGAACCTGTTCTTCTCCGAAGACCGCTATGACCTGTCTGCGGTGGGTCGTATGAAGTTCAACCGTTCTCTGCTGCGCGACGAAATCGAAGGTTCCGGTATCCTGAGCAAAGACGACATCATTGATGTCATGAAGAAGCTCATCGATATCCGTAACGGTAAAGGCGAAGTGGATGATATCGACCACCTCGGCAACCGTCGTATCCGTTCCGTCGGCGAAATGGCGGAAAACCAGTTCCGCGTTGGCCTGGTGCGTGTAGAGCGTGCGGTGAAAGAGCGTCTGTCTCTGGGCGATCTGGATACCCTGATGCCTCAGGATATGATCAACGCCAAGCCGATTTCCGCCGCAGTGAAAGAGTTCTTTGGTTCCAGCCAGCTGTCTCAGTTTATGGACCAGAACAACCCGCTGTCTGAGATTACGCACAAACGTCGTATCTCCGCACTCGGCCCAGGCGGTCTGACTCGCGAACGCGCAGGCTTCGAAGTTCGAGACGTACACCCGACGCACTACGGTCGCGTATGTCCTATCGAAACGCCGGAAGGTCCGAACATCGGTCTGATCAACTCCCTGTCCGTGTACGCACAGACTAACGAATATGGCTTCCTTGAGACGCCGTACCGTCGTGTGGTTGATGGCGTGGTCACTGACGAAATTCATTACCTGTCTGCTATCGAAGAAGGCAACTACGTTATCGCTCAGGCGAACTCCAACCTGGATGACGAAGGCCACTTTGTAGAAGATCTGGTGACCTGCCGTAGCAAAGGCGAATCCAGCTTGTTCAGCCGTGACCAGGTTGACTACATGGACGTTTCCACCCAGCAGGTGGTCTCCGTCGGTGCGTCCCTGATCCCGTTCCTGGAACACGATGACGCCAACCGTGCATTGATGGGTGCGAACATGCAACGTCAGGCGGTTCCGACTCTGCGTGCTGACAAGCCGCTGGTGGGTACCGGTATGGAACGTGCTGTCGCCGTCGACTCCGGTGTTACTGCAGTAGCTAAACGTGGCGGTACTGTTCAGTACGTGGATGCGTCCCGTATCGTTATCAAAGTTAACGAAGACGAGATGTACCCGGGCGAAGCGGGTATCGACATCTATAACCTGACCAAATACACCCGCTCTAACCAGAACACCTGTATCAACCAGATGCCATGTGTGTCTCTGGGCGAGCCGGTTGAACGCGGCGACGTGTTGGCAGACGGTCCGTCCACCGACCTCGGTGAACTGGCGCTCGGTCAGAACATGCGAGTGGCGTTCATGCCGTGGAACGGCTACAACTTCGAAGACTCCATCCTCGTTTCCGAGCGTGTTGTCCAGGAAGACCGTTTCACCACCATCCACATTCAGGAACTGGCGTGCGTGTCCCGTGACACCAAGCTGGGGCCGGAAGAGATCACCGCTGACATCCCGAACGTGGGTGAAGCTGCGCTCTCCAAACTGGATGAATCCGGTATCGTTTACATCGGCGCGGAAGTAACCGGCGGCGACATTCTGGTCGGTAAGGTGACGCCGAAAGGTGAAACCCAGCTGACGCCGGAAGAGAAACTGCTGCGTGCGATCTTCGGTGAGAAAGCGTCTGACGTTAAAGACTCTTCTCTGCGCGTACCTAACGGTGTCTCCGGTACGGTTATCGACGTTCAGGTCTTTACTCGCGATGGCGTAGAAAAAGACAAACGTGCTCTGGAAATCGAAGAGATGCAGCTCAAGCAGGCGAAAAAAGACCTGTCTGAAGAACTGCAGATCCTCGAAGCGGGCCTGTTTAGCCGTATCCGTGCGGTACTGGTGTCCGGCGGCGTTGAAGCTGAGAAGCTCGACAAACTGCCGCGCGACCGCTGGCTGGAACTCGGTCTGACCGACGAAGAGAAACAAAATCAGCTGGAACAACTGGCTGAGCAGTATGACGAGCTGAAACACGAGTTCGAGAAAAAACTTGAAGCGAAGCGCCGTAAAATCACCCAGGGCGACGATCTGGCGCCGGGCGTGCTGAAGATCGTGAAGGTCTATCTGGCCGTTAAACGCCGTATCCAGCCGGGTGATAAGATGGCAGGTCGTCACGGTAACAAGGGTGTTATCTCTAAGATCAACCCGATCGAAGACATGCCTTACGATGAAAACGGCACGCCGGTCGACATCGTACTGAACCCGCTGGGCGTACCGTCTCGTATGAACATCGGTCAGATTCTGGAAACCCACCTGGGTATGGCTGCAAAAGGTATTGGCGACAAGATTAACGCCATGCTGAAACAGCAGCAGGAAGTCGCGAAACTGCGCGAATTCATCCAGCGTGCCTACGATCTGGGCGCCGACGTTCGTCAGAAAGTCGACCTGAGCACCTTCAGCGATGATGAAGTGCTGCGTCTGGCAGAAAACCTGCGTAAAGGTATGCCGATTGCCACACCAGTGTTTGACGGTGCGAAAGAAGCGGAAATCAAAGAGCTGCTGAAACTGGGCGACCTGCCGACCTCCGGTCAGATCACCCTGTTCGATGGCCGTACGGGTGAACAGTTCGAACGTCCGGTAACCGTCGGTTACATGTACATGCTGAAACTGAACCACCTGGTTGATGACAAGATGCATGCGCGTTCTACCGGTTCTTACAGCCTGGTTACTCAGCAGCCGCTGGGTGGTAAGGCGCAGTTCGGTGGTCAGCGCTTCGGGGAGATGGAAGTGTGGGCGCTGGAAGCTTACGGCGCCGCCTACACCCTGCAGGAAATGCTCACCGTTAAGTCTGATGACGTGAACGGTCGTACCAAGATGTATAAGAACATCGTGGACGGCAACCATCAGATGGAACCGGGTATGCCGGAATCCTTCAACGTTCTGTTGAAAGAGATCCGCTCGCTGGGCATCAACATCGAACTGGAAGACGAGTAATTCTCGCTCAAACAGGTCACTGGTGTCGGGGTAAAACCCGACACCAGATTGTGCTAACTCCGACGGGAGCAAATCCGTGAAAGATTTATTAAAGTTTCTGAAAGCGCAGACTAAAACCGAAGAGTTTGATGCGATCAAAATTGCTCTGGCTTCGCCAGACATGATCCGTTCATGGTCTTTCGGTGAAGTTAAAAAGCCGGAAACCATCAACTACCGTACGTTCAAACCTGAGCGTGACGGCCTTTTCTGCGCCCGTATCTTTGGGCCGGTAAAAGACTACGAGTGCCTGTGCGGTAAGTACAAGCGCCTGAAACACCGTGGTGTTATTTGTGAGAAGTGCGGCGTTGAAGTGACCCAGACCAAAGTACGCCGTGAGCGTATGGGCCACATCGAGCTGGCGTCTCCGACTGCTCACATCTGGTTCCTGAAATCGCTGCCGTCCCGTATCGGTCTGCTGCTCGATATGCCGCTGCGCGATATCGAACGCGTACTGTACTTCGAATCTTATGTGGTTATCGAAGGCGGTATGACCAACCTGGAACGTCAACAGATCCTGACTGAAGAGCAGTATCTGGACGCGCTGGAAGAGTTCGGTGACGAATTCGACGCGAAGATGGGTGCGGAAGCTATCCAGGCCCTGCTGAAGAGCATGGATCTGGAGCAAGAGTGTGAAACTCTGCGCGAAGAGCTGAACGAAACCAACTCCGAAACCAAGCGTAAGAAGCTGACCAAGCGTATCAAACTGCTGGAAGCCTTCGTACAGTCTGGCAACAAGCCAGAGTGGATGATCCTGACCGTTCTGCCGGTTCTGCCGCCAGATCTGCGTCCGCTGGTTCCGCTGGATGGTGGTCGTTTCGCGACTTCTGACCTGAACGATCTGTATCGTCGCGTCATTAACCGTAACAACCGTCTGAAGCGTCTGCTGGATCTGGCTGCGCCGGACATCATCGTACGCAACGAAAAACGTATGCTGCAGGAAGCGGTTGACGCCCTGCTGGATAACGGTCGTCGCGGTCGTGCGATCACCGGTTCTAACAAGCGTCCTCTGAAATCTTTGGCCGACATGATCAAAGGTAAACAAGGTCGTTTCCGTCAGAACCTGCTCGGTAAGCGTGTTGACTACTCCGGTCGTTCTGTAATCACCGTAGGTCCATACCTGCGTCTGCACCAGTGCGGTCTGCCGAAGAAAATGGCGCTGGAGCTGTTCAAACCGTTCATCTACGGCAAGCTGGAATTGCGTGGCCTTGCCACCACCATCAAAGCCGCGAAGAAAATGGTTGAGCGTGAAGAAGCCGTCGTTTGGGATATCCTGGACGAAGTGATCCGCGAACACCCGGTACTGCTGAACCGTGCACCAACACTGCACCGTCTGGGTATCCAGGCATTTGAACCGGTACTGATCGAAGGTAAAGCTATCCAGCTGCACCCGCTGGTTTGTGCGGCATATAACGCCGACTTCGATGGTGACCAGATGGCTGTTCACGTACCGCTGACGCTGGAAGCCCAGCTTGAAGCGCGTGCGCTGATGATGTCTACCAACAACATCCTGTCTCCGGCGAACGGCGAACCTATCATCGTTCCGTCTCAGGACGTGGTATTGGGTCTGTACTACATGACCCGTGACTGTGTTAACGCCAAAGGCGAAGGCATGGTGCTGACTGGCCCGAAAGAAGCTGAGCGTATCTATCGCGCAGGTCTGGCCTCTCTGCATGCGCGCGTTAAAGTGCGTATCACTGAATATGAAAAAGATGAAAACGGCGAATTCGTTGCGCACACCAGCCTGAAAGACACGACCGTTGGTCGCGCCATTCTGTGGATGATCGTACCGAAAGGTCTGCCTTTCTCCATCGTCAACCAGGCGCTGGGCAAGAAAGCGATCTCCAAAATGCTGAACACTTGCTACCGTATTCTGGGCCTGAAACCGACCGTTATTTTTGCGGACCAGACGATGTACACCGGCTTTGCTTATGCAGCGCGTTCAGGTGCGTCTGTTGGTATTGATGACATGGTCATCCCGGAGAAAAAACACGAGATCATTTCTGAAGCGGAAGCTGAAGTTGCTGAGATCCAGGAGCAGTTCCAGTCTGGTCTGGTAACCGCTGGCGAACGCTATAACAAAGTTATCGATATCTGGGCTGCGGCGAACGATCGTGTATCCAAAGCGATGATGGATAACCTGCAAACCGAAACCGTGATTAACCGTGACGGCCAGGAAGAGCAGCAGGTCTCCTTCAACAGCATCTACATGATGGCCGACTCCGGTGCGCGTGGTTCTGCGGCACAGATTCGTCAGCTTGCTGGTATGCGTGGTCTGATGGCGAAGCCGGATGGCTCCATCATCGAAACGCCAATCACCGCGAACTTCCGTGAAGGTCTGAACGTACTCCAGTACTTCATCTCCACGCACGGTGCGCGTAAAGGTTTGGCGGATACCGCACTGAAAACCGCGAACTCCGGTTATCTGACCCGTCGTCTGGTTGACGTCGCGCAGGATCTGGTGGTGACCGAAGATGACTGTGGTACGCACGAAGGTATCCTGATGACCCCGGTTATCGAGGGTGGCGACGTGAAAGAGCCGCTGCGTGACCGCGTTCTGGGTCGTGTGACGGCGGAAGATGTGCTGAAACCGGGTACCGCGGACATTCTGGTTCCACGCAACACGCTGCTGCACGAACAGTGGTGTGACCTGCTGGAAGCAAACTCCGTTGACGCCGTTAAAGTGCGTTCCGTTGTATCCTGCGACACCGACTTTGGTGTATGTGCGCACTGCTATGGTCGTGACCTGGCGCGTGGCCACATCATCAACAAAGGTGAAGCTATCGGCGTTATCGCGGCACAGTCCATCGGTGAACCGGGTACACAGCTGACGATGCGTACGTTCCACATCGGTGGTGCGGCATCGCGTGCGGCTGCTGAATCCAGCATCCAGGTGAAAAACAAAGGTAGCATCAAGCTCAGCAACGTGAAGTCGGTTGTGAACTCCAGCGGTAAACTGGTTATCACTTCCCGTAACACCGAACTGAAGCTGATCGACGAATTCGGTCGTACCAAAGAGAGCTATAAAGTGCCTTATGGCGCTGTCATGGCGAAAGGTGATGGCGAGCAGGTTGCCGGCGGCGAAACCGTGGCAAACTGGGACCCGCACACCATGCCGGTTATCACCGAAGTGAGTGGTTTCATCCGCTTCACTGACATGATCGACGGTCAGACCATTACGCGTCAGACCGACGAACTGACCGGTCTGTCTTCGCTGGTGGTTCTGGATTCGGCTGAACGTACTACCGGTGGTAAGGATCTGCGTCCGGCGCTGAAAATCGTTGATGCTCAGGGTAATGACGTTCTGATCCCGGGTACCGATATGCCTGCGCAGTACTTCCTGCCGGGTAAAGCGATTGTACAGCTGGAAGATGGCGTACAGATCAGTTCTGGTGACACCCTGGCGCGTATTCCGCAGGAATCCGGCGGTACCAAGGATATCACTGGTGGTCTGCCGCGCGTTGCCGACCTGTTCGAAGCGCGTCGTCCGAAAGAGCCGGCCATTCTGGCGGAAATCGCAGGTATCGTTTCCTTCGGTAAAGAAACCAAAGGCAAACGTCGTCTGGTAATTACGCCGGTTGATGGTAGTGACCCGTACGAAGAGATGATTCCGAAATGGCGTCAGCTCAACGTGTTCGAAGGGGAGCGTGTAGAACGTGGTGATGTGATTTCCGATGGTCCGGAAGCGCCGCACGACATTCTGCGTCTGCGTGGCGTTCATGCTGTGACGCGTTACATCGTTAACGAAGTCCAGGATGTATACCGTCTGCAGGGCGTTAAGATTAACGATAAACACATCGAAGTTATCGTTCGTCAGATGCTGCGTAAAGCTACCATCGAAAGCGCCGGTAGTTCCGACTTCCTGGAAGGCGAACAGGTTGAATACTCTCGCGTCAAGATCGCTAACCGCGAGCTGGAAGCGAATGGCAAAGTGGGGGCTACCTTCTCCCGCGATCTGCTGGGTATCACCAAAGCGTCTCTGGCAACCGAATCGTTCATCTCTGCCGCATCGTTCCAGGAGACCACGCGTGTCCTGACCGAAGCAGCCGTTGCGGGCAAACGCGACGAACTGCGCGGCCTTAAAGAGAACGTTATCGTGGGTCGTCTGATTCCGGCCGGTACCGGTTATGCGTACCACCAGGATCGTATGCGCCGTCGCGCCGCGGGCGAGCAGCCAGCAACACCGCAGGTCACTGCGGAAGATGCATCTGCCAGCCTGGCAGAACTGCTGAACGCAGGTCTGGGCGGTTCTGATAACGAGTAATCGTTAAATGGTGGAGGGGTATTTATCCCTCCACCAGCATTGTGCTGGATGCCGAATTCCGGGTCGCTTGCCTACAAGGAAAGAAAATGCCAGCGATTATTTCATTAATCTATTTAATGTTTAGTCTTTTGGTATTTACAAAAAAGATAACCATTTCAAACGTTCTGTCCGCTTTTTTATTGTTTCTATCGTTATATATACTTCATCATAAATCATTACTTATATTTATTTATTGTCGCCACCGTTATTCTTCATCAAGTCAAAACCAGCGCGGATAAAAAAGCCGTATTTTATTTTTTCAATGCCATGCTGGCTCTTGATTTTATCTGTAATTATAAATTTAATGAATAAATGAATTATTTTTTCATGACTCTTGTTTCTCGCATTATTTGTGAAAACTCATTGTCACTGGTTATATGAATAAATTGTCCAGTTTTTGCATTATATTTTGCCATCGCACAGGGAAGACTATTACCGCCGTTAGCCATAACAAATTTTGCTTTTGTATTACGATAAAGATTGACGCCAGGAATGGGGTCTTGACCGAATGTATAAGGCGTTGGGACAATCACATTATGTTTGTTTGAGAACCACTTTGCTAAAATCCCGTCAACGCCATCAACCGGCGTAATAAAAGTAGAGAATCCACAATACTCAAAATTGAATTTTTTACCATTGGGTTTGTTTTTTTTCTGTAACATTGAGTCCAAATGTGACTTTAAATTTATCCCATAAATCTAAGTTATTAAAGCCTATTGGCTCGCCATTATAAAATGCCTGCTGTTCATACATTAAATGATAAACCTGTTTTATTGATTGTTTACGCGGGACATTTTAAATCATTAAATGAAGGATTTAATTCCATTAAGGTCTTTGTTTGCTCTTATTACAGGAATTATAAATATGATGCCATTTCTGGAATAAAAATAAAGTTAATAAATTATTTATTTAATTGCTCACTAGTAGGATATTTATGTATCCATCGGTTAATGCTTAGTTTAACATCTTTTAGCTGACAGCGATTGCAACGCTAAAAAACATGTGCTAATAATCATCATGTAAAATATGTAATGAAGTAAGCATGGAGCATTTAATTGTTATGATTCCACCATTAAATAGATATGTTCCCGCGCTTTCAAAAAATGAATTGGTTAAAACTGTTACCAACAGGGGCATTCAGTTTACAAGTTTTAATGGAAAAGATTATCCCTTGTGCTTTTTAGATGAGAAAACCCCTCTTCTTTTCCAGTGGTTTGAGCGGAATCCTGCTCGCTTTGGGAAAAATGATATACCTATAATTAACACAGAGAAAAACCCCTACCTTAACAATATCATTAAAGCAGCAACAATTGAAAAAGAACGTCTTATAGGTATTTTTGTAGATGGTGATTTTTTTCCAGGACAAAAGGATGCTTTTTCAAAACTTGAGTATGACTATGAAAACATAAAAGTCATATATAGAAATGATATTGACTTTAGCATGTACGATAAAAAATTATCAGAAATTTATATGGAAAATATTTCTAAGCAAGAGTCCATGCCAGAAGAAAAAAGGGATTATCATTTACTGCAGCTATTAAAAAAAGAATTGAGTGATATTCAAGAGGGTAATGATTCATTAATTAAATCTTACTTACTGGATAAAGGCCATGGATGGTTTGATTTTTACAGGAATATGGCTATGTTAAAGGCTGGTCAGTTATTTTTGGAGGCGGATAAGGTTGGGTGTTATGATTTATCAACAAATAGTGGGTGTATATATCTCGATGCTGATATGATTATCACGGAAAAACTGGGGGGTATATATATTCCGGATGGAATCGCTGTTCATGTAGAAAGGATAGATGGCCGTGCTTCTATGGAGAACGGGATAATAGCTGTTGATCGCAATAACCACCCGGCTTTACTTGCTGGATTGGAAATAATGCATACTAAATTTGATGCTGATCCCTATTCCGATGGTGTATGTAATGGAATTAGAAAACATTTTAATTATTCTTTAAATGAAGATTATAATTCTTTTTGCGATTTTATTGAGTTTAAGCATGATAACATTATAATGAATACCAGTCAGTTTACGCAAAGTTCATGGGCGAGGCATGTGCAGTAGTGGAAATGGCAATAATCATGCTATTGAATACATAAAATATTGGCATAAACTATCAAGTTTCGGCGAAAAAATATTTGATGCTCAGTTTTCTCTACTACAACGCCACTTTAAAATCGCAGTGCTGTTCAGAACGGACATAAAAAAACGGGAGGTCGATAACAATCTCCCGTTTTTCGCATTACGTACTCGTTCGTGAAATATTAATGCGTTTACATACGGGTTCACCGAATTTGCGAAGCGCGCCCCAGCCAACTGTCCCAGTCTTTCCACACGGGCTGTAACCCTTGCGCGCTTAACGCGCTTGCTACGGTTTCAGGCCGACGGGCATCGTGGGGAGAAAACTGCTCCAGTTCCGGATGATCGTCAGCGTAGCCGCCGGGCTGGGTTTTTGAGAAGGCGCTGACGTTGTTGATTGCCAGAGGAATCACATGGTCTCGAAACCACGGCGATTCGCGGGTGGAGAGTGATAATTCAATTTCCGGCGCCAATAACCGGAAAGCGCAAATCGTTTGCACCAGTTGCTTTTCATCCATCACAGATGCGGGTTCCACACCGCCAGTACACGGACGCAGACGCGGGAAGGAAACAGAATAGCGACTCTGCCAGTAGTGTTTCTGCATCCACAACAGATGCTCCGCCACCATATAGCAATCAACCCGCCAGCTGTCGGAAAGCCCGATTAGCGCGCCTAAACCAATTTTATCGATCCCCGCGCGTCCCAGTCTGTCTGGCGTCTCCAGCCGCCAGAAGAAGTCTTGCTTTTTGCCCCGTAAATGGTGCTGAGCGTATACCGGTTCGTGATAGGTCTCCTGATACACCATCACGCCATCCAGCCCCAGCGTCTTCAGCTCGGCATACTCCTCGGTCGCCAGCGGCTGCACTTCCATATGCAGCGAGGAAAACTGGCGACGAATGGCCGGTAAATGTCGGCGAAAATAGTCCATGCCGACTTTGGCCTGATGTTCGCCGGTGACTAACAGCAGATGCTCAAAACCCAACTCACGGATAGCATCGCACTCCCTTTGAATATCCACATCATCCAGCGTCTTACGCTTGATGCGGTTGCTCATCGAAAAACCGCAGTAGGTGCAGTCGTTGGCACAGAGGTTTGAGAGATAAAGCGGCACATAGAAACTGACGGTGTTGCCAAAGCGCTGGCGGGTCAGCCTTTGTGCCCGCTGCGCCAGCGGTTCCAGATAATCGGCGGCGGCGGGGGAGAGCAGTGCCATCAGGTCGTCACGACTTAGCTGTGGAGCGTTAAGCGCGCGTTCCACGTCAGCGGTGGTTTTACCGTTGATGCGCAGGCGAATATCGTCCCACTCCAGTTGCCGCCAGCGATCGGTGAAGGTTTTCATGCTAACGCCTCCAGAAATCCGGTGAGCGGGCTGGTGGCGCTGGCGTAGGTGCTACGATTACCCGGCACCGCCTGACGCGCCAGTACTCCCGCTTCTACAGCCAGGCGGAAAGCGGTTGCCATCATCACCGGGTCATCCGCCACGGCAATTGCGGTGTTGACCAGTACCGCATCTGCGCCCATTTCCAGCGCCTGCGTCGCGTGGCTGGGCACGCCGATGCCCGCATCAACCACCACCGGCACGGTGGACTGCTGGATAATAATCTCCAGCATGGCTTTGGTTTCCAGCCCCTGATTCGAACCGATAGGCGCACCAAGCGGCATCACCGCCGCGCAGCCGACCTCTTCCAGCCGCTTGCACAACACCGGATCCGCGCCGCAGTAGGGCAGCACCACAAAACCCTGCTTCACCAGCGCCTCGGCGGCTTTTAGCGTTTCGATCGGATCCGGCAATAGCCAGCGGGCATCCGGATGGATTTCTAATTTCAACCAGTTTGTGCCCAGCGCTTCGCGCGCCAGTTGGGCGGCAAAAATCGCCTCTTCAGCGGTTTTCGCCCCGGAGGTATTGGGCAGCAGCGTGACGCCCGCTTCAATGAGCGGCGCCAGGATAGCGTCGTTATGCTGACGTAAATCCACGCGCTTCATCGCCAGCGTCACCAACTGGCTGCCGGAAGCACGAATTGCCTCGACCATCAGTTGCGATGAGGCAAACTTCCCGGTGCCGGTGAACAGATGTGAATCAAACGTTTTGTCGGCAATACGTAACATCTCAACCTCCTGCTATAACGTGAAAAAGCAGGATCTGGTCGCCTTCCTGCACGATTTGCTGCTGCCACTGCTCGCGCGGCAGGATCTGCTGATTGAGCGCCAGCGCCGCGCCCGGTTTAAGCTGATTAAGCGCTGTGAGCAGCCCGCTGACGGTTTGCCCTTCGGCGCACTGCATCGGTTCATCATTGAACTGAATCTGCATGTTGCCCTCCGCAGACCTGACAGCCGCTGGCACGACGCAGCGCCAGGCTGCGCCACTGGCTGGTTTTACCGTCAAACAGGCGTAGCTCGCCACTCGGCGTTTCCATCCCGCTGAGTAATTTGATTGCCTCCAGCGCCTGCAAAGTGCCCATCACGCCAACAACCGGTCCGACGATACCGGCGGTACGGCAGTTGCGTTCAGGCTCGACATCGTCCGGCCACAGGCAGCGGTAACAGCCTTGTTCCCACGGTGGTGTGAGGACCATTAGCTGGCCGCCAAAGCCGACGGCACTGGCGGAAATTAACGGAGTGTTGAGCGCCACGCAGGCGGCGTTAATTTCCTGGCGCGTGGCCATGTTGTCGGTACAGTCGAGCACTACGTCGACGCGTGCTACCGCGTTTTTAAGCACATCGCCAGTCAGACGCTGTTGCAATACGATCAGCTTGCTACCGGGGTTGAGCTGCGCCAGCCGTAGCTTTGCCGCCTGCGCCTTCGGGTGGGCGATATCGTCGGTGGTGAACAGAATTTGCCGCTGGAGATTGCTCAAGTGAACATCGTCATCATCCGCCAGCGTCAGTGTGCCGATGCCTGCTCCCGCCAGATACAGCGCGGCAGGCGAACCCAATCCGCCTAAGCCGACAATCAATACATGGCTATTGAGCAGCTGTTGCTGGCCTTCAATGGCGATATCGCCGAGCAGAATCTGGCGGCTGTAGCGCATAAAGTCACGGTCATTCATCGCCGACTCCCGCGATTGCCAGCAGTTGTGCGGTGGCTTCACGCCAGTCTGCCGCCTGGGTAATGGCGCTAACCACAGCCACGCTGCCGACGCCGGTCGCCAGTACCGCCGGAGCGCGTTCAAGGCTGATACCGCCGATCGCGACGGTCGGGTAATCCGCCAGTCGTTCAATATGGCTGGCCAGCTGCGCCAGCCCCTGTGGGGCGGAAGGCATTTGCTTGGTTTGCGTGGGGAAGACATGACCCAGCGCGATATAAGAAGGCTTAGCGGCCAGCGCGATGTCTATCTCCATATCATCGTGGGTCGATACGCCGAGGCGTAACCCCGCCGCCTGAATGGCCTTCAGGTCGGTGGTTTCAAGGTCTTCCTGGCCCAGATGCACGCCGTAAGCGCGGTGCTTAATTGCCAGACGCCAGTAATCGTTGATAAACAGGCGGGCGTCATAACGACGCCCCAGTGCGATAGCGGCGATAACGTCGGATTCTACCTCTTCATCGCGTTTATCTTTGATACGCAACTGGATCGTGCGCACGCCCGCCTCCAGCAGGCGCTCAATCCATGCAACGCTGTCCACCACCGGGTAAAGCCCGAGACGGAACGGCACGGTCGGGAAATCAGGCTGATACATCAGACTTCCTCCCGCTTGAGATAAATTTCGCCGCCTTTGGCGCGGAAGTTTTCCGACATATTCGCCATCCCCACTTCAATGGTTTGCGCGGCGGCGTAGTCACGGACTTCCTGGCTGATTTTCATCGAGCAGAACTTCGGCCCGCACATGGAACAGAAGTGAGCGACCTTACCGGACTCCTGCGGCAGGGTTTCATCGTGATAAGCGCGGGCGGTGAACGGGTCGAGCGCGAGGTTAAACTGATCTTCCCAGCGGAATTCAAAGCGCGCTTTCGACATGGCGTTATCGCGGATCTGTGCGCCCGGATGTCCTTTGGCTAAATCCGCGGCGTGGGCGGCGATTTTGTAGGTGATTAGCCCCTGCTTCACATCTTCTTTGTTCGGCAGGCCGAGGTGTTCTTTCGGCGTCACATAACACAGCATCGCGCAGCCAAACCAGCCGATCATCGCGGCACCGATCCCGGAGGTGAAGTGGTCATAGCCCGGCGCGATATCGGTGGTCAATGGCCCTAAGGTGTAGAACGGTGCTTCATGGCAGCTCTCCAGCTCTTCGGTCATATTGCGCTGGATCATATGCATGGGTACGTGGCCCGGGCCTTCAATCA
Organism: Salmonella sp. 2020_1395; assembly: GCF_043848115.1. Lineage (NCBI taxonomy): Bacteria > Pseudomonadati > Pseudomonadota > Gammaproteobacteria > Enterobacterales > Enterobacteriaceae > Salmonella > Salmonella sp. 2020_1395. The sequence goes on along the minus strand of NZ_JBCMFH010000025.1, from coordinate 13,407 downwards.
TCACCTGCACGTCGTATTCCCAGGCGATTTTGGTCAATTCGCCCAGCGTATGCAGCTCGGAGAACTGCGCTTCGTCGTTGGCGTCCTGAATGGAGCCGGGACGCAGGCCGTCGCCCAGCGACAGGGAAACGTCGTAGGCGGCGCAGATTTCACAAATCTCGCGGAAATGTTCGAACAGGAAGTTCTCTTTGTGATGAGAAAGGCACCATTTCGCCATGATTGAACCGCCGCGTGAGACAATGCCGGTCAGGCGCTTGGCGGTCATCGGCACGTAGCGCAGCAGCACGCCCGCGTGGATGGTGAAGTAGTCGACGCCCTGTTCGGCCTGCTCCAGCAGCGTGTCGCGGAACGCTTCCCAGGTAAGATCTTCGGCGATCCCGTTGACCTTTTCCAGCGCCTGGTAGATCGGGACGGTGCCGATCGGTACCGGGCTGTTACGCAGGATCCACTCACGGGTTTCGTGAATATAGCGGCCGGTGGAAAGGTCCATTACCGTGTCCGCGCCCCAGCGGGTCGACCACACCAGTTTTTCCACCTCTTCTTCGATGGAGGAGGTCACCGCCGAGTTGCCGATGTTGGCATTCACTTTGACCAGGAAGTTGCGGCCGATAATCATCGGCTCGGATTCCGGGTGGTTGATGTTGGCGGGAATAATCGCGCGGCCCGCGGCGACTTCATCACGCACGAATTCCGGGGTAATGTTTTCCGGCAGGCGCGCGCCAAAGCTCATCCCCGGATGCTGGTGGCGCAGTACTTCACTGCGAATGCGCTCGCGGCCCATATTTTCACGGATGGCGATGAACTCCATTTCGGGAGTGACGATCCCCTGGCGGGCATAATGAAGTTGCGTCACGCGGTGTCCGGCTTTGGCGCGTTTTGGCGTTAACAGACCGGTAAAGCGTAATGCGTCAAGCCCTTCATCTGTCAAGCGTTCGCGGGTATAGGCAGAACTGCGGTCAGCAAGCGTTTCTACATCAGCCCGCGCTTCAATCCACGGCTGGCGTAGCTTTGCCAGACCCTGCTGGACGTTAATCGCCACCTCAGGATCGCCATAGGGGCCGGAGGTGTCGTACACCGGCACGGCTTCGTTCTCTTCAAACTGCGGGTTGTCTTTGCTGCCGCCGATGAGCGTTGGGCTAAGTTGAATTTCGCGCATCGGTACGCGAATATCATGCTGCGAACCGGTCACGTAGATGCGTTTCGAGTTGGGAAAGGCAGTCCCTTCCAGCGTATCGATAAAATGCTGGGCTTTAGCGCGCTGCTCGCGGCGGGTTAACGTTGTTGTAGACATAGCTCATTCCAAAAAATTAAGGACGTGGCTTGTCAGACGACGGATGGAGTAATGGATGTGCGCCGCCCGTAAAGGCAGCAGCATAAAGCAGAATTACTCTTGTTCCCTTCGCAGGTATTAACCTGATCAGGTTCCGCGGATCCCGAATTAACGGTCTCAGCCTTTTCCACTTCATCCTTCGCGCTGCCTCTTCGTTGGCTTCGTCCGCTCACTCCAGTCACTTACTTATGTAAGCTCCTGGAGATTCACCGACTTGCCGCCTTGACGCATCACGAACGCTTTTGTGGAAAATTAGCACTCCGACAAGATAACCGCCCCTCCGAAGAGGGGGCTGAAGTAAACTACCCGTTACTCGCGCAGAACTCAAGCGGGACGTTTGACTCTGGCGCCGTCGTGCATCGCGTCAAACACCAGCATAATCAGCTTGTCTTCCAGCACAAAGCGGGCTTCCAGCGCTTCGCCGATATCTGACAGAGCTTGTTGAAATTCGAGACAATTATCGTGATCGATGGCAGTTTCCAGGCTGGTGTCGTAATAATCCATAATGCGCTGCGTATTATCTTCCAGCAGCGGCCAGATTTTTGCCGCATGTAAAAGCTGACCGTTTCCTTCCAATTTATGGAGAATACGTTCATAAATACTGAAGTGCCCGGCGGAAAGGTAATCGACCAGGCTCTGACAAAAATCATCCAGCGCTTTTTCATTCAGCCGCATGTACGATTCTTTGCCAGGCTTAATGCCAACCAGATTGTAGTAAGCCACGAGCAGGTGCTTACGTACATCCAGCCAGCGATCGACCAGTTTGTTGCTTCCGCCAACGCGCTCCGTCAGGTTTTCCAGCTGGTTTAGCATGATTGTCTCCGCAAGTTAGATAAAGGCTGCTCGCCATGAATGTAAAAATAATGTTAACAACATGCCAGTGAAGCAAAGGTAGTGCAAGAGCTATGGATCGTATAATTGAAAAATTAGAGAGTGGCTGGTGGATCGTCAGCCATGAACAAAAATTATGGTTGCCGTATGGGGAATTACCACACGGGCTGGCGGCAAATTTCGATCTTGTGGGGCAGCGCGCACTCCGGATAGGTGAATGGCAAGGCGAGCCCGTCTGGCTGGTGTTACAGCATCGACGCCATGATATGGGATCGGTTCGCCAGGTTATCGATCAGGATGCCGGGTTGTTCCAACTGGCGGGACGTGGCGTACAGTTGGCGGAGTTTTACCGATCGCATAAATTTTGCGGCTATTGCGGGCACCCTATGCACCCGAGTAAAACCGAATGGGCGATGCTGTGCAGCCATTGCCGCGAACGCTACTATCCGCAAATCGCCCCCTGCATTATTGTTGCCATTCGCCGTGAGGATTCCATCCTGCTGGCCCAGCACGTTCGCCACCGCAACGGCGTGCATACGGTACTGGCCGGGTTTGTTGAAGTCGGCGAAACCTTAGAACAGGCGGTCGCGCGAGAGGTAATGGAGGAGAGCGGCATTAAGGTGAAAAATCTGCGCTACATTACTTCGCAGCCGTGGCCTTTTCCGCAGTCGTTGATGACCGCTTTTATGGCGGAGTATGACAGCGGCGAGATTGTCATCGACCCGAAAGAACTGTTGGAAGCAAATTGGTACCGTTATGACGATCTGCCGCTACTACCGCCGCCGGGCACCGTCGCGCGCCGTTTGATCGAAGATACGGTGGCAATGTGTCGGGCTGAATATGATTGACATGTTACACTGGGCGCATCAACGCTAAAGGAATGTAAAAATGACCGAACTCAAAAACGATCGTTATCTACGTGCGCTGCTGCGCCAGCCCGTTGATGTTACGCCAGTGTGGATGATGCGCCAGGCGGGCCGTTATCTACCGGAGTACAAAGCCACTCGCGCTCAGGCGGGCGATTTTATGTCGCTGTGCAAAAATGCCGAACTGGCCTGCGAGGTCACTTTACAGCCGCTGCGCCGTTATCCGCTTGATGCGGCGATCCTTTTCTCGGATATCCTGACGATTCCGGACGCGATGGGCCTGGGGCTCTATTTTGAAGCCGGGGAAGGCCCGCGCTTTACGGCTCCTGTCACCTGCAAAGCCGATGTCGATAAGCTGCCCATTCCCGATCCGGAGGATGAACTGGGCTACGTGATGAATGCGGTACGCACGATTCGCCGCGAACTAAAAGGCGAGGTTCCGCTGATTGGCTTCTCCGGTAGCCCGTGGACGCTGGCGACTTACATGGTGGAAGGCGGCAGTAGCAAAGCCTTCACGGTGATTAAAAAGATGATGTACGCTGACCCGCAGGCGTTGCATCTGCTGCTGGATAAGTTGGCGAAAAGCGTCACGCTGTACCTCAACGCGCAGATTAAAGCGGGTGCGCAGTCGGTGATGATTTTCGACACCTGGGGCGGCGTGCTGACTGGCCGCGATTACCAGCAGTTCTCCCTGTACTACATGCATAAAATCGTCGATGGCCTGCTGCGTGAAAACGACGGTCGCCGCGTGCCGGTAACGCTGTTCACTAAAGGTGGCGGTCAGTGGCTGGAGGCGATGGCGGAAACCGGCTGCGACGCGCTGGGTCTCGACTGGACGACAGATATCGCCGATGCGCGCCGTCGCGTTGGCCATAAAGTGGCGCTGCAGGGCAATATGGACCCCTCGATGCTGTATGCGCCGCCGGCACGGATCGAAGACGAAGTAGCGACTATACTTGCTGGTTTCGGTCAGGGAGAAGGGCACGTCTTTAACCTTGGACATGGCATCCATCAGGATGTGCCGCCAGAACATGCTGGCGCATTTGTGGAGGCAGTGCACCAACTTTCCGCGCAGTATCACAACTAAGGAGTTAGTATGGATCTCGCGTCGCTACGCGCTCAACAGATAGAACTTGCTTCATCGGTTTGCCGCGAAGATCGCCTGGACAAAGATCCGCCAGCGTTTATCGGCGGGGCGGACGTCGGTTTTGAGCAGGGGGGCGAGGTGACGCGGGCGGCGATGGTGTTGCTGAAATATCCGTCGCTTGAACTGGTCGAGTACAAGGTGGCGCGTATTGCCACCACCATGCCGTATATCCCCGGCTTTCTCTCTTTTCGTGAATATCCTGCTCTGCTGGCGGCGTGGGAACAGCTCTCGCAAAAGCCCGATTTGCTGTTTGTGGACGGTCACGGTATTTCGCATCCGCGTCGGCTTGGCGTCGCCAGTCATTTTGGACTGTTGGTGGACGTGCCGACCATCGGCGTGGCGAAAAAACGGCTATGCGGTAAATTTGAACCACTTTCCGCCGAACCTGGCGCACTTAGCCCCTTAATGGATAAAGGCGAGCAACTGGCGTGGGTATGGCGCAGCAAGGCGCGCTGTAATCCGCTGTTTATCGCGACGGGGCACCGGGTCAGTACTGACAGCGCGCTGGCGTGGGTACAGCGCTGTATGAAAGGGTATCGCCTGCCGGAGCCGACGCGCTGGGCGGATGCCGTCGCTTCCGGGCGTCCGGCGTTTGTTCGTTGGCAAGAAATTCAGCGCTGATTCAGGTAAACTGCCGCTAATTTCCGATTCGAGATTCCATCATGTTACAAAACCCGATTCATTTGCGTCTGGAGCGGCTGGAAAGCTGGCAGCACGTTACCTTTATGGCCTGTTTGTGCGAGCGCATGTACCCGAACTACGCCATGTTTTGCAAGCAGACGGAATTCGGCGACGGACAGATCTACCGTCGCATTCTGGATCTGATCTGGGAAACCCTGACGGTGAAAGATGCAAAGGTCAATTTCGATAGCCAACTGGAGAAGTTTGAAGAGGCAATTCCGGCAGCTGACGACTATGATCTGTACGGCGTTTACCCAGCGATTGATGCCTGCGTCGCATTAAGCGAATTAATGCATTCTCGTCTTAGCGGCGAAACGCTGGAACACGCTATTGAGGTTAGTAAGACTTCCATTACTACGGTGGCGATGTTGGAAATGACTCAGGCTGGTCGGGAAATGACCGATGAGGAGCTCAAAACGAACCCTGCCGTTGAACAGGAATGGGATATTCAGTGGGAAATATTCCGACTTTTAGCCGACTGCGAAGAACGCGATATTGAACTGATAAAAGGGCTCAGGGCAGACCTGCGCGAGGCTGGTGAGAGCAATATCGGTATAAATTTTCAGCAATGACACCAGAAAACGTGATTTAACGTCTGATTTGTCGTGCCATAAGGCTTCCCTTATGCCCCCCGTCTGGTCTACATTTGGGAGGCGAAAAAAAGTGGCTATCGGTGCGTGTATGCAGGAGAGTGCTTTTCTGGCATTTCCGTCGCACTCGATGCTTAGCAAGCGATAAACACATTGTAAGGATAACTTATGAACAAGACTCAACTGATTGATGTAATTGCAGACAAAGCAGAACTGTCCAAAACCCAGGCTAAAGCTGCTCTGGAATCCACTCTGGCTGCTATTACTGAGTCTCTGAAAGAAGGCGATGCTGTACAACTGGTTGGTTTCGGTACCTTCAAAGTGAACCACCGTGCTGAGCGCACTGGCCGTAACCCACAGACCGGTAAAGAAATCAAAATCGCCGCCGCTAACGTACCGGCGTTTGTTTCTGGTAAAGCTCTGAAAGACGCAGTTAAGTAAGACGCGTAACTGTGAACAGTTTTATCGAAGGGGCTTATCAGCCCCTTTTGTCCGTCTGGCGTCGCGCGTTTCTGTTTTCTGGCGCGCTGTTGCTGACTGCCTGCAGTCATAACGCTTCACCGCCTCCGTTTACTGCCAGCGGCTTTGCCGGCGATCACGGCGCGGTGCGTATCTGGCGTAAAGATACGAACGATGAAGTCCATCTGCTTTCTGTTTTTAGCCCGTGGCATAGCGGCAGCACGACGACCAGCGAATATCGTTGGCAGGGTGATACGCTTTCGCTTATTGAACTCAATATTTACAGCAAACCGCCAGAACATATTCGCGCGCGTTTCGACGCTCATGGCGAACTCAGTTTTATGCAGCGTGAAGTTGGGGGGCAGAAGCAGCAGCTTTCCAACGATCAGATTGCCTTGTATCGCTATCGCGCCGAACAAATCCGTCAGACCAGCGACGCCTTGCGCCTGGGGCGGGTCATACTACGCCAGGGACGCTGGCACGCCGACCATACGGTAACCACCTGTGAAGGTGAAACGCTGAAACCGGATCTGGATTCCTGGGCAATAAGCCACATTGAGCGCCGCCAGAACCACTCATCGGTAGAGGTGAGCGTAGCATGGCTGGAGGCACCGGAAGGATCGCAACTTTTGCTGGTGGCGAATTCAGATTTCTGTCACTGGCAGCCGCAAGCGAAAACCTTTTGATGGAATACCGAATGGCGAAGCCGCCATTCGGCAAACATGCTCTACCAGTTTCCCATACCCATATGACCGCCGCCGCGATGATAACCGCCGCCATAGCCGCCGCAACCGCCATAGCCCATTCCTGCGCCGCGTGGTATGCCAGCCTGCGCCATCGCGACATCCCGTTTCACGCGTTGCTCATCTAACTTCTGGCCTAATGACTCCATCTCTTTGGCAACCGCATTAATTTTCGCAGTATCCGGCGAACTGGCGGTCAGTAGCGCGTTATATTCATAACGTTTAGATATCAGTTGCTGGCGCAGCGCGCTGGTCTGCGTGTAGTAGTCATCATAAATCTTCTGCGCCGTCGCCTGCTGTTCCGTAGTTAACGGGCTACCTCCCTGTTGCCACATACCGTCATTGTTGCCCCAGTGATGCCCGGCGAAGGCGGCGCCGGAGCTCAGGGCCAAAAGAGAGAGGGCGATTAGCGCGATAGCTGATTTATTGTTCCGTTTCATTTTGCGTTCTCCTGTTGCTCATCTTATCCTCTCTCTTGCATCTTCCGTGCCAGGTAACTATTCCTTGTCGGGCAGCGAGTTAACCCGCTTCAGGCGGCAAAAAGCGAGTAAAAATGACTCGCATGACCCGCCTGGCGAGTCATTTTTACCCACTAGTATCCGAAAGGGTGTGCGACACCGCGCGGTTATGCGAAGCGAAGAATGGCATGATCTCTGCTTAAGTAAGGAAAATAAAAACGAGCCGGGGAAGCCTGTGAGTTTTATACGATTACATAAAGATGCCGCTGCAACGTGGTTGAGTCGACTGTTACCTGTGGCGATCTTCATTTTGGTGGGGCTATTTTCCATTATGGTCATTCGCGACTATGGCCGTGAGAGCGCTGCCGCCAGGCAGACGCTGCTGGAAAAGGGAAATGTACTCATTCGCGCTCTGGAGTCCGGCACGCGAGTAGGTATGGGAATGCGGATGCATCACGCGCAGCAGCAGACATTGCTGGAAGAGATGGCGGGTCAGCCAGGCGTGTTGTGGTTCGCCGTAACGGATGCGCAGGGGGTAATCATTACTCATAGCAACCCTGGCATGGTGGGCAAATCGCTCTATTCCGCATCTGAAATGCATCAACTAAACCCCGGGCCGCAGGAGCGTTGGCGGCGTGTCGACGTTGCTGCTAACGGCGAGACGGTGCCTGCGCTGGAAATTTACCGTCAGTTCCAGCCGCTTTTCGGTATGAGAGGTCACGGTATGAGGGGGCACGGCATAGCGCGTAGCGCCAATGACGACGAACCAGCGAAACAAACTATTTTTATTGCCTTTGACGCCAGCGAGCTGGCCGCGACACAGGCAAGGGAGTGGCGTAATACGCTGATTGTTTTGTCTGCGTTAGCGGCGGTGCTGTTGGCAACGTTACTGGCGTTTTTTTGGCATCAGCGTTATCAGCGCTCACACAGAGAACTGCTTGATGCAATGAAGCGTAAAGAAAAGCTGGTGGCGATGGGGCATCTGGCGGCGGGCGTCGCGCACGAAATTCGTAACCCGCTCTCGTCCATCAAAGGGCTGGCGAAATACTTTGCCGAGCGCACGCCAGCCGGTGGCGAGTCGCATGAACTGGCGCAGGTGATGGCCAAAGAGGCCGACCGTTTGAACCGGGTGGTAAGCGAATTGCTCGAACTGGTAAAGCCCGCGCATCTGACGCTCCAGACGGTTAACCTCAATGATATTATTACTCACTCCCTGAATCTGGTCAGTCAGGATGCCCAAAGCAGAGAGATTCAGTTGAGGTTCACGGCGAATGAGACGCTTAAGCGTATTCAGGCTGACCCGGACAGGCTGACTCAGGTGCTGTTGAATTTGTACCTGAACGCTATTCATGCGATTGGCCGCCAGGGAACGATTAGCGTAGAGGCAAAAGAAAGTGGGACCGACCGCGTTATCATCACTGTTACCGATAGCGGGAAAGGGATCGCCCCGGATCAGTTGGAGGCGATTTTTACGCCTTATTTTACGACCAAAGCTGACGGGACAGGTCTGGGGCTGGCGGTGGTGCAAAATATCATCGAACAGCATGGCGGCGCGATTAAGGTGAAAAGTATTGAGGGTAAAGGCGCGGTCTTTACTATCTGGTTGCCAGTGATAGCGAGACAACAGGATTAACAAGGGTGATACGCGGAAAAATCGATATTCTGGTTGTGGATGATGATGTAAGCCACTGCACGATTTTACAGGCGCTGTTTCGGGGCTGGGGCTATAACGTCGCTCTGGCCTACAGTGGGCATGATGCGTTGGCTCAGGTGCGTGAGAAAGTCTTTGATCTGGTACTGTGCGATGTGCGTATGGCGGAGATGGATGGTATCGCCACGCTGAAGGAGATTAAAGCGCTCAATCCCGCCATTCCGATTTTGATTATGACGGCATTCTCCAGCGTGGAAACGGCGGTAGAGGCGTTGAAAGCCGGCGCGCTCGACTATTTAATTAAACCGCTGGATTTTGACCGTCTGCAGGAGACGCTGGAAAAGGCGTTGGCGCATACGCGGGAAACGGGCGCTGAATTGCCATCGGCGTCGGCTGCGCAGTTTGGCATGATTGGCAGCAGTCCGGCGATGCAACATTTACTGAATGAAATCGCGATGGTCGCACCATCAGACGCCACGGTATTGATTCACGGAGACTCCGGCACGGGTAAAGAGCTGGTGGCGCGGGCGCTACACGCCTGTAGCGCCAGGAGCGATAAACCGCTGGTCACGCTCAACTGCGCGGCGCTTAATGAATCGCTGCTGGAGTCTGAGCTGTTCGGCCACGAAAAAGGCGCGTTTACCGGCGCGGATAAACGTCGGGAGGGACGCTTTGTCGAAGCTGACGGCGGGACATTGTTTCTTGATGAAATCGGCGATATCTCGCCGTTAATGCAGGTACGTTTGCTGCGGGCGATTCAGGAGCGCGAAGTGCAACGCGTGGGAAGTAACCAGACGATATCTGTGGATGTTCGGTTAATTGCCGCTACCCACCGCGATCTGGCGGAAGAGGTGAGTGCTGGTCGTTTTCGCCAGGATCTCTATTACCGCCTGAATGTGGTGGCGATTGAAATGCCTTCTTTGCGCCAGCGTCGGGAAGATATTCCGCTACTGGCAGACCATTTTCTGCGGCGTTTTGCCGAACGTAACCGAAAAGCGGTAAAGGGGTTTACGCCGCAGGCGATGGATCTGCTGATCCACTACGACTGGCCGGGCAATATCCGTGAGCTGGAAAACGCTATCGAGCGGGCGGTGGTGTTGCTGACGGGAGAATACATTTCTGAACGCGAATTGCCTCTCGCTATTGCCGCGACGCCGATAAAAGCGGAAAACAGCGCCGAAATCCAACCGTTGGTCGATGTGGAAAAAGAGATCATTCTGGCGGCGCTGGAAAAAACGGGCGGCAACAAAACGGAAGCCGCCCGTCAATTGGGCATTACGCGCAAAACGCTGCTGGCTAAACTCAGCCGTTAGTTTTGCTCACGCTCAATGGCGCGCCAGCCAATGTCGTTACGGCTGAAGCTGCCGTCCCAGCGGATGTCGGTCATCAGGGCGTAAGCGCGTTTCTGCGCTTCGGCCACGGTGTGGCCCAGCGCGGTGGCGCACAGTACGCGACCGCCGCTGGTCAACACGCGGTCGTCATCGGCGAGTTTGGTGCCCGCGTGGAAAACCTTACCGTCAGCCACTTCTTCCAGCGGCAGACCGTGGATCTCGTCGCCGGTGCTGTAGCTGCCCGGATAACCGCCCGCGGCGATCACCACGCCTAATGAAGCGCGTTCGTCCCACTCGGAGGTTTTCTCATCCAGCTTGCCGTCGCAGGCGGCCAGGCAAAGATCCACCAGATCCGATTTCATGCGCAGCATGATCGGCTGGGTTTCCGGATCGCCGAAGCGGCAGTTGAACTCGATAACTTTCGGGTTGCCCTGTTTGTCGATCATCAGACCTGCGTACAGGAAACCGGTATAGGTGTTACCTTCCGCCGCCATGCCTTTCACGGTTGGCCAGATGATGCGTTCCATGGTGCGCTGGTGGACTTCATCAGTCACCACCGGCGCCGGTGAGTATGCGCCCATGCCGCCAGTGTTCGGGCCGGTATCGCCGTTGCCTACGCGTTTGTGGTCCTGGCTGGTGGCCATCGGCAGCACGTGCTCGCCGTCGACCATCACGATAAAGCTCGCTTCTTCGCCGTCGAGGAACTCTTCAATCACGATGCGGTGGCCCGCGTCGCCAAAGGCGTTGCCTGCCAGCATGTCATGAACGGCGGCTTCGGCTTCTTCAAGCGTCATCGCCACGATAACGCCTTTGCCTGCAGCCAGACCATCGGCCTTGATGACGATCGGCGCGCCTTTCTCACGCAGATAAGCCAGGGCTGGCTCAATCTCGGTGAAATTCTGGTATTCCGCCGTCGGAATCTGATGACGGGCGAGGAAATCTTTGGTGAACGCTTTGGAGCCTTCCAGTTGCGCGGCTCCTTCGGTTGGGCCAAAGATCTTCAGACCCGCCGCGCGGAACGCATCAACCACGCCGATTACCAGCGGCGCTTCCGGACCGACGATGGTCAGATCAATCTTCTCGTTCTGGGCAAAGCTCAGCAGCGCCGGAATATCGGTGACGCCGATAGCCACGTTCTGCAACGCGGGCTCCAGCGCGGTACCGGCGTTACCCGGTGCGACAAAAACGGTATCAACCAGCGGCGACTGTGCGGCTTTCCAGGCCAGCGCATGTTCGCGCCCGCCGTTACCAATGACTAAAACTTTCATCGTCTGCTCCCTGAATTAATGGCGGAAGTGGCGCATGTCGGTGAAGATCATCGCAATGCCGTGTTCGTCGGCGGCGGCAATCACCTCTTCGTCGCGAATCGAACCGCCAGGCTGGATAACGCAGCTCACGCCGACAGCGGCAGCGGCATCAATACCGTCACGGAACGGGAAGAAGGCGTCAGAGGCCATCGCGGAGCCTTTCACTTCCAGACCTTCGTCAGCCGCTTTAATCCCGGCGATTTTCGCGGAGTACACGCGGCTCATCTGGCCTGCGCCAATGCCGATAGTCATGTTCTCTTTGGCATACACAATGGCGTTGGATTTCACGAACTTGGCTACCTTCCAGCAGAACAGCGCATCGCGCAGTTCCTGCTCGGTCGGCTGGCGTTTAGAGACCACGCGCAGTTCAGCTTCGCTCACCATACCCAGATCCCTGTCCTGAACCAGCAGGCCGCCGTTAACGCGTTTGAAATCCAGGCCCGGTACGCGCTGTGCCCACTGGCCACAGGTCAGGACGCGAACGTTCTGTTTAGCGGCAGTGATCTTCAGCGCTTCTTCGGTCGCAGATGGGGCGATGATCACTTCCACGAACTGGCGGGAGATGATGGCCTGCGCGGTTTCAGCATCCAGCTCGCGGTTAAAGGCGATGATGCCGCCGAACGCGGAGGTCGGGTCGGTTTTATAGGCGCGATCGTAAGCGTCGAGAATAGAGGTACTTACCGCCACGCCGCACGGGTTAGCGTGCTTGACGATTACGCAGGCTGGCTCGTTGAACGCTTTCACACACTCCAGCGCCGCGTCGGTATCGGCGATGTTGTTGTAGGAAAGCGCTTTGCCCTGAACCTGTTGTGCGGTGGCAACGGACGCTTCTTTCACATTCTCTTCTATATAGAAGGCAGCCTGCTGGTGGCTGTTCTCGCCGTAGCGCATATCCTGCTTCTTAATGAAGTTCAGATTCAGCGTACGCGGGAAGCGACCGGCGGCTTCTTTGCTTTCACCGTGGTAGGCCGGAACCATGCTGCCGAAGTAGTTAGCGATCATGCTGTCGTAGGCGGCGGTGTGTTCGAAGGCTTTAATCGCGAGATCGAAACGGGTGTCGAGGGTCAGAGAACCTTCGTTAGCATCCATCTCTTTAATAATGGCGTCGTAGTCGCTGCTCTTCACCACGATGGCGACGTCTTTATGGTTCTTCGCAGCAGAGCGCACCATGGTCGGGCCGCCGATATCGATGTTCTCTACCGCATCTTCCAGCGAGCAGCCTTCGCGTGCTACGGTTTCGGCGAACGGATACAGGTTAACGACAACCATATCGATAGGGGCGATGTGGTGCTGTTCCATAATGGCATCGTCCTGGCCGCGGCGACCGAGGATGCCGCCGTGGACTTTTGGATGCAGGGTCTTTACGCGTCCATCCATCATTTCCGGAAAACCGGTGTAATCGGAAACTTCGGTCACCGGCAGGCCTTTTTCTGCTAACAGGCGGGCGGTGCCCCCCGTAGACAGCAGCTCCACACCGCGTGCGGAAAGTGCCTGGGCGAATTCGATGATACCGGCCTTGTCAGAAACACTGAGCAGAGCGCGGCGGACTGGACGACGTTGTTGCATGGTAAATCCCCTGGATTTGACGATTACAGAGAGCGTTAGCTGAATTTTTCGTGAAAAACTCAGCTAACGCCCCTTATGGGGTATTCTCATTTTGCGGCGACATTGTAACGAAAACGTTTGCGCAACGCTCGCGAATTTTTCTTTTTAAATTCTGGCCCTGCTTTTATCCCTGAAAGATCATTTGCAGAGTGAGAAGATCCAGGAGATGAACGCGCATTTTGTGGATAAGTCTGTGCGTAAATGGGTATAACCAGGGGTTTTGCTGGGGAATGCAGCAAACAGTCATTTTTCTGCAATTTTTCTATTGCGGTCAGCAGAGAACTCCCTATAATGCGCCTCCATCGACACGGCGGATGTGAATCACTTCACACAAACAGCCGGTCGGTTGAAGAGAAAAATCCTGAAATTCAGGGTTGACTCTGAAAGAGGAAAGCGTAATATACGCCA
>NZ_JBCMFH010000024.1:0-45561 GCF_043848115.1 Salmonella sp. 2020_1395 | reverse complement strand
GCTCATACGCCGCCATCGGTGTGAGAATGCCGGACATATCCTTGATGGCGATGGAATCGACGCCGGTTTCCAGCAGTTGCTCCGTTAAATCCAGCCAGGTCTGCAGCGTGTGCGCCGGGCTGGTGGTATAGCTCAGCGTGCCCTGGGCGTGCGCGCCGTGGCTGCGCACCGCGCTGAGCGCCGCTTTCATATTGCGCGGGTCGTTCATGGCATCGAAGACGCGGAACACATCCATGCCGTTTTTCACCGCGCGTTCGACGAAGCGTTCCACCACGTCATCGGCGTAGTGCCGGTAGCCGAGCAGGTTCTGGCCGCGCAGCAGCATCTGCAGCGGGGTCTTCGGCATGGCCTTTTTAAGCTCGCGCAGGCGGACCCACGGGTCTTCGCCGAGAAAACGGATGCAGGCGTCAAAGGTGGCGCCGCCCCAGCACTCCAGCGACCCGTAGCCCACGTCATCGAGCTGAGCGGCAATCGGCAGCATGTCATCAAGGCGCAGGCGGGTGGCGAACAGGGACTGGTGGGCGTCACGCAGGACGACGTCGGTAATGGCAATAGTCATGGATCCCTCCGGGAATTAAGCGTTAAGGCGGTGATGGTGAATGGCGGCGGCAATCACCGGCTTTAAGCGGGTGAAGTCGTCCACGACGGGAACGGCGCGCGGTGTGGGTGCGGCGACGGGTTCCGGGAAGACGCGAGCAATCACGGCAGACATGCCGCGAATGGCAAAGATCAGCAGGAACAGAAAGGCCAGTACGAACCCCATGCCGAGGAACATCAGGGTGAAGCCTTCACCTAATAGCAGAGCTGCATTAGTCATAAAATAGCCTTCAGGCAGGAGGCACGATAATGGGGCTATTTATGACGATGAAATAATAAGGGTGGATTTCCCTGAGCCGCCCCCGGCCAGAGCCCTTGGTTATTATTATCGTCATAACGTATTACCACCATTATCGTGCAATTTACGTAATCAGGTTTATTTGATGAAACTTACGTTCTGGCATATTTCATCAGCGACGATCTCTTTACGCTGATTAAAAATAATTTTGTTCTGTTCAAACAGATTATTCCCATGGGTATCAATAGAAACAATCAGCGGGCCAAACTCTTTAACCCGACAGACCCACAGCGTTTCCGGCATCCCCAGATCGCGCCATTGGGCATCTTCAATTTCTTCCACGCACACGGCGGCTACAACCGCACAACCGGCAGGGAATACGCAGTGCAGCGCTTTGTGTTCAGCACAGCCCTCTTCCGTGCCTTTGCCCATTCCGCCTTTACCCACAATTAATTTCACGCCAGTCTGCGCAATAAATTCTTTTTCGAATTTCTCCATACGCATGCTGGTGGTTGGTCCAACGGAGACCATTTCAAACTTATCGTCTTCGCCTTTAATTGGGCGGACAATTGGGCCAGCGTGTAAAATAGCGCCGCCGCGAACATCTACCGGAAGCTCGCGACCACCTTCAATTAAACGGCGATGGGCTACGTCACGGCAGGTAACAATATGACCGTTGAGATAAATAATATCGCCAGCCTTAATATCTGCTAAATCTTCATCTTTAATTGGCGTAGTCAGGATTTTTTTAGTCATCAGAAATTCACTCCGCTGTGAGACGTAATGGTGTAATTCAAATCTTTATCGAAAACGATGTGCCCTTTACGGTGCGACCAGCAGCCGACGTTTACCGCCACGCCGATGGTAGAAGGATGACGCGCGGTGTTTTCAATGTTCACGCCCATAACGGAGGTATTACCGGACATCCCCTGCGGCCCCAGGCCAATTTTGTTAATGCCGTCTTCCAGCATTTTTTCCAGCGAGGCTGCACGCTCATTCTCGTTATGCGAACCGATCGGACGCATCAGCGCTTTTTTCGATAGCAGTGCCGCCGTTTCAACAGAGGTCGCTACGCCCACGCCAACCAGCAGCGGCGGACACGCGTTGAGGCCGTAGCTAGTCATCACATCCAGTACAAAGCGGGTCACACCTTCATAGCCTGCACCCGGCATCAGCACCATCGCTTTCCCCGGCAGAGAACAACCACCGCCTGCCATATAGGTATAAATGCTGCACTGATCGGAATTGGGAACGATTTCCCAGAAGACCGTCGGCGTACCTTTACCCACGTTTTTACCGGTGTTGTATTCATCAAAAGTTTCTACGCTGTTGTGGCGCAGCGGAGAGTCTACAGTTGCTTTGATCACCGCCTCACGCAACAACGCTTCCAGCTCGCCAATCAGCGGAAAGTTCGTCCCGCACTCCACCAGAAACTGAATGACACCGGTGTCCTGGCAGGAAGGTCGATCCAGCTCTTTCGCCAGACGCTGGTTCTCAATCATGGTAGTAAAGATGACGTCGGCCAGTTTACTGGTCTCTTTCTTATGCAAATCTTCCAGTTTTGCAGTGACATCATCAGGCAAAACTTTGCCGGTATATCCTACAAACTTGGCCATAACGTCGGTCATATGGGATATCTGTTCACTTTTACTCATAAATGCTCCTTAGTCAGAACAGCTTCCGTTAATTACGGATGAAAAGGGAAAAGGATTGGCAGCAGGATCAAGCTGACAATGGTTGAAACGATAATCAGGGGGATACCGGCCTTAGCGTAGTCGACAAATTTATAGCCACCCGCGGAGAGCACCATCATGTTGGCAGGCATACCGATAGGGGTTGCGTAGGCGCAGGAACCGCCAATGACCGTCGCCATCAGAACCGCACGCGGGTCGGCCCCCATGCCTGCGGCAATCGACAGACTTACCGGCACCAGCAGCGCGGTCGTGGCGGTATTAGACATAAAGTTGGTCATGATGACGGAGAGCGCAAAAACCGCGACCAGTAGCATGAACGGCGAGGAGTTTTGCCCCAGCATACCGATCACGCAATCCGCAACCAGTTTGCCCGCGCCGGTCATTTCCAGCGCTTTTGCCAGCGCCAGCGTACCGCCGAAGATAAAAATAGTTTGGGAATCAATGGCTTTATACGCCTGTTTTTCACTCAGCACGCCGGTCACCACCAGCACCAGCGCGCCGATACAGCCGGTAACCGCCAGACTAATACCAATCTGCTTTTCAAAAATCATGCCGAGGATCGTGACGATCAGCACAATTAACGACAGGAGTTGCTTCCAGCGCGGAACATGGCTGTAGTCATGCTGCTCGCCGATGCTGCCTACAGCGCCGCTGTTTGGGTTATTCGGCAGGAACTTATAGCCGATGGTCAGGAAATACAGGATACCGCAAACCAGCATCGGCAAACCCACTTTGGCGTATTCAAAGAAACCAAAGCCGCTGCCGATATTCTGCAATGCCGATTGCGCAATCAGGTTGCCCGGCGCGCCAATTAACGACAGGTTACCGCCCAACGCAGCGGCGAAAACCAGCGGCATCAGTAGACGAGAACGCGAGAAGCCCGATTTTGCCGCCACGCCGATCACCACCGGAATCAAAACCGCAGCGGTACCGGTGTTAGAGAGGACGCCAGACATCAAACCCACCACCACCATAATGGTGAAGATCAGCTGTTTTTCTGTTTTCGCGAAGCGCGTGATGACGCCGCCCACTTTGTTTGCCATACCGGTCTCGAACAACGCGCCCCCCACGATGAACATCGCGACAAAGAGGATGACGTTAGTGTCGATAAAGCCAGCAAAGGCCTGTTTGATATTCAGAACTCCGGTGATCACTAAGGCCACGCAGACAATCATGGAAGTGACGGCCAGTGGCACTTTTTCCCATACAAACATGACGATAGCGAACACCAATAAACATAAGGTAAGGGTAATGGGTTCCATATTTATAATTATCCAATCAATGATATATGATATTGTATCCAATGTTGACAGGAAGAAATTATTCCCATACAAAAACTAAGTCAAATCGTTTCTTAGGAAAGATGCAGGAGTGGGATCTACATCAAGATCGTGGTTAGATCGTTACTGGACGTGATTAATAGAATTGAAGAATTGGTTGAAGCGCCTGCGATGCTCACGCAGGCGAAAAGATCAGGCAGAAGGGTCACCAACATAGCGGGTCAGCATATTCTCCATTGAGCGAATAATGTGTTCGCGCATGCGCTGGCGTGCCAATGTTTCATCATGAAGTTCAAGAGCTTGCAGAATACTTTTATGTTCCTGAATGGAAATCACGGCATACTCTTCTTCGGTGACCTTATGGCCCATCGACAGGCCGTTCCACATATTACAGAGCAACATTTTCATTTTTTCGTTGCCAGCAACATTCCATATTTCCATATGAAATGCCTGATTCAGGTCGGAGTATTCCGCCGAGTTATTTTCCGCGAGAGCCTTTTCAGCGGCATAATGCACCTGGGCTATCCGCGAGATATCGGTGCCAGGACGAGAAGCTTTAGCCACCGCCTCACTTTCTAACAGCGCGCGAATTTCATAGTGTTCACGGATCGTTTGTTCATTGATGCCCAACACCACCGCCCCTTTATTAGGGCGCACTTTTATCAGCCCATCCGCCGCCAGAATCTGAAACGCCTCGCGCACTGGCATACTGGACACGCCGACCATTCTGGCAATGCCTTCTAACGTAATCTCCTGCCCTTCCACTAACTCCCTCGAAAGAATCGCTTTACGCAGCACTGCCGCGACCTGTTCTTTCGCTGAAAGAAGCTTAATCTTCCCTAACTTAGGCTTCTGCACTTTCCCAATCCTTCATATGTTGACGCATTATTTCTGCTAAAGAGAGGAAATAACGCTGCATAACTTGCCCAATCTCATCACGCCGCCCCTGGCGTATGACGTCAGCCAGTTCAGCGAAAAGCTGCGCCGACTCCTGATTATCTTTTTTCAGATGCAAAATAACATAAGAGACATAACCGTCCAGGAACTGCTGATACACCTTTTCCAGATAGCGGTTATTCACATAAGAAATCAGCATCGCATGACACTCCAGTTCGCAGGATTTGTCTTCTGCGACAGCCAGCGCTTGCGCACGTATCAGGAGGGCATCGCCTACTTCGCTGGGTATCAGCGAAAACATTTCGGCGGCCATCGCGGCAATCACGCGAAAAATATGACTCACGCGATCGGCCTCAAGATGCGCGACCTGCATGTGCCTGTTGGGCAGTCGGATTAAAAAACCTTCCTGTTCGAGTGACTGTAGCGCTTCTC
The DNA here is from genome assembly GCF_043848115.1 of Salmonella sp. 2020_1395. NCBI lineage: Bacteria > Pseudomonadati > Pseudomonadota > Gammaproteobacteria > Enterobacterales > Enterobacteriaceae > Salmonella > Salmonella sp. 2020_1395. Next base: position 40,423 of record NZ_JBCMFH010000024.1, on the reverse strand, counting down.
GAACCGGCATTCGTGAAAGACCAAGCTGCTCCGCAATACATTCCTGCGCGAGTTCTTCTCCCGCTTTTATATTGCCGGAAAGAATTTCATAGCGAAGCATTTGCGTAATGTGATCGCGGGTTTGCGTTCTTTGGATCTTTTTCACGACGTTCTCGTTAATAACCGATAAGACGTGAGGAGTTTAGCAGATTTAGTACTTGATTTCGTGGCTTGTTTACAGTCAAAGAAGCCGGAGCAAAAGCCCCGGCATCGGGCAGGAACAGCTTATTTATTAATAAAATCTTCACCCAACTGAATATCTTTTTTCAGCGTATCCAGCATAGCGTCGAGCGAATGTTGCTCGAAAGCGCTCAGTGTGCCGATGGATTTACGCTCTTCTACACCGTTTTTACCCAGCAGCAGCGGCTGAGAGAAGAAACGGGCATACTGACCGTCGCCTTCCACATAGGCGCATTCCACCACGCCTTTTTCGCCCTGCAGAGCGCGAACCAGAGAAAGACCGAAACGCGCGGCAGCCTGGCCCATAGAGAGGGTTGCCGATCCGCCGCCGGCTTTCGCCTCGACGACTTCAGTACCGGCGTTCTGAATACGTTTAGTCAGCTCGGCCGCTTCTTGTTCGGTAAAACTTACGCCTGGAATCTGCGACAGCAGCGGCAAAATCGTCACGCCGGAGTGTCCGCCAATCACCGGCACTTCAACTTCCGTTGGCAGCTTACCTTTCAGCTCTGCGACAAAGGTATTAGAGCGGATGATATCCAGCGTGGTAACGCCAAACAGTTTGTTTTTGTCGTATACGCCTGCTTTTTTCAGCACTTCCGCCGCAATCGCAACGGTGGTGTTCACCGGGTTGGTGATAATGCCCACGCACGCTTTCGGGCAGGTTTTAGCGATCTGCTGCACCAGGTTTTTCACGATGCCAGCGTTAACGTTAAACAGGTCGGAACGGTCCATACCCGGCTTACGCGCCACACCCGCAGAAATCAGTACTACGTCAGCGCCTTCAAGCGCCGGGGTTGCGTCTTCACCGGAGAAACCTTTGATTTTTACAGCGGTGGGGATGTGGCTCAAATCAACGGCCACACCGGGAGTCACTGGAGCGATGTCGTACAGGGAGAGTTCTGAACCTGAAGGCAGTTGGTTTTTTAAAAGTAATGCCAGCGCCTGACCGATACCACCAGCAGCGCCGAGGACTGCGACTTTCATCCTAAACTCCTTATTATATGATTAGCTAAGTGTCTATTGCTCCGCGGCGGCGACCTTAATTCACAAATTCAATGATTACAATCCTCACTCATCAAGAATGCGGAGTCGCGCAATTTTGGCTTTTATGCATTTAATTTGCGTAATCCGGATCGACTGCAACCAGAGAGCAACGTTCCTACAGATGGTGACAATATACCCTACTACCCCCTCAAAACAACATCATTTTGATAACAATTAATTTACTTTTAATCTTATTTGCGAGGCGTGACACAGGCATGTTTCTTGATAACGAAATTTGATAAAATTCCGCTCTTTCATAACATTATTTCAGCCTTAAACAAGGCAGACTGTTTGCATAAAAATTCATCTGTATGCACAATAATGTTGTTTCTACCGCCATATTACGGGTGACTTATGCGAAGCTCGGCTAAACAAGAAGAACTAGTAAGAGCGTTTAAAGCGCTCCTCAAAGAAGAAAAATTCAGCTCACAGGGCGAAATCGTCCTCGCGTTGCAGGATCAGGGCTTTGAAAATATCAATCAGTCCAAGGTCTCGCGCATGTTGACTAAGTTCGGCGCAGTGCGTACACGTAACGCAAAAATGGAAATGGTGTACTGTCTTCCGGCTGAACTGGGCGTCCCAACAACATCCAGTCCGTTGAAAAATCTGGTGCTGGATATCGACTATAACGACGCTGTCGTGGTGATTCATACCAGCCCCGGCGCGGCACAACTCATCGCGCGCCTGCTGGATTCACTGGGGAAAGCAGAAGGTATTCTCGGCACGATTGCCGGCGACGATACTATCTTCACTACGCCTGCCAGCGGCTTTTCCGTAAGAGATCTGTACGAAGCCATTCTGGAACTTTTTGAACAAGAGCTTTAGTCCCACTTCCTCCGTCGTCGTACGGCGGAGGCACCTTTTTGTCCCCTCCCCTCGCCGCTTTCCTGTACGGCTATCATTTGGCAAATCATGCCCTTAAACATTCACCACATGAATGACAAATCAAAAAAACGCACAAAATGTCAAACTTATTAAGACATTGATTTTATTTTATTTTTTAAATGACAGCGGCGAAAAACAGCAATTTTAATTCCATAACGTTATAAAAAATAAAATTTTTAATGTCTTTAAAAAGCAGAAACAATTAGCGTGGTATTAATTAATCGCGTGATTAGTGTATACTTAATTTTGTGATGAGGGTCACGAAACAAAGACCCCAGTAAAGGAATTCGACGAGGTAAAAATCATGAAAATCAAAACCACTGTTGCAACATTAAGTATTCTGTCCGTTCTCTCTTTTGGCGCTTTCGCCGCAGAACCTATCAGCGCAGAGCAAGCGCAAAATCGTGAAGCAATCGGATCGGTTTCAGTCAGCGCTATCGGCTCATCGCCTATGGATATGAATGCCATGCTGAGCAAAAAAGCGGATGAACAAGGCGCTACGGCCTACCACATTACCGAAGCGCGTAGCGGCAGCAACTGGCACGCCACTGCCGAACTGTACAAATAAAATTCACCTGCCATCGCATATAACGTGTCATTGCTTCGCGGAGATATCGCATAAGAAAAGCCCATTAATCCGCGAGGTTGACCCTATAAAGGAATAAAAGACCATGAAAACGAAATACATTATCGCATCACTCGGCCTGGCCACTCTGCTCTCTTTCGGCGCAAATGCCGCAGTACATCAGGTCAACGCGGAACAGGCGCAGAATCTGCAACCGATGGGCACCATTTCCGTCTCGCAGATTGGCAGTACGCCAATGGATATGCGCCAGGAGATCGTCGCTAAAGCTGAAAAAGCAGGCGCTAATAGCTATCGCATCATCGAATTAAAAGAAGGTGATAACTGGCACGCCACCGCCGAGTTGTATAAGTAAACCCTCGTCGTCTAACCCGACGACTTGCCCCCGCCTGCCGGGGGCTTTTTTATGCTTTTTCAATGCCGGACATTAAACCGTAGCCGCCCCTCCAGCTCTTCTTCCGCTTCATCAAAGAGTAAAATCAGCGCCCCGTAGCGCCTGCGCAGTTTATCAGGCAGGTGAACGAACTCAATCTCTAGCGGTAGGGGTAAGATATCGCTCATTACCGCATCCCATAATGTATCAAGATCGCTTACTTTCTCACTGGCAAGACCAAACGTCTGCGTAAACTCGCGATAAAAATCGCTTTGGTTTTTAATATCATTAAAATCAAAAGTATAGACATTCATAGCCAGCCACCATCCCCGACAGACAATTGTCTGTTTTACTACTAAGCATCATTATGCAGAGGTTTCACTTCCAGAAACGCTTTTAGCCCCGGAGCACTCTTGCGCTGTTTTTGTATCTCAAATAAGTATAGTCATAAAAAAACCGACGCTTTTGGCATCGGTTCTTGTGGGTTAGCTATCGGTAAGCGCGTTCTGGTATTTATGTAACATGCCCGTCAGGCGTTTAACCGGTTCCGTCACCTGCGGCGGCGCCTCCCAGATACGTAATTTCTCCTGATAGATATCCAGCTCATCCAGCAACAGACCAAAGTAGCGTCGCCGTTTATCATCGCTTCCGGCGGAAATAACATGGTCTGCAGTACGACGAAGCTGGCGGTGGAACACTGACAGATCTTCATTAACCGGTATCGGCGCGTCGCGTAGACGTTGATGAGCAATGATCATCGTTAGCGCCAGGCGAAACTTCGGCAAATCGCCAGGGAATTTATTCATCAGCAAAAAGAGTTGCTGATATAACGCAGGCAGACGGTTTTCTTTACGACGTACCACGTTAGTCGTCATTGCCGAGACCGCAGCGGAAACAAACTGATTAAGCAGCACGCGACCGGTTCGATCTTTGGATTTATCACGCACCAGCAGGATGACGATAAACGCCAGCATACAGCCGACAATTTGCCCCAACGCGCTGTCGAGGAACTGGCTGAAATGGAACGTCATCGGATTATCCAACACAATAATGTTAATCGTACTGGCCAGCGCCCCCATCGACCCCAGACGCCGTTTCTGGACCTCAATGCCGATAAAGAACCCCAATACCGCCAGGCTCAAACATAACAACAGCATACTTTGCTGCGTATTGGGAATAATCACCAGGAAATAGAGCAATCCCAGCGGCAACGCCGCCAGAGTGCCATAAATAAAATCAATGCAGACCATGCGCGGATTGGGTAAACGCATCGCCAGCGAGGTCACCACGGCAATCATCACCATCGCGCCATTACCCGATGTCCAGCCGGTCCATAGCCAGAATAATGTCCCCAGAATGCAGGAAAGCGTGGTGCGCCAGAAGTTCACCATCGCATGGTGACGTTCAGCGGATTCCACTTTAACCACGGGTTCGCCTTGCAGGATCTCTTCTTCCGTCGCGCTGATTTTGGTGTTGCTGATCACGCCGCGTTTAAGCAGCAGATAGCGCGTCGCAGCGCCTACCCAGCTATAAAGCGTGACGGGCGTTTCGCGCTCGCCGGTCCAGACAATGACACGCCGCATCCGTTTTAACTGCCTGTGGACGTCCTGTACCGTTTCAACCGGCGTCTCGAACAGTTCCCGGAATGTATCGGTAATCAGTTCCGGCCGCGTGTTTTGAATGAGATAAGTTTCACAGGATTGCGTAATCAGCGTGAGCGAAAGCGTATTCAACGCTTTCAGGCGGCGGTTAGCGCGTACCCAGCGCGAAGATTCCATATTCAGATTACTTCGCATTCCCTCCAGCGCCGCCGTGCGTCGCACCAGATCGCCCCAGGCGTTGTCGACTTCTTCGCTGTCGCCATGCTTAATACAAAGTTGCATTAGCTGATATTGCGCTACCAGTAAACTGTCCAGTTCGCGATCAACCTCCTGCTTTATCGATCGCGGCGAGAAAAGCAGATCCGCTAAAATAGCGCAGCCAATGCCGATGACGATTTCGCTACAGCGCTCAAGCGCAAATTGCGGCGTGAGCAGCGGCTCCGTCTGAATGGTAATCACAATGATCAGCGCAGTATAACCTGACAGTCCCCACGCATAAGAGTTTTCGATCCGTACTAAAGAGGAGATCCAGGTACAAAAACCGGCCCAGACACAGCACACCAGAATCATCAATAACGGCGCGCGGATCATAGAGATAATAATGATAAGCGCGGCGATACAGCCAATAAACGTCCCGATAATACGCAACATTCCGCGATAACGGATAGCGCCGGAATAGGGTTCCCCGCCGGCGGCAAATGCCGGGCCTGCCGCCACGATCGCGGCGGTCAGCACCGCCCAACGCGGCGTCTCCAGTTGAAAATGGAAGCCGATAAATAATGCCAGCACAATGGCGCACGCCAGCTTTACCGCAAAACGAATGTGCTGGTTGGCAATGGAGAAAATGCCCATGACGATTAACCGAATTCGCGCAGCCGGTGCGCCAGTTTACGGAAGAAGGAGTCCTGGCTTGCGTCACGATCCTGCTTACCGGTGATCACGACGGTTGCCGTCGTACCGGCAGGCCACAAATTCCCCTGCTGCTCGTCGAGCCGGATGCGCACCGGAACACGCTGGGCCAGACGCACCCATTCGAGGTTAGAGTCTATCGTCGCCATCCCTTTCGCATCGCTGGTACTGCTGGCATTCGTTACCCCTGCCGCCACGCTATCGACGGTACCTTTTAATACCCGGTTGCTGCCAAGCGGCGTGATTTCGGCACGATATCCCGGACGCACGCCTTCCAGCTTGGTCTCTTCCATATAGGCCTGCACGTAAAAAGAGTTCTTTTTCACCAGGGCGACGGCTGTGGAACCGCGGGTAATAAATTCACCGGCATAAACATTGAGGTTAGTCACCCAGCCGTCGGCAGGCGCGCGAATGACGGTGCGTTCCAGATCGAGTTTAGCCAGATCGCGCGTCGCCTGGGCTTTAGCCAGTTGATGCAGTACAGTCTGCAAGACATTGTTCGCCTGATCGATCTCTTCCCGGGACATCGCCTGTACGCCGAGGCGATTACGGCGACTGGCTTCCTGGCGTTTTTCCTGCGCCAGGACCTGATAATAGGCTACATCAGCTTCCGCTTCCGCCAGCGCTTTTTGATAGCGTGGCTGATCGATGGTAAACAGGACCTGATCCTTTTTCACCAGTTGGTTATCATGCACGTTTACATGGGTAATCAGGCCCGCGACATCCGGGGCAATAGCGACGACATCGGCGCTAAAACGCGCGTCTCGCGTCCAGGGAGATTCGGTGTAATACACCCAGGCGCGGAAAATGGCGATAAAGGCCAGAATAACCAGTACGAGGGTAATGGCCGTACGGGAGAGTTTTCTTGTTAGTGTTTTCACTTCAACCTCAAACGAACAGGCGCGATATTAAATAAAACAGACAACAATACAGCGCGGTATTGAACAAAGCCGGATGCCAGACAAAATCATAGATACCCGTCGGCACAAGCATCCGACGCACCAGCCAAAAAATAGCCAGTGACAAAAGCAATTCGAAAAATATCGGTGGGAAGGAAAGACCAAACACCACGATAACGGGAAACAGACTCATGTTGACCTTGATTTCTGAGAGAGAGCAGGCGATAGATTGTTAAGCTACATCGCCGCAGAGAAGGGCAAGAGACGCCAGGCGAGAGCGACATAGCTCTTATTCGAATAATAGTATATTAACGTAATTGTTATGCTGTTATCTATATTATGTGATCTAAATCACTTTTAAGCCAGAGTGAATAATGGAACGATTAAAACGAATGTCGGTATTCGCCAAAGTTGTCGAGTTTGGCTCTTTTACCGCCGCAGCCAGACAGCTGCAAATGAGCGTATCGTCCATCAGCCAGACTGTGGCGAAACTGGAAGATGAGCTTCAGGTTAAATTGCTCAACCGCAGCACACGCAGCATTGGGCTCACCGAAGCTGGAAAAATCTATTATCAGGGCTGTCGTCGTATGCTGCATGAAGTGCAGGATGTTCACGAGCAGCTTTACGCTTTTAATAACACGCCTATCGGTACATTGCGTATCGGCTGTTCTTCAACCATGGCGCAAAATGTGCTGGCCGGGCTTACCGCAAAATTATTAAAAGAGTATCCCGGTCTGGCGGTCAATCTGGTGACAGGAATTCCGGCTCCGGATTTAATTGCCGACGGGCTGGACGTGGTGATCCGCGTGGGCGCGCTGCAAGACTCCAGCCTGTTTTCCCGTCGACTCGGCGCGATGCCGATGGTTGTGTGCGCCGCCAAGCCGTACCTCGCTCAGTACGGCGTCCCGGAAAAACCCGCCGATCTCAGTAGCCATTCCTGGCTGGAATATAGCGTGCGCCCGGATAATGAGTTTGAACTTATCGCGCCGGAAGGAATTTCTACCCGACTGATTCCACAGGGGCGGTTCGTCACTAACGATCCGATGACGCTGGTACGCTGGCTGACCGCCGGAACCGGAATCGCCTATGTGCCGCTGATGTGGGTGATCGATGAGATCAATCGTGGCGATCTGGAGATCCTGCTGCCTCGCTATCAGTCCGATCCCCGTCCGGTGTACGCGCTTTACACCGAAAAAGATAAGCTGCCGCTTAAAGTGCAGGTAGTGATTAACGCGTTAACTGACTATTTTGTCGATGTCGCACACCTGTTTCAGGGGATGCACGGGCGAGGGAAAGAAAAATAAAAACACCGGGTAATTGCTGAAGACGATTGTAGCCAGATGCCACCCGACGCAGACATTTCCTGATGGCGCTGCGCTTATCAGGCCTGGGCGGCACACACCACAGGCCTGATAAGGCGGACAGTTATGCGGTGCCGCCAACCGTCAGGTTATCGACTTTCAGCGTCGGCTGGCCTACGCCTACCGGCAGACTTTGCCCCTCTTTACCGCAAACCCCCACCCCGTTATCCAGCTTAAGGTCATTGCCGACCATGGAGATCTGTTGCATCGTTTCAATGCCTGATCCAATCAACGTCGCGCCCTTCACCGGCGTCGTGACTTTGCCGTTTTCAATCAAATACGCTTCCGAGGTAGAGAACACAAACTTGCCGGAGGTGATATCCACCTGACCGCCGCCAAAGTTAGGCGCATAGATGCCGTACTCAACGGATTCGATAATTTCCTGCGGCGTTGACTGCCCCGCCAACATATAGGTATTCGTCATACGCGGCATCGGCAGATGCGCATAAGATTCGCGACGCCCGTTACCGGTCGGCGCAGCGCCCATCAGGCGCGCGTTCAGCTTGTCCTGCATGTATCCTTTCAGCACGCCATTTTCAATCAATACGTTGTACTGGCCTGGCGTACCTTCATCATCGATAGCAACGGAGCCGCGACGGTTCATCATTGTGCCGTCGTCCACTACGGTGCAAAGCGCGGAGGCAACCTGCTCGCCGATCTGACCGCTAAACACAGATGTCCCACGACGGTTAAAATCACCTTCCAGCCCGTGACCGACCGCTTCGTGCAGCAATACGCCCGGCCACCCGGCGCCCAGAACCACCGGTAACGTCCCCGCTGGCGCAGCGACCGCGGAGAGATTAACCAGCGCCATGCGTACCGCTTCTTTCGCCCACGCGTCGGCGCGCACCTCGCCGTCGAGATCGGCAAGAAAATACTCATAACCAAAGCGACCGCCGCCGCCGCTGGCGCCGCGCTCGCGTTTACCGTCTTCTTCCACCTGCACGCTAACGGACAACCGCACCAGTGGACGGACATCCGCCGCCAGCGTCCCGTCGGTCGCCGCCACGAGGATTAATTCATATACGCCGGTCAGGCTGGCGTTAACTTCCTGCACGCGTTTATCGGCTTCTCGCGCCACTTTGTCAACGCGTCTGAGGATATCCAGCTTCTCTTCGCGGCTCATACTTTGCAGTGGATCAAGGGTGGTGTAGAGCGGCTGATGCGCTACGGCGGCGAGCGTTTTTACCTTGCCTTCGCCGTTCTCGCGTACAATGGTTCGCGCTGCCTGCGCACTCTGCTCCAGCGCCAGGAGGCTTATCTGGTCAGCATAAGCAAAACCGGTTTTTTCGCCGCTAATGGCGCGAACGCCAACGCCCTGGTCGATATTATATGAACCATCTTTAATGATGCGGTCTTCTAAAACCCAGGATTCGTGATAGCTCGACTGAAAATAGAGGTCGCCATAATCAAGACGGCGTTCGGCCAGTTGGCCCAAAATAGCGAACAGATCCTGATGGTTCAGGCCATTCGCCGCTAGCAATTGTTCACTTACCAGGTTCAGACTCATCGTTTTTGCTACTCGTTGATTTCTGCCGGATGGCGGTTCACGCCTTATCCGGACTACGTTGTTAGATTGTACAAACCGGATAAACGCAGCGCCGTCCGGCATGACTATTTACTGAGAGTGGGGCAATTCCTCGCCCCCGTCAAATCATTGCTGGCTTTCTTTTATCGGTTGGCGCAGAACTTCGTTGATCTGCGGCGCATCGACCGGACCGGTAATGCGATATCGCAAAATGGAGACCTTGCTCCATAGCGGCCCCAACACTTTACTGGCGGCAAATACCGCCGCGCCGACAATCGGGTTAACGGCAAACGCGGCGGCGACGCCCACGGTGGCGGAAATTTCCGGCGCGACAACGGCCTCCATATCAAGACGACGACGCACCAGATCAACAGAACCTTTCATTGCAATATCCGCTTCCAGCCCATCCACCAGCGTATCGTCAGTATGCAGGACGCCATCTTTAATCCACGCGGTACTATGAATAGAGTCGAAATAGAAGCCCTCGCTAAAGGTATCTCTGAAGTCAAACCGCAGCTTACGCAGCAACGCATCAAAACTGAGCAGCCGCAGTAACTGTCCGGCATGACCGCTACTGAGATCAGTAAACTCGCCTTTACCCAGACGCGTACGTAAAATCCCGTTGAGCGTGGCTTCCTCAGGTTGCCAGGGCGGGTTTCGCCAGTGCAGATCGTAATCTACGTTAAAAGACGCGTTCTGGATTGGCGTCGAGATGCCGAAGAACCCGGCAGCCGTGTCGAGGTTACTACCATGCAGACTACCTTTCAGCGAGGTTCGTTCATTACCCGGCGCATTCACCCACTCGCCGTTCGCTTTCAAACGGGCGAATCCGGTATCGATCAGGCCATTCGCCAGAGTCAGCGTATTGCCTTTGATGGCGAAATCGCCATCAATACGCCCATATTTTTGCCCCCACAGCCAGCACTCTTCGCAGCGAAGCTGTAAGTCCGGCCAGCCGCGGAAGCTAATCGTGTTCGCCGAAGCCAACGGCGATGTCGGCGTTGGTGACGAGGCGTGCGTTTTTGCGACGCCAGGGTTGTAATACAGGTACTTAATGTTCGCCAGCCACGGCGCATGGTTGCGCATGAGCAGCGTGGCGTTCACCTCACGCCCCTGCGCTTCAATTTTTGTTCCGTTCAGCGAGGGGGCTGAAACAACGCTCAAATTGTTCCACTGCTGGCCACCCAGCGATAGCGCGGGAGTACGCAACGTGACGCGTTGAGGAAACTCGGCCGAACTGCTCACGTTATCCGCCGCGCCTTTCTGGAATAACGCCAGCCACTGCGCGCCATCCAGCGCCGGCAGATTGAGCTCAACGCCTTGTTGAGCAGGTAATGGCGGAATCGTCCGGCTGTCCGTCGTCCAGATAGCCCGATCCAACGTCAGCTTCTGATTTAATAACCAGCGGCTGTTAAAGTGATTTTTACTCCCTGCGCTCCCCGTTAGCGCAAAACTTTTCAGGTTGCCGTCAGCCTGAATGTTCACCGGAATGGCTTCGCCTGCGGGTTTATTTAGCGGAGAAGGTAAGTGACTGCTCACATTTCTCAGATCGCCGTTCAGCTCGATGTGATAAGTGGTGTCAGCGTGATATGGAAGATCGATGCCGACTTTACCATTCCACGTCACGCTGCCGCTCAGGGCGTCATTCAGTTGCGGCGGTAAGACGCCCATACGCGTTGGCTGCCAGTTACCGTTCAGGTTGACGGCGACCTGATAGGCTTTTGCCCCTTCCGTCGTACTGAAATCCAGGTTCAGCGGCTGATTAAACCAGTTTGCCGTCAGCGGCCCGCTTTTTAGCGCGCCATTCACAAAGCTGAATTTACCGTTCAGATTTTTGAGCGTGCTGTTTAGCGGCTTAATAAACAGACTGTTATTACGCAACGAGACATCGCCCTCGGCGGTAACCTGTTCTCCGTCCAGCGGAATATCAAGATGTAAGCGAGCATTCACATCGCCATCTAATTGGAGCTCCGCCAGCGTCGAGCCAAGCGAGTCTTTTAGCGGCGTCTCGTCAAAATAAGGCCCAACGGCTTTTCCCGGCCCGTTAATATCGGCATCAATGAGCAGTTTCTCTTTGGAATAATCCGGAATCGCCGCCGCGAGTTTGCTGGCCTTCACCCCGCCCAAATCGACGCTATCCGAACGCATCCACAGACCGTCGTTCAGGAAATCCAGTTCAATGTTGAGATTTTTTAGCGCCGGCCAGTCGGGTTGAAAAGCAAACGTCGCATTGCGTAGCGGCACCAGCACTTCAAACTGACCTTCGTTATGCTTATAGGGAAAGAGGTGCGGGTTACCACCGTAAACCAACGTGGCGTTATCCGCCTCGCCGCCCTGAATCGCGCCGCTAAGGTAATCGACCAGCGCTTTGCCCATCAGGTTTTCCGGAAAATAGCGCCACGCCTGAGATCCATCGTCGGTACTGATTCCGGCCAGAATGCCCAGCCACGGTTCGTCGCCCGTCGGTTGCAGATAGCGGAACCCGCCGCGCGCATGTACCGCCTTTGCTTTGACGTCAATGTCGCGGCCATCAAGCTGAAAGCCGTTCTCATTCTTCAACCAACTAAGCGTCGCGACGCCGTTTTCAATTTCCAGCGGCGCGCGAAAAACGGTTTCATAGGGCATCTTAGCCTGCTGCATCGCAACCTTCATCTGCCCGTCTTCTACGCTTCCTGCCAGCGTACCGGAAAAATGTTCCGCGCCGGGCAACAGCTTCCACTGTTTCCAGGCAAGATTTTCCCACGATGCCTGAAAACGCGTTTTTTCGGTGGCCTGTAGCGGAATATCCAGCGCCAGTGTGGCGATCTTTCCGCTCGGCTGCGTAGCCTGCCATATTTCGCCCAGCACAGGCGACAGTTTAGCCGCCAGCGGACGTAATGCTTCCAGCCCCGCCAGTTCAAGATTACTGGCGCGAATGCGTAGCTCATCGCTACGTGTGTGATTCTCGCCGCCGACGTCCTGCTGCGGGAGCCAGGCCACGGTTAAGGCTCCGCTCGGCCAGGGTTTACCATCAAGCGTAATCCGTGTGTCCGGAATATAAAACTGCCAGCCCGGCTGCTCGCGGCTAATCTGCGCCGTCAGGTTATCGACAGACAGCGTGTGCGTCGTGTTATCGCCCAGCCAGCTTGCGCCGCCCTGTTTCAGCCAGACGTCTCCTCCGGCGATTTCGCCTTTACTGAGCGTCATCCAGCCTTCCAGACTGAAACGCGCCGTCTGGAGCGCCACATTATCCTGCATCCATTTGCCCAGCCACGGCTTGACGTCAATATCGTCGGCCTGTAACCAGACTCTGCCGTTATTTAGCAAACCGTCGTCATCGCGTAAATCCATCCGCACCTGCATCACGCCGTGCTGCCCGGTCAGGCTGGAGAGGCTGACCTCGCCTTCGGCGCGGTGCCGCTCTTTGCCGTTTAGCCAGGTAAGCTGTGGGATCGCCAGCTCCGCGCGTTGTCCGGAAAGCGTCAGAAAACTGATTTGGCTATCGCGCAGATCGAAATGATCGAACTGCCGCAGGAAAAGATCGCTTAAACGGCTGGTTTCGATGCCTTCGCCGTCGCTGCTTTGAAGAGGCGTGTTGGTGCGGAAATTGAGTTGCCAGAAGGTCAGGTCGCGAAACTGCCAGCGCATATGCAACAGGCTTTGCCAGACGTCCAGCGCCAGCGTAACGCGTTTTATCGACAGTTCGCCGCCATCTTTCAGGGCGGCATGAATATTATGCGCTTCCAGCGTAGGGCCAAAATTTTGCCAGCTTGCGGAGAGTTGGCTGGCGGCCACCGGCACGCCGGTCACAGACTCAATTTTATTCAGGATAGCCGGACGCCAGGCGTCAAGATGAGGCAACGCCAGGCGCAGCCCGCTAACCAGCAGCGCTGCAATGACGATGAGCGCGGCTCCAGTGAGCAATAAAATCCCCGGCAATCGCCTCACGCGTCTCTCCTTGTCTGCCAAAAAATACGACTCACACCCCTTGAAGGTATATTGCCGGATGGCGGCGCTTGCGCCTTATCCGGCCTACATGCGCTGGTGCTACTACTCAATTACATCATTACGACGTCAAACTGCTCCTGGTTATAAAGCGGTTCGACCTGAACTTTAACCTGTTTGCCGACAAAGATTTCGACTTCCGCCAGCGCGTGTGATTCTTCGCCTTTCAGCGCTTCCGCCACCGCAGGAGAAGCATAAACCAGGAAGCGATCGGAGTCATAAGCGTGATGAACACGTACAATTTCACGCATGATCTCATAGCAGACGGTTTCCACCGTTTTTACCGTCCCGCGGCCATGACAGGTTGGACATTCGTTACAAAGCACATGTTCCACGCTTTCACGAGTCCGTTTACGGGTCATTTCCACCAGTCCCAGCGGCGAAAAACCGTTAATACTGGTTTTCACGCGATCCTTACTTAACGCCTGTTCCAGCGAATGCAGCACCCGGCGGCGATGATCTTCATTATTCATGTCGATAAAATCGATAATGATAATGCCGCCCAGATTACGCAGGCGTAGCTGGCGGGCAATGGCCTGAGTCGCTTCAATATTGGTATTAAAAATGGTGTCGTCGAGATTACGGTGTCCGACAAACGCGCCGGTATTGATATCTACCGTCGTCATCGCTTCGGTTTGGTCGATAATCAGATAACCGCCGGACTTGAGTTCAACCTTACGCTCCAGCGCGCGCTGGATCTCATTTTCCACGTCATAAAGATCGAAGATCGGCTGATGGCCACTGTAATGCTCCAGCTTACTGGTCATTTCCGGGATGTATTCTGCGGTAAACTCCAGCAGCGACTCATAGGTCAGACGTGAGTCGACGCGAATTCGGTCCAACTGCGCATCGGCGAAATCGCGCAGCACGCGCTGCGCCAGCGCCAGTTCGCCATACATCTGGTAGCGCGTTTGCGGACGCTTTTTGCGCTCCATGACTTTCGTCCAGACGCGCTTGAGATAGGCGGCGTCAGACGCGAGATCCTCTTCACACACGCCTTCCGCCGCGGTACGGATAATAAACCCGCCCTGTTCGTCGCAGTATTCCGCCACCACCTTTTTCAGGCGCTCGCGTTCACTTTCGCTTTCGATACGCTGGGAAACGCCAACGTGTGACGCGCCGGGCATAAAAACAAGGTAACGGGAGGGCAACGTGATGTCCGTGGTCAAACGCGCGCCTTTCGTGCCGAGCGGATCTTTCACTACCTGCACCATCAGATCCTGTCCCTGACGCACTAGTTCGGAGATATCGCGCACGGTAAACTGTTTTTGCTCGTCGCCTGCCACGCATTCGGTATGCGGCATAATGTCGGAAGCATGAAGAAATGCGGCTTTATCCAGCCCAATATCTACAAAAGCCGCCTGCATACCTGGAAGTACACGACTTACACGACCTTTGTAGATATTGCCTACGATTCCGCGTCGCGCTTCGCGCTCAATATGGATTTCCTGAAGAATACCGCCATCAATGTACGCCACGCGCGTTTCCGATGGCGTTACGTTTACCAACAATTCAGCCGTCATGTTTATCCCTTTTATCACGCAGTGCGTTAAAATGACTCAACAACTCATACGTTTCAACCAGCGGTAAGCCGACCACGGCGTGATAGCTGCCATTTATCTTCCTGACAAAACAGCCACCCCGCCCCTGAATACCGTATGCACCTGCTTTATCTAAAGGCTCGCCGCTGGCGACATAGCCAGTAATATCCTGCGCAGAAAGCGTGCGGAAAGTCACCTCCGTTACCACCAGACAATCCAGCGTCTGCTGCGAGTCCGCAAGCGCAACAGCAGTCATCACCTGATGCGTATTTCCGGAAAGCAAACGCAGCATTTCTGCGGCATGAGCGGCGTCGCGCGGCTTTTCCAGCACCTCGCCGTTTAACACGACTATCGTATCCGCGCCCAACACCGGCAGATCACGGGGAACCAGCGCCACGCCAGCCTGCGCCTTTTCGCGCGCCAGCCGAACAACATACTGCTGCGCGCTTTCCTGAGCACGCCGTTGCTCTTCAATACCAGGCACGACCTGCTCGAATGAAAATCCAAGTTGAGTCAATAATTCCTGGCGACGCGGGGAACCGGAAGCAAGATACAGAGTTGTCATATCGACCTTTATTGCACAGCAAACTGCTGGCGTACTTTACGCATCAGCAAAAAGAGCCAGGGCCACAGCACGCCATTGACTACACTACTCCAGAACACTTCCGGTCTGAAAGAGACGTTGATCACTAAAAACTCGGCCCAGAAAACAATAATGTCCACGGCCAGTGAAAGCAACATTACCACCAGCGCCTGCTGCCAGAGCGCCAGGTTACGGAAGAGCTGGAATTTCAGAGCGACCAGATAGGCGACAATACTCATCGACAGAGCGCGCACGCCAAGTGTGGAACCGCTGATGAGATCAAGTATGGCACCCATCACAAATCCCGTCCCCACATTTACGCGGTGCGGCAGGGCCAGAATCCAGTACAGTAAGATAAGCAAAACCCAGTTTGGCCGGAAAACAATGATGTCGTCCGGCCAAGGCATGATTTGCAGCAACAGCGCAATAAGAAACGAGAGCCAGATAACCCAGCGCCCCTGGCTACGATAGCTCGCCACCATTACCCTCCCGGCGCACGCGCAGGCGGCGTGGTCGCGCCCGAAGGCGATGGTTGCGTTGATACCGGCGCAGTCTGGCCCGCAGATGGCTGAGTAATCCCCGTCGCCGGATCCGGCACTGGCGCCGGCGGCCCCATCGCATCCGGAGAAGGCAACACCTGCGGCATCATCTGCATCAGGCGCTCATTGGCGACGCGGTGAACCTCTTCCGGCGTCATCGGATTGGCGCCGTTACGATCGGCTCCCCACAACAGCAGCAGATAGCGTAAACGCTGCAAACCCGCGGTTGGACGTGCCTGAATGACGGTATAGGCGCGCTGAGTGTCCAGCTTGACGGAGGAGACCACCGCCACCGGATACCCTTCCGGGAAACGCCCACCAAGTCCGGACGTTACCAGCACATCGCCGACGCGAATATCGGTATTGGCGGGCAGATGTTCAAGCTGAAGATCGTCAGTACAGCCGTTACCGGCGGCAATCACGCGGATGTCATTGCGCAGTACCTGAATCGGCAGCGCATGAGTCGCATCGCAAATCAGCAACACGCGGCTGGTCAGTTTCGCCACGGCGACAACCTGCCCTACGACACCTTTGTCGCTAATGACCGGTTGACCTTCATATACGCCATTAACGCTGCCTTTATCGATAACGACCTGATCGCTGTAAGGATCGTTAACCGTTGAAATAACCTGCGTCACCATTTTCTGCTCGTCCTGACGCAGCGGCGACCCCAGCAGCTCGCGCAACCGCGCGTTCTCCTGTTTGTACTGCCCCAGCATCAGCAGGTCGCTGTTTTTTAGCAGTAATTCCTGGCGCAGCGCCCGGTTTTCCAGCTCAAGCTGGTCGCGAGAAGCCAGCGTTTGTGACACGCTGTCGAGCAGTTCACGAGGGCCGTTTGAAATAAAATAGAAAGGACTGACGGCAGTGTCCATGTACGTTCGGATTTGACTGAACGTCCCCAGGCGGCTGTCGGCAATGATAACGCCGAGCGCCACCAGCACCGCCAGAATAAGGCGAATCTGTAGCGACGGGCCACGGCTAAAAATTGGCTTCATAGGCTATGCGTATTCTCGCGTCGGAGAGGCAGGACAATCCAGGGATAATCCTGCCCGTATCCAACTACTCTTCGCTGAACAGGTCGCCGCCGTGCATATCGATCATTTCCAGCGCCTTGCCGCCGCCGCGCGCCACACAGGTCAGCGGATCTTCAGCAACCACGACAGGAATGCCCGTCTCTTCCATTAACAGACGGTCAAGGTTACGCAGCAGCGCGCCGCCGCCGGTGAGCACCATACCGCGCTCGGAGATGTCTGACGCCAGCTCCGGCGGACACTGTTCCAGCGCCACCATTACCGCGCTGACGATACCGGTCAACGGTTCCTGCAACGCTTCCAGAATCTCGTTTGAGTTCAGAGTAAAGCCGCGTGGAACACCTTCCGCCAGGTTACGGCCACGCACTTCGATCTCGCGGACTTCGTCGCCCGGATAAGCGGAACCGATTTCGTGTTTAATACGTTCTGCGGTGGCTTCACCAATCAGAGAACCGTAGTTACGACGAACGTAATTAATGATGGCTTCGTCGAAGCGGTCACCACCAATACGGACAGAAGAAGAGTAAACCACGCCGTTCAGGGAGATCACGGCAACTTCAGTGGTACCACCACCGATATCCACAACCATTGAACCGGTTGCTTCAGAAACTGGCAGACCTGCGCCGATCGCGGCCGCCATCGGCTCTTCGATCAAAAAGACTTCACGGGCGCCTGCGCCCTGAGCGGATTCACGAATTGCGCGGCGTTCTACCTGCGTCGCGCCGACCGGCACGCATACCAGTACGCGCGGGCTTGGGCGCATAAAGCTGTTGCTGTGCACTTGTTTAATAAAGTGCTGGAGCATTTTTTCGGTCACAAAGAAGTCAGCGATAACGCCGTCTTTCATCGGACGGATCGCAGCGATATTGCCCGGCGTACGGCCCAGCATCTGCTTCGCATCATGACCGACTGCAGCCACGCTTTTCGGCGAACCGGCACGATCCTGACGAATGGCCACAACGGAAGGCTCATTCAATACGATGCCTTGTCCTTTTACATAAATGAGGGTATTCGCGGTACCCAGGTCAATGGACAGGTCATTGGAAAACATGCCACGAAATTTTTTCAACATACTAAGGGATAATCCTGAAAGCTGGGGCGGAAAACAAAATCCGCTTACTTTACCAACCACACGCAGCAGCGACAAGGCGCAAAAATCATCTGCTACGGTGAAAATTAGTGCAGTTCGTTTCCTTTGTTACAAATCTCGGCCTGAGTCCCTCAGGGCTGAAAAAATCAGCAGCAATCCTCGCCTTCGTTTGCAACCTGTCAAAGGTCATTCACCTGCATATTTGCTGCAACAATCTGGCGAGCAGACAAGCACACCCCCATGAGGCGCAGCGCGCGTTATTCTACGTGAAAACAAATTAAACGGCAGGTTAAACCGAGTATCTTTGCGAATATTTTTTCACGTTTGTGTCAAGTAGTTGGGAGGAGGCAAAAAAATCACCCTGCCCGCCAGCCACGCCGCGTTTTGTCAGCGTCTGCCACTCGCCGCGCGAACGGACGCCCGTCGCGTAAACCTGCGTAGGCGTGCCCGCGCAGGCCTCTACCAGACTTTGAACCAGAAGCTGGTTTTCCGTTCGCTTCTCAATGTTTCTGACCAGACTCGGATGCAGCTTGAGTAATTCCACATTGAGCGCTTTAATCCAGCTCGTGCTAACCAGCGTCAAACCCGCCTGTGTCACCGCCACCCGAACGCCAAGCGCATTAACTAAGCGAAGGATGGGTTGTAACCGGCTGATGTGTTGACAAACATCTGCCTCCGCAAGTTCAATAATTATGCGATTTCGCTGTGATTTTTCACACTGCATTAACGTATCGCGCAACCAGCGCTGAAAACGCGGACGAATCAGCGACTCAACCGTCAACTGCATTGCCAGATTTTCATCCGGCCAGTAGCCCAGCAACGTAATCAGGCGGCTAATTTGTAATCTGTCATACTCTTCCGATAAACCAAATTGCAACACCATCGGCATATACTCCGCCGAGCTCACCTCTTCTTTACCGTCATAGATGCGACACATCAATTCCCGATGATGTACGCGACCTTCTCGCGTGACCGCCGGTTTTTGATAAAGTCGCGGTCCGCCCCGGTTCAGCATCTGCTCAATCAATGTGCGCCAGCGCACATTGCCGCGCCCTTTTTCCGGCAGAGTGTCGTCGTAGATAGCCCAGCTATTTCCCCCCTGCAGGGCGGCATTCCGTGCCGCGGCTTCAGCATGTTCCATCACCTGCTCGGTGGACTGTCCGCTGCGCCAGGCGCAAATGCCGATATGTACCATATCGTCACGATCGAGCATTTTGTTAGCCGGTAGCGCATCGACAGCTTTTAAAAGTTGTCCGGCAATACTTTCCGCTTCTTTCAGCGTTCGATGCGGTAGCAGCACGGCAAAGTCGCTGCGGTGATAACGCGCCAGCAGCGAGCCTGGGTAACGCATAATAAATGTCGATAGCAGATTGATAAGCATAAACATCTGCTCTTCCGCCTGATTGCCTCCCAAGCTGTCGCGCAGAAGATTGAAGTCTGGCAAGCGGATCATCATCACCACGCCATGCACTCCCACTTTTTCCTGATCTTCCAGCAGCGTCGCCAGCTGGTTATCAAAGAACAGTCGGTTACCGAGTCCGGTTTTGGTGTCCTGCGCGGCGTAGGAGCGAATGAGGGTGTCCAGGCGACTACGCTGTTCGTGAGCAAACTGAATTTCGGAAAGCAATACATCAAGCGCGCTACTGGTGCGCGCCGGCCATTCGTAAACAGAACCGCGGACATTCGCCCCGCGTTCGCCGTTCAGAATACGCGTTGAGCGAATTTCCAGAAGCTCTTGCCCGGAAAGCTGCCGCTGCAGCCAGCGCACCGATAAAAACAAAATCAGAACGATAAAACCGATCGCCAGCGTCAGCGGCGCCGTGGTGATCAGTGAGTGAAAATAGTTACCCATCGGGTCCTGGTAAACCAGACGTAGCGACATTCCTGGATGTTTTATCAGCGGTACGACCAGCTCGCGATACATGTCGCTGGTGCCGGCTGGCCGATAACCTCTGGCGCGAGAATGGCTGTAGACGCTGCGCTCCCCCTGCAACAGATCGACACGCACAATATCGGAAGCGATCATGAGTTCGTCGATTTGCGGCGTCAGCGAGACAATATCATGGGTCACCAGGTGCGTATCAATGGCTGTCGCCGTCGCCTGCACACGGCTGACATACTTATACTGTACGGCGTTATAAAAGCTTAGCGAGCAACCTATCAGAGTCACGAAGATCGTTAACCCCGTGAGCAGCGTGATAAAAGCTGAGAATTTCGTCGTTAATCGCATCCTTGAGTTAACTCCGACGGTTATAAACAGTATGAAAAAGCGAATCTGAAGGCGGAATTCGCCACGGCGCGCAATGAAGCAGGCATACTACCAAAATGGATCTATCTGGCAATTTATTGCGTTGCATCGGCATCACGTTTTAATTAGCGAGTATAGTCTTCGTAGCTATTT
Organism: Salmonella sp. 2020_1395; assembly: GCF_043848115.1. Taxonomy (NCBI): domain Bacteria; kingdom Pseudomonadati; phylum Pseudomonadota; class Gammaproteobacteria; order Enterobacterales; family Enterobacteriaceae; genus Salmonella; species Salmonella sp. 2020_1395. The sequence continues at coordinate 19,852 of NZ_JBCMFH010000024.1, read as the reverse complement.
TTCCAATCTACCATGTAAAGTGAGGACAGGTTATGCAGGCGTTGATCTTAGAACAGCAGGACGGTAAAACCCTCGCATCCGTGCAACATCTCGAAGAGAGTCAACTGCCGGCAGGTGATGTGACGGTGGATGTCCACTGGTCCAGCCTGAATTATAAAGATGCTCTGGCTATCACCGGAAAAGGGAAAATTATCCGTCATTTTCCGATGATTCCTGGTATTGATTTCGCCGGCACCGTTCACGCAAGCGAAGATCCTCGCTTTCATGCAGGCCAGGAAGTACTACTGACTGGCTGGGGCGTGGGCGAAAACCACTGGGGCGGCCTGGCCGAACGCGCACGCGTTAAAGGCGACTGGCTGGTCGCGCTGCCTGCGGGACTGAGCAGCCGTAACGCCATGATCATCGGCACCGCCGGTTTTACCGCCATGCTGTGCGTCATGGCGCTTGAAGATGCAGGTATTCGCCCGCAAGACGGTGAGGTTGTCGTCACCGGTGCCAGCGGCGGCGTGGGCAGCACTGCCGTTGCATTACTGCATAAGCTGGGCTATCAGGTTGCAGCAGTATCAGGACGTGAAAGCACCCACGGCTATCTTAAGAGCTTGGGAGCTAACCGTATTCTCAGCCGCGATGAGTTTGCTGAATCTCGCCCGTTGGAAAAACAGCTGTGGGCCGGTGCAATTGATACCGTTGGCGATAAAGTGCTGGCGAAAGTCCTGGCACAGATGAACTATGGCGGTTGCGTGGCCGCCTGCGGCCTGGCGGGCGGCTTCGCGCTGCCGACCACCGTTATGCCATTCATTCTGCGTAATGTGCGTTTGCAAGGGGTGGACTCGGTGATGACCCCACCGGCACGTCGCGCAGAAGCCTGGGCGCGTTTGGTTAAGGATCTGCCGGAATCGTTCTATGCTCAGGCCGCCACAGAGATTACGCTGGCGGATGCGCCGAAGTTCGCCGATGCCATCATCAATAATCAGGTTCAGGGCCGTACGCTGGTGAAGATAAAATAACGTCACGTATAAAAAAATTTACACTTAATTAACTATTTATTTTTACACATTGACACACTCCCTGTCATATTCACTACACGCCATGTTGTGTTGTGGTGGGTAGACCGGGAGTCTGTGATGAAAAAGATACGTCCATTAACAGAAGCCGATGTGACTGCGGAATCGGCTTTTTTTATGCAGCGCCGACAGGTGCTAAAAGCATTAGGCATCAGCGCGGCCGCCTTATCCTTACCCTCAACGGCGCAGGCCGATCTCTTCAGTTGGTTTAAAGGCAACGATCGTCCGAAAGCGCCTGCCGGTAAACCGCTTGAGTTTAGTCAGCCTGCCGCCTGGCGAAGCGATTTAGCGTTAACGCCGGAAGATAAGGTGACGGGCTACAACAATTTCTATGAGTTTGGCCTTGATAAAGCCGACCCGGCGGCCAATGCCGGAAGTCTGAAAACCGAACCGTGGACGTTGAAAATCAGCGGGGAAGTCGCGAAGCCATTTACCCTGGATTACGACGATTTAACACATCGTTTCCCATTAGAAGAGCGTATCTATCGAATGCGCTGCGTCGAAGCGTGGTCCATGGTCGTGCCGTGGATTGGTTTCCCTTTATATAAGCTACTCGCGCAGGCACAGCCCACCAGCCACGCTAAATATGTGGCATTCGAAACGCTATACGCGCCGGATGATATGCCAGGACAGAAAGATCGCTTTATTGGCGGCGGACTGAAATACCCTTATGTCGAAGGGCTACGTCTGGACGAAGCCATGCATCCGCTGACTCTGATGACCGTTGGCGTCTATGGTAAGGCGTTACCCCCGCAAAACGGCGCGCCTATTCGACTCATCGTTCCATGGAAGTATGGTTTTAAAGGTATTAAATCTGTTGTTAGCATTAAACTCACCCGCGAACGTCCGCCAACCACCTGGAATTTGTCGGCTCCCAACGAATATGGTTTTTACGCCAATGTGAACCCGCATGTGGATCATCCACGCTGGTCTCAGGCTACCGAACGCTTTATTGGTTCAGGCGGTATCCTTGATGTGCAAAGGCAGCCGACGCTGCTGTTTAACGGCTATGCCAATGAAGTCGCTTCGCTGTATCGCGGTCTCAATTTGCGGGAGAATTTTTAAGTGCGTCTGACAGCAAAACAGATAACCTGGCTAAAAGTTTGTCTGCATCTTGCCGGTTTTTTGCCGCTTCTGTGGCTCTTTTGGGCGATAAATCACGGTGGACTCAGCGCAGACCCGGTAAAGGATATCCAACACTTTACCGGCAGAACCGCGCTCAAATTTTTGCTCGCCACCTTGCTGGTTTCACCGCTGGCGCGCTACGCTAAACAGCCATTATTGATACGCACACGCCGCCTGTTAGGATTATGGTGTTTCGTTTGGGCTACGCTGCATTTAACCAGCTATGCCTTACTGGAACTGGGGATACATAACCTGGCGTTGTTAGGAAGCGAGTTGATTTCACGCCCTTATTTGACGCTTGGGATCATTAGCTGGCTGGTGTTATTGGCGCTGACGTTGACCTCAACGCAATTTGCGCAGCGTAAATTGGGCAAACGCTGGCAAACACTGCATAACGTCGTCTATCTTGTCGCGATCCTGGCTCCCATACATTACCTGTGGTCGGTAAAGATTTTATCACCGCAACCGGTCATCTACGCGGCATTAGCGTTAGCCCTTTTAGCGTTGCGTTACCGGAAGTTTCGCCAGTGGTGGCGCTAGTTTGGTGAACTGTGCGGTCGATTACAAAACGCAAAACAGGTAATGTCCTTTTTATGTTTCGGGTTGATTATCTTCCCTGATAAGACCAGTATTTAGCTGCCAATTGCGACGAAATAGTTATAATGTGCGACTTTACATTGCCCAACGGCGATTTTCGTTCGCAGAAAGGGTGACAATCGAGCAATGAAGGTATATTTTGTTTTTTGCCCGAAAATGGCAGAAGATAGCCACACAATGACTGGCAAATCATGAATTTCACCTTCGGGTGCTACGGCATAACAGGCAAATCAAAGATGCGCGGTATTTTACCCGCGGCAGTCATTCACATGCTTTACAGACGGCGCTAAAACGCCTGTCACAATCACACTAAACAAAGAGTACGGAACCCACTCATGGATATTCGTAAGATTAAAAAACTGATCGAGCTGGTTGAAGAATCAGGTATCTCCGAACTGGAAATTTCTGAAGGCGAAGAATCTGTTCGCATCAGCCGCACAACGGCAAACGCCGGTTTTCCGGTGATGCAGCAGGCTTATGCGGCACCGATGATGCAGCAACCCGCTCTGTCTAACGCTGTCGCGCCAGCGGCTACTCCAGCAATGGAAGCGCCTGCCGCAGCGGAAATCAGTGGTCACATCGTACGCTCCCCAATGGTTGGTACTTTCTACCGCACCCCAAGCCCGGACGCGAAAGCGTTCATCGAAGTGGGCCAGAAAGTGAACGTGGGCGATACCCTGTGCATCGTTGAAGCCATGAAAATGATGAACCAGATCGAAGCTGACAAAGCAGGTACTGTGAAAGCGATTCTGGTCGAAAGTGGTCAACCGGTAGAATTTGACGAGCCACTGGTCGTCATCGAGTAACGAGGCGAACATGTTGGATAAAATTGTCATCGCCAACCGCGGCGAGATCGCACTACGTATTCTTCGAGCCTGTAAAGAACTCGGCATCAAGACCGTCGCTGTGCACTCAAGCGCGGATCGCGATTTAAAACACGTATTGCTGGCGGATGAGACGGTCTGTATTGGTCCGGCACCGTCCGTAAAAAGTTATCTGAACATCCCGGCTATCATTAGCGCCGCTGAAATCACCGGCGCGGTGGCAATCCACCCGGGTTACGGCTTCCTTTCTGAGAACGCCAATTTTGCCGAGCAGGTTGAACGCTCCGGCTTTATCTTTATCGGCCCGAAAGCGGACACCATCCGCCTGATGGGCGATAAAGTGTCCGCGATTACCGCGATGAAAAAAGCGGGCGTGCCGACCGTACCAGGATCTGACGGCCCGCTGGGCGACGATATGAATGCGAACCGCGCTCATGCCAAACGTATTGGCTATCCGGTGATCATCAAAGCGTCCGGCGGCGGCGGCGGCCGCGGTATGCGCGTGGTTCGTAGCGATGCTGAACTGGCGCAGTCCATCTCCATGACCAAAGCGGAAGCGAAAGCGGCTTTCAGCAACGACATGGTATACATGGAAAAATACCTGGAAAATCCACGCCACATCGAAATTCAGGTGCTGGCGGACGGCCAGGGCAACGCTATCTATCTGGCGGAACGCGACTGTTCCATGCAGCGTCGCCACCAGAAAGTGGTTGAAGAAGCCCCGGCGCCAGGCATTACGCCGGAACTGCGTCGCTATATCGGCGAACGCTGCGCGAAAGCGTGCGTAGACATCGGCTATCGCGGCGCAGGGACGTTCGAATTCCTGTTCGAAAACGGCGAGTTCTATTTCATCGAAATGAACACCCGTATTCAGGTTGAACACCCGGTGACTGAAATGATTACCGGCGTCGATTTGATCAAAGAGCAGTTGCGCATCGCGGCGGGTCAGCCGCTGTCGATCACACAGGACGAAGTTGTCGTTCGAGGCCATGCGGTAGAATGCCGTATCAATGCCGAAGATCCGAACACCTTCCTGCCAAGCCCTGGCAAAATCACGCGCTTCCATGCGCCTGGCGGCTTTGGCGTTCGCTGGGAATCTCATATCTACGCGGGCTACACGGTGCCGCCGTACTATGATTCCATGATCGGCAAACTCATCTGCTACGGTGAAAACCGCGACGTGGCGATTGCCCGTATGAAAAATGCCCTGCAGGAACTGATTATCGATGGTATCAAAACCAATATCGATCTGCAGACCCGCATCATGAATGACGAGCACTTCCAGCACGGTGGAACCAACATCCACTATCTGGAGAAAAAACTCGGTCTTCAGGAAAAGTAATCGCACGTTAATCTCAAAAGGCCGGTGAATCCGGCCTTTTTTATTTCTGGGGATAGCGATGCCCCATCATGTACAATTCCCGCTTTCTTCACCCATAAGGGACAAAAAATGGACGCTCGTTTTGTTCAGGCCCATAAAGAGGCGCGCTGGGCGCTGTGGCTGACCCTTTGCTATCTGGCGGCATGGTTAGTGGCTGCTTACTTACCTGGAGACTCGCCGGGAATTACCGGTCTGCCGCACTGGTTCGAGATGGCCTGCTTATTGACGCCGCTGGTCTTTATTTTGCTGTGCTGGGCGATGGTGAAATTCATTTATCGCGATATTTCGCTGGAGGATGACGATGCAGCTTGAGGTCATTCTACCGCTGGTAGCCTATCTGGTCGTGGTCTTCGGGGTCTCGATTTACGCTATGCGCAAGCGTACCGCCGGCACCTTTTTAAACGAATATTTTCTTGGCAGCCGTTCGATGGGCGGGATCGTGCTCGCGATGACGCTTACCGCCACCTATATTAGCGCCAGTTCATTTATCGGCGGTCCCGGCGCGGCTTATAAATACGGTCTGGGCTGGGTCTTGCTGGCGATGATCCAGCTTCCCGCCGTCTGGCTTTCACTGGGTATTCTGGGTAAAAAATTCGCTATCCTGGCGCGTCGCTATAATGCCGTCACGCTTAACGATATGTTATTCGCTCGTTACCAAAGCCGCCTGCTGGTGTGGTTGGCAAGCCTGAGTTTATTGGTCGCGTTTATTGGCGCAATGACCGTACAATTTATCGGCGGCGCGCGACTGCTGGAAACCGCGGCGGGAATTCCCTACGAAACCGGCCTGCTAATATTTGGCGTCAGTATCGCACTCTATACGGCGTTTGGCGGCTTTCGCGCCAGCGTACTTAACGATACGCTACAGGGCCTGGTGATGCTGGTCGGCACGATAGTGCTGCTGGTGGGCGTGGTGCATGCGGCGGGCGGTCTAAGTCAGGCCGTTGACACGCTGCACGCTCTCGACCCTAAACTGGTAACGCCGCAGGGCGCCGATGACATACTTTCTCCCGCCTTTATGACCTCTTTTTGGGTACTGGTCTGTTTTGGTGTGATTGGCCTGCCGCATACGGCGGTGCGCTGCATCTCCTATAAAGACAGTAAAGCGGTACACCGGGGCATTATTATCGGTACGATTGTCGTGGCGATTTTAATGTTCGGGATGCACCTTGCCGGCGCGCTGGGTCGCGCGGTGCTTCCGGATCTGACGGTGCCGGATCTGGTGATCCCAACGCTAATGGTGAAAGTTTTGCCGCCGTTTGCCGCCGGGATCTTCCTCGCTGCGCCAATGGCGGCGATCATGTCAACAATTAACGCCCAACTGCTGCAAAGTTCCGCGACGATCATTAAAGATCTCTATCTCAACCTGCGCCCCGATCAGATGCAAAATGAGATCCGGCTGAAGCGTATGTCGGCAGCGATTACATTACTGCTAGGCGCGCTGTTGCTGCTGGCAGCATGGAAACCGCCAGAGATGATCATTTGGCTCAACCTGCTGGCGTTTGGCGGCCTGGAAGCGGTGTTCTTATGGCCGCTGGTACTGGGCCTTTACTGGGAGCGGGCAAACGCGGCAGGCGCATTAAGCGCCATGATCGTGGGCGGCGTGCTATATGCCCTGCTTGCCACATTTAATATTCAGTACCTGGGCTTTCATCCGATTGTGCCCGCGTTACTGTTAAGTTTATTGGCTTTTCTGATCGGAAACCGATTCGGCTCTTCCGCTTCGCAAGCCACCGTATTGTCTACTGATAAATAAAGAGTTTTGCCATGCCATGGATCCAATTGAAACTGAATACCACCGGCGCGAATGCTGAAGAGCTGAGTGATGCGCTGATGGAAGCGGGCGCCGTTTCCATTACCTTTCAGGATACGCACGATACGCCGGTTTTTGAGCCGTTGCCGGGCGAAACCCGTCTGTGGGGGGATACCGATGTGATCGGTCTGTTCGACGCCGAAACCGACATGAAAGACGTTGTCGCGATTCTGGAGCAACATCCGCTGCTGGGTGCCGGATTTGCCCATAAAATCGAACAACTGGAAGATAAAGACTGGGAACGCGAATGGATGGATAATTTCCATCCGATGCGTTTTGGCGAGCGTCTGTGGATTTGTCCCAGCTGGCGTGACATTCCGGACGAGAATGCCGTCAACGTGATGCTCGACCCGGGACTGGCGTTCGGTACGGGTACGCACCCCACCACCTCTTTATGTCTGCAATGGCTGGACGGGCTCGATCTCAACGGCAAAACCGTGATCGACTTTGGCTGCGGTTCAGGCATTCTGGCGATTGCCGCGCTGAAGCTGGGAGCGGCAAAGGCGATTGGTATTGATATCGATCCGCAAGCTATTCAGGCCAGTCGCGATAATGCCGAACGCAACGGCGTGTCTGACCGGCTGGAGCTGTACCTGCCGAAAGACCAGCCAGAAGCCATGAAAGCCGACGTGGTCGTCGCTAACATCCTGGCAGGCCCATTACGCGAACTGGCCCCGTTAATCAGCGTACTGCCCGTTGAGGGCGGTCTGCTGGGGCTTTCAGGTATTCTCGCCAGCCAGGCGGAAAGCGTCTGCGATGCTTACGCCGAGCTTTTCACTCTCGACCCGGTCGTCGAAAAAGAAGAATGGTGCCGCATTACTGGCCGTAAGAAATAATTCTTGTCAGCGTGGTCGCCCGGCCACGCTTTTCTCCACACAACTGCCTTAACGCCTTTCAGGCACCGAGACATCATTAAATTCATCAAATGAATGCCTGAAATAACTTCTTTGTCACTATCCGTCTGGATAAACAGCTGCTACCAGCGGACAAAAGATACTGGCGTTTTAACGGGTGGCAGCCATCGTCCTCGTGCTTAGTAAATGCTGTCCGGGTTGTTCTGCAGCATCCGCTAACCCTCTCTTCAGCGCAGCTGGAAAAATTTATCCGTGCCATTCATGAACACAAAAGCGCATCTGTGCGCCCCCTTCCGACTGGCAATGGAGAAAAATCACGCGCAGCGGGAAGTGATCTTGTCCTGAAACGAGATGGCGATCCCATTCATTTGGGGTAATTAGCTTATAAAAAAAGCAGATTATTCCGCTTATCTTGTTTCTGGACGAAGAAATAGAGAGAAGTTACGGGAATTTGTAAGCGCGTACAAAACCGCCGACAATAAATAACCCTATGATTTTACTGAATTATAAATTTATTTTGCTGTTTTTAAGCACGATTCATTGATCTACAACAGTGGATTGTTCAAAGTTTGGCCTTTCATCTCGTGCAAAAAATGCGTAATATACGCCGCCTTGCAGTCACAGTATGGTCATTTCTTAACTCATGCGCATCGGACAATATCAGCTCAGAAATCGCCTGATCGCAGCGCCCATGGCTGGCATTACTGACAGACCTTTCCGGACGCTGTGCTATGAGATGGGAGCAGGATTGACAGTATCCGAGATGATGTCTTCTAACCCGCAAGTGTGGGAAAGCGATAAATCTCGTTTACGGATGGTGCACGTTGATGAGCCAGGAATTCGCACGGTGCAAATTGCCGGTAGCGACCCTGTTGAGATGGCCGATGCCGCACGTATTAACGTGGAAAGCGGCGCCCAGATTATTGATATCAATATGGGGTGCCCGGCGAAGAAAGTGAATCGTAAGCTGGCAGGTTCAGCCCTCTTGCAGTACCCGGATTTAGTGAAGTCTATACTCATCGGGGTCGTAAACGCAGTGGACGTTCCTGTGACTCTCAAGATTCGCACCGGCTGGGCGCCGGAACACCGTAACTGCGTAGAGATTGCCCAACTGGCTGAAGATTGTGGTATTCAGGCTCTGACCATCCATGGCCGCACCCGCGCCTGTTTGTTCAACGGAGAAGCTGAATACGACAGTATTCGGGCAGTTAAGCAGAAAGTTTCCATTCCGATTATCGCGAATGGCGACATTACTAACCCGCATAAAGCCAGAGCTGTTCTCGACTATACAGGGGCGGATGCCCTGATGATAGGCCGCGCAGCTCAGGGAAGACCCTGGATCTTTCGGGAAATCCAGCATTATCTGGACACTGGGGAGCTGCTTCCGCCGCTGCCGCTGGCAGAGGTAAAGCGCTTGCTTTGCACGCATGTTCGGGAACTGCATGACTTTTACGGTCAGGCAAAAGGGTACCGAATCGCGCGTAAACACGTCTCCTGGTATCTCCAGGAGCACGCTCCAGACGACCAGTTTCGGCGCACATTCAACGCTATTGAGGACGCCAGCGAACAGCTGGAGGCGTTGGAGGCATACTTCGAAAATTTTGCGTAAACAGAAATAAAGAGCTGACAGAACTATGTTCGAACAACGCGTAAATTCTGACGTACTGACCGTTTCTACCGTTAACTCTCAGGATCAGGTAACCCAAAAACCCCTGCGTGACTCGGTTAAACAGGCACTGAAGAACTATTTTGCTCAACTGAATGGTCAGGACGTTAATGACCTGTATGAGCTGGTACTGGCTGAAGTAGAACAGCCCCTGTTGGACATGGTGATGCAATACACCCGTGGTAACCAGACCCGTGCTGCTCTGATGATGGGCATCAACCGTGGTACGCTGCGTAAAAAATTAAAAAAATACGGCATGAACTAATTTCGATTAGCTAACTGCTTGTTTAAAAAGGCGCTACTCGGCATGGGGAAGCGCCTTTTTTATACGCATCACATGGAATTTGGTCATGAAAGCGGAATGTGAACCTCAGTACTTTGGCGATGAATCGAAGAAGATTATTCACGGTGACGCGCTAACAGAACTTAAAAAACTGCCTTCTGAAAGCATTGACTTAATTTTTGCCGATCCGCCTTACAATATCGGAAAAGATTTCGACGGTATGGTGGAATCCTGGGACGAAGCGTCTTTTCTGGCCTGGCTGTATGAATGCATTGATGAATGCCACCGCGTACTGAAGAAACACGGCACCATGTACATCATGAATAGCACAGAAAATATGCCGTATATCGATCTCAAATGCCGAACGCTTTTTACCATCAAAAGCCGTATCGTCTGGTCCTATGATAGTTCCGGGGTGCAGGCGAAAAAATACTTTGGTTCTATGTATGAACCGATCCTGATGATGGTAAAAAACCCGAAAAGCTATACCTTTAACCGTGACGCGATTCTGGTCGAGACCACCACGGGCGCTAAGCGCGCGCTAATCGATTATCGAAAAAACCCGCCCCAACCATACAATCAGAAAAAAGTGCCGGGCAACGTCTGGTCATTTCCTCGCGTACGTTATCTGATGGATGAATATGAAAACCATCCTACGCAAAAGCCCAGCGCGCTGTTAAAACGGATCATACTGGCCTCTTCTAACCCGAGCGATACCGTATTGGACCCTTTCGCGGGCAGTTTCACCACAGGCGCTGTCGCAGCGGCGTCAGGTCGTAAGTTTATCGGTATTGAACTCAATAATGAGTACGTAAAAATGGGGCTCAGAAGATTGAGCGTCACTTCGCATTATTCAGAAAATGAACTTGCAAAAGTCAAAAAGAGAAAAACACAAAACCTGTCCAAAAAGCAGCGAAATGTCGGGATAAACGCGCTATCTTCAGAGAAGTAAAAGCATTGTAAGTCCGCTTTTCAGCGTCAAAATTTCATGTATATTCCCAGCACGCATGGGCATGAATACACAGGATTTGACGATGATACGTAAGTATTGGTGGCTGGTTGTTTTTGCCGTCTCCGTTTTTCTTTTTGATGCGCTTTTGATGCAATGGATCGAATTGATGGCGACTGAACAGGATAAGTGCCGAAACATGGACTCGGTTAACCCTCTTAAATTGATCAATTGTACCGATCTGGAGTAGCGAACCGGGCGATTTAACCTATGATTATTTATCGCCCGGATTTCTTTTATCCCTTATAAAAACAGGGAATTAAAACACGTTGAGGATAAAAGAAGGGGTGATACTGTCTTGTCCTGTTCTTTTCCTGCATAACCAATGAGCTAATGATACATGCCGGTTAGTGAGTACAACCACATCCTTGTGGCGGTTTCATTTGCTGTCGCTATTTTTGCGTCCTATACCGCATTAAATATGGCCGGACGCGTAGCCGGAAGCGCCCGATCAAACGCCAGAATATGGCTAATGGGCGGCGGCTTCGCGCTGGGCGTCGGTATTTGGGCGATGCATTTTGTCGGGATGCTGGCGATGGATCACGCGATGAACATGCGCTTCGATCCGTTCCTCACCGGCCTCTCCATGCTGATCGCGATCGGCTCCTCCCTGTTTGCGCTATGGCTGGTTAGCGCTGAAAAACTGCGCCTGCGCCGTTTACTACCGGGCGCGCTGGTGATGGGACTGGGCATCAGCGCAATGCATTATACCGGGATGGCGGCGCTGCAATTTGCTTCCATTATCGTCTGGAATAGCGCATGGGTTGCCCTCTCTATCATTATCGCGCTACTGGCGTCCTGCGGCGCGCTGTGGCTCACGTTCCGCCTGCGTAATGAGGGAACAGATGTCGCCCTGAGGCGAGCAGGCGCCGCGGTATTAATGGGGATAGCTATCGCCGGCATGCATTACGCCGGTATGAAGGCCGCACACTTTCCCCAAAACTGGCCGATGGAGCATCGTGGCGTCGATAGCAACTGGCTGGCTGTTCTTGTCAGCGTGGTCGCGCTGACTATCCTGGGCATTACTCTTCTGGTTTCTTTATTTGACGCCCGGCTTCAGGCCCGCACCGCACTACTTGCCTCTTCGCTGGCGCAGGCGAACCAGGAACTGGCGCAGTTGGCGCTGCATGATACGCTCACCCGTTTACCAAACCGGGTACTTCTTGAGGATCGTCTGGAACAGGCCATCAGCAAAGCGAATCGGGAAGGCTCGTCTTTCGCGCTACTGTTTATGGATCTGGATGGCTTTAAAGCCGTTAATGACGCTTATGGTCATGATATCGGCGATAAGCTACTGGTGGCGGTCACGCATCGTCTGAACCAACCACTGAGCGGTCAGTTTACCCTGGCGCGGATTGGCGGCGACGAATTTGTGCTGCTTGCAGAAGTCAGCGCGCCTGACGAAGCGGCTTCCCTTGCCAGCGCGCTGGTACATTCGATAGATGCGCCCTTTACGATAGATCCGTACGAACTGGTCGTCACCCTTAGCGTGGGAATAGCGCTCTATCCGCTGGACGGAAAAAACGAACGGGAACTGATGTTCAACGCCGATGCCGCAATGTACCACACGAAACATACGGGGCGTAACGGATACCATTTCTTTCAGCCATCAATGAATATGCTGGCGCAAACCCAGCTTCAGCTAATGAATGATCTGTGGCTGGCGCTGGAAAGACAAGAGCTCAGGCTGGTGTATCAGCCTAAATTTCAGGCTCCTGCCGGCCCCATTGTAGGATTTGAGGCCCTGTTGCGCTGGTATCATCCAAAACAAGGCGTACTGAATCCTGACCAGTTTTTACCGCTGGCGGAAAAAACGGGTCTTATCGTCACTATCGGTAGCTGGGTGATAGACGAGGCGTGTCGACAGCTCCGCGAGTGGCACTTACAGGGATACGCCTTATGGTCAGTGGCGGTAAACCTGTCCGCCTTACAATTTGAGCAGCCCGGGCTTGTGGACACCATTACGCGGAGCCTGGCCCGACACAGTATCCGTCCCGATTTATTGATTCTGGAAATCACCGAAACCACGGCGATGAACAAGCCAGAGCAAAGCGTCGCTATACTCACCAGATTAACGGAAATGGGGGTTAAGGCCTCTATTGACGACTTTGGCACCGGTTATTCCAGCCTTCTCTATCTGAAACGTCTTCCGGCGTGCGAACTAAAAATTGATCGCGCTTTCGTACATGAACTCAGCGAGGCAAGCGACGGCGCGACCATTGTTGCGGCTATTGTCGCGCTGGCGAAAGCGTTAAATCTGCAAATTGTGGCAGAAGGGGTAGAAAATGAAACGCAGCAACAATTTTTGACCCAGTTAGGATGCCATACGCTTCAGGGGTTCCTGCTTGGCAAGCCGCGTACGGCAGAGGAAATTGCTCGCGATATTCGGGACCCTGCCAATATATTCACAAGGTAAATATATAATATCAACTCAAAATAATCTCAGGCTTCTTCCGCCTGTTGTTCATTTGGCATTAATTGCCTCACACTGCCATCCGGGCTTAGCATTTTTAATACATTATCGACTAATGCAGGCGCCTGCTTATAAAGATCATAACTTGTGGGATTCATTAACCAGTTCTTTACTATTCCGCTAAAACTACCATGCAGAATAATTAATATGACATCCAGATCAAGACTGCCTGAGATCAGCTTTTTATCCATACATCGCTGTAATACTTCAAGCAGCGACTGATGATGGAAACCCATCTTCTCCCGAATGGCCTGTTCCGATATCATACCATTATGGAATTCACATTTATGATATAAAATCTGCATTAATGCCTGCTGACGAGGCACTGCCGCAATATATTGTAAGGCTGCAATAAATTTCTCTCGTAGATCCTGTAAAGGATTATCATTCCAGCATCCCGTAAGCCTATCCTGAATAAGTTCGCGTAAAGGTGGTTGCTGTAACCAAACCTCATTAAACAACTGCGTTTTATTCTCAAAGTGCCAGTAGATGGCGCCCCGCGTGACATCAGCGGCATCAGCGATATCATTCAACGTCGTGTTGGCAACGCCGCGCAAAGCGAACTGCGCAATAGCGGTTTCAATCAAATGTTGCCGCGTTTTAAGCGCATCCGCCTTCGTTTTCTTCGCCATAATTAAGATATCCTGGACCATAAAAACGATAAATACGCTGATAAAATACTCAGCACAAAAAACAACTTTACCATGTCCTTTTTAGTCAGACGAGAGACAGCCATTTTTATTTCGCACAATATCGCCAAATCAATAATAAAAACAAATAAATTAATAAAACATATTCATATAAAATATATATTTCTAATTATGTTATTCAACATCATGATTTTACTAATCGGGACATTATGAAACGACAGGGAATAGTTCTTTTTTTTTGCTTTTATGTGCCGTGAACCCCATCCCAAAATAAGTATTGCTTACATCACAAGCTAATAATTTGTAGGATACCCCACTGCTATTCTATTTTTCGCGCGTTAACGCCTTACCGTTATCCGGTGAATAACGAGCTTTCGGTTTTTTAAGGAACAGTAATGACGAAACATGCCAGGTTTTCACTCCTGCCCTCATTCATCATATTCTCTGCTGCGCTGCTGGCCGGTTGTAATGACCAGGGAGATACCCAGGCTCATGCCGGCGAGCCGCAAGTCACCGTCCATGTGGTCGAAACAGCGCCGCTAGCCGTAACGACCGAACTTCCCGGACGTACGTCCGCATTTCGCATTGCGGAGGTTCGCCCCCAGGTGAGCGGGATCGTGCTTAAAAGAAACTTCACCGAAGGTAGCGATGTAGAGGCCGGGCAGTCGCTTTATCAGATCGATCCTGCCACTTATCAGGCCGATTATGACAGCGCTAAAGGCGAACTTGCTAAAAGCGAAGCGGCTGCGGCTATCGCGCACCTGACGGTCAAACGCTATGTTCCACTGGTCGGCACAAAATATATCAGCCAACAGGAATATGATCAGGCGATTGCCGACGCCCGCCAGGCCGATGCCGCCGTTGTGGCGGCAAAAGCCGCTGTTGAAAGCGCGCGTATTAACCTTGCGTATACCAAAGTCACCTCACCCATCAGCGGGCGTATAGGAAAATCTAATGTGACTGAAGGCGCGCTGGTGACTAATGGTCAGTCAACTGAACTGGCTACCGTGCAACAACTCGATCCGATTTATGTCGACGTGACGCAATCAAGCAACGACTTTATGCGACTCAAGCAATCCGTCGAACAAGGTAACCTGCATAAAGACAGCGCCAGTAGCACGGTTCAACTGGTAATGGAAAATGGTCAGGTCTACCCGATTAAAGGCACGCTGCAATTTTCCGACGTTACCGTAGATGAAAGCACCGGCTCTATCACGCTCAGGGCAGTTTTCCCTAACCCGCAACACAGTCTGCTTCCCGGTATGTTTGTTCGCGCCCGCATTGATGAAGGCGTCCAGCCCAATGCCATCCTTGTCCCCCAGCAGGGCGTAACCCGCACGCCGCGCGGCGACGCAATGGTGATGGTGGTTAACGATAAAAGCCAGGTCGAAGCCCGCAATGTCGTGGCGGCGCAGGCTATTGGCGATAAATGGCTCATCAGCGAAGGGTTAAAACCGGGCGATAAGGTCATCGTCAGCGGCTTACAAAAAGCGCGACCGGGCGTCCAGGTGAAAGCCACTACCGATGCTCCTGCAGCGAAAACGGCGCAATAAGGTAACCGTACATGGCAAACTTTTTTATTAGACGTCCTATTTTCGCCTGGGTTCTGGCCATTATCCTGATGATGGCTGGCGCACTGGCAATAATGCAACTTCCCGTTGCGCAGTATCCAACCATTGCGCCGCCAGCGGTTTCTATTTCTGCAACCTATCCTGGCGCGGATGCGCAGACGGTACAGGATACGGTTACTCAGGTTATCGAACAAAATATGAACGGTATCGATAACCTGATGTATATGTCCTCTACCAGCGACTCTGCTGGTAGCGTGACCATCACCCTGACCTTCCAGTCCGGAACCGATCCGGATATCGCGCAGGTTCAGGTGCAAAATAAATTGCAGCTCGCCACGCCTTTACTACCGCAAGAAGTCCAGCAGCAGGGGATTAGCGTTGAAAAGTCCAGCAGCAGCTTTTTGATGGTCGCCGGGTTCGTCTCGGATAATCCGAACACTACCCAGGACGACATCTCTGACTATGTCGCCTCTAACATTAAGGATTCTATCAGCCGTCTTAATGGTGTGGGCGACGTTCAGCTATTTGGCGCACAGTACGCCATGCGTATCTGGCTGGATGCGAATCTGCTAAATAAATACCAGCTCACGCCAGTTGACGTCATCAACCAGTTAAAAGTACAGAACGACCAGATTGCGGCAGGCCAACTGGGCGGCACGCCAGCATTACCGGGCCAGCAGCTTAACGCCTCAATCATCGCCCAAACGCGTCTGAAAGATCCGGAAGAGTTCGGCAAAGTTACGTTGCGTGTCAATACCGACGGTTCTGTCGTCCATCTCAAAGATGTCGCGCGTATTGAGCTTGGCGGTGAAAACTATAATGTTGTAGCGCGCATTAACGGTAAACCGGCCTCCGGTCTCGGTATTAAACTGGCGACCGGCGCTAACGCGCTGGATACCGCAACCGCAATCAAAGCGAAACTGGCGGAGCTGCAGCCTTTCTTCCCTCAGGGAATGAAGGTGGTTTATCCTTATGACACAACGCCCTTCGTAAAAATATCTATCCACGAAGTGGTAAAAACGCTGTTTGAAGCAATTATTCTGGTGTTCCTGGTAATGTATCTGTTCTTACAGAATATCCGGGCAACCCTGATTCCTACCATCGCTGTTCCTGTCGTGTTGCTAGGCACTTTTGCGGTACTCGCCGCCTTTGGCTATTCCATCAATACCCTGACGATGTTCGGCATGGTACTGGCGATAGGGCTGTTGGTTGACGATGCGATAGTGGTCGTAGAAAACGTTGAACGTGTAATGATGGAGGATAACCTTTCTCCCCGAGAGGCGACGGAAAAATCCATGTCGCAGATTCAGGGAGCGCTGGTTGGTATCGCGATGGTACTGTCTGCGGTATTTATCCCGATGGCCTTTTTTGGCGGCTCGACCGGGGCAATTTATCGCCAGTTCTCTATTACTATTGTTTCAGCAATGGCGCTATCCGTTCTGGTTGCGTTGATTCTGACGCCAGCGCTATGCGCTACGCTGCTTAAACCCGTATCTGCTGAACATCACGAGAAAAAAAGCGGCTTCTTTGGCTGGTTCAATACCAGGTTTGATCACAGCGTTAATCACTATACTAACAGCGTAAGCGGTATCGTGCGTAATACGGGTCGCTATCTCATTATCTACCTACTTATTGTAGTCGGAATGGCGGTTCTGTTTTTACGCCTCCCGACCTCCTTCCTGCCGGAAGAAGATCAGGGGGTATTCCTGACCATGATTCAGCTCCCCTCTGGCGCTACGCAAGAACGTACGCAGAAAGTGCTGGATCAAGTCACTCATTACTACCTGAATAATGAAAAAGCGAACGTCGAAAGCGTGTTTACCGTAAACGGCTTTAGCTTTAGCGGTCAGGGACAAAACTCAGGGATGGCATTTGTCAGCCTTAAACCCTGGGAAGAGCGTAACGGTGAAGAAAATAGCGTCGAAGCCGTTATCGCCAGAGCGACACGCGCCTTCAGCCAGATTCGCGACGGGTTGGTGTTCCCCTTCAACATGCCGGCAATTGTCGAGTTAGGTACCGCGACAGGTTTCGACTTTGAACTGATTGATCAGGGAGGACTCGGTCACGATGCGTTAACGAAAGCGCGTAATCAACTCCTGGGTATGGTCGCGAAGCATCCTGATCTATTAGTGCGCGTACGCCCGAACGGGCTGGAAGACACGCCACAGTTCAAGCTGGATGTCGATCAAGAAAAAGCGCAGGCGCTCGGTGTTTCGCTGTCTGATATCAACGAAACCATCTCCGCGGCGTTGGGCGGCTATTACGTTAACGACTTTATCGATCGCGGACGAGTGAAAAAAGTATACGTTCAGGCTGACGCTCAGTTCCGTATGCTGCCGGGAGATATCAACAATCTTTATGTACGCAGCGCCAATGGCGAGATGGTGCCCTTCTCTACCTTTAGCTCAGCACGGTGGATTTATGGTTCGCCACGCCTGGAACGCTATAACGGGATGCCGTCAATGGAACTGCTCGGTGAAGCAGCGCCCGGACGAAGTACCGGTGAAGCCATGTCGTTAATGGAAAACCTGGCTTCACAGCTGCCAAACGGTATTGGCTATGACTGGACAGGTATGTCGTATCAGGAACGGTTGTCAGGTAACCAGGCGCCGGCGCTGTACGCAATCTCACTCATTGTCGTTTTCCTCTGCCTTGCCGCTCTGTATGAAAGCTGGTCAATTCCGTTCTCGGTAATGCTGGTCGTACCGCTCGGCGTGGTTGGCGCTCTGCTTGCAGCGTCATTGCGCGGTCTGAACAATGACGTTTACTTCCAGGTTGGCTTGTTAACCACTATTGGCCTTTCTGCTAAAAACGCCATCCTGATTGTCGAGTTCGCCAAAGATCTCATGGAAAAAGAAGGACGTGGATTGATTGAAGCGACGCTGGAAGCATCCCGTATGCGTTTACGTCCTATTCTAATGACCTCGCTGGCCTTTATTCTCGGGGTAATGCCGTTAGTTATCAGTCGTGGCGCAGGTAGTGGGGCACAGAACGCAGTAGGCACAGGGGTTATGGGGGGAATGTTAACCGCAACCTTATTAGCTATCTTCTTCGTGCCAGTATTCTTCGTTGTTGTAAAACGCCGATTTAATCGCCATCATGATTAACCGGTAAACAGAGGCGTCTTCGGACGCCTTTTTAAACGGTACGTCTTTATCTCCGCTATTCCCCCCTCTCCGCTTACTTTTGCATTCTCCATAGTTTTTACAATTCACATGAATTGAGATGATTCCTCATGTCGGCCATTTTTTCTGTGGTGGTAAAATAACTCTCGTTTTCGCAGCGGTTAGAGCCAGCATTTACGTTGTTGTACTTCGCGAAACGCTGATTAATGAGGTAACACCATGAAAAGACTAATTCCAGTTGCATTGCTTACCACCTTATTGGCAGGTTGTGCACATGATTCTCCCTGCGTACCGGTTTATGACGATCAAGGGCGGCTGGTTCATACCAATACATGTATGAAAGGTACTACGCAGGATAACTGGGAGACAGCAGGCGCTATCGCTGGCGGAGCTGCGGCGGTAGCAGGGTTGACGATGGGTATCATTGCGCTTTCTAAATGATACATGCAGGCGCGGCAATGCCGCGCTTTCAGTAATAATATAAAGGTCGTAAGGATACTCAGCGACGTAATCTGTTCAGTCTATCCCCCGAAAGTTAACACGATAAAACGCTCCCTTTTCTTACTCGCCCATCCCGATGGTATTTATTCTATTCCTTGTCCGATGCAGACAAAATTGTAGCTTGATAGCATCGTAAGCCGCATTACAAACAGGCTTTATACAGTAAGACTTAGAGCGTGATCATTAGGCGTAATTATTACAGACAGTCTGGATATAAACCGGAACATACACGTAATACATGAGGATTTTGAGCACTGTCCCAGGGCCAAACTGGCAAATAAAATAGCCTAATGGGCCAGATTCTTAGTCCTCAGCGAATATCTCTATTGCTTATTAGAGGCGTAAGTAAAAGCCGTTTGTACATCTACTTCAGCACGGTTCACATTCGATGGTTCAGGCGGATATATGGCGGGAAATCACGTTGACTAAAACGGTTTTTATCCACTCTACGAAGATGTTTAAAACGCGTCGGCGTCATTACCCGATAACTTTTTCCATAGAAAGATAAATGCAAAAAGGCCCAGTCTTTCGATTGGGCCCTTTGCTTTATTTGATGTCTGGCAGTTCCCTACTCTCGCATGGGGAGACCCCACACTACCATCGGCGCTACGGCGTTTCACTTCTGAGTTCGGCATGGGGTCAGGTGGGACCACCGCGCTACTGCCGCCAGACAAATTCTTTTTCAAATGCCGAACTTTAACCGTATTAAGTGGTGCTGATACCCAGAGTCGAACTGGGGACCTCACCCTTACCAAGGGTGCGCTCTACCAACTGAGCCATATCAGCACACTAAATTTGATGCCTGGCAGTTCCCTACTCTCGCATGGGGAGACCCCACACTACCATCGGCGCTACGGCGTTTCACTTCTGAGTTCGGCATGGGGTCAGGTGGGACCACCGCGCTAGTGCCGCCAGGCAA
>NZ_JBCMFH010000023.1:0-48852 GCF_043848115.1 Salmonella sp. 2020_1395 | reverse complement strand
CGTCCGCCACTCGTCAGCGAAGCAGCAAGCTGCTTCCTGTTACCGTTCGACTTGCATGTGTTAGGCCTGCCGCCAGCGTTCAATCTGAGCCATGATCAAACTCTTCAATTTAAAAGTTTGATGCTCATGAATTAAACTTCGTAATGAATTACGTGTTCACTCTTGAGACTTGGTATTCATTTTTCGTCTTGCGACGTCAAGAATCCGTATCTTCGAGTGCCCACACAGATTGTCTGATAAATTGTTAAAGAGCAGGTGCGACGCGGCTTGCAGCTCACCGTCGCGAGGTGGCGTATATTACGCTTTCCTCTTTCAGAGTCAACCCTGAATTTCAGGATTTTTCTCTTCAACCGACCGGCTGTTTGTGTGAAGTGATTCACATCCGCCGTGTCGATGGAGGCGCATTATAGGGAGTCGGTTCAGGAAGACAAGCGGAAAAATGCATTTTTGTTTTAACCGCTCATCTTTTATCCATAACGCTTATTTTTGCTGCTTTTTTATCGCCGATGGCAGATCGGCAAGGCTGTTTAACACCCAGTCCGCCGCGTTTTCTGCTTCTGCCGTGACCGGTTTGCCCGTACGCACCAGCACTTTTGTCCCGACATTTGCCGCCGCAGCCGCCTGCATATCTTCCAGCTTGTCTCCCACCATATAAGAAGCCGCCATATCGATATGCAGGAAATCACGCGCCGAGATAAGCATTCCTGGATGCGGCTTGCGGCAATCACATACCTGACGGAACTCTTCTATACTGCCCTGCGGATGGTGAGGACAATAATAGATGCCGTCCAAATCAACATCGCGATCCGCCAACGACCAGTCCATCCATTCGGTTAACGTTTCAAACTGCGCCTCAGTGAATTTGCCGCGCGCGATTCCGGACTGGTTCGTCACCACCACCAGCGCATAGCCCATTTTTTTTAGCTCGCGCATCGCGTCAATAACACCGTCTATAAACTCGAATGCATCGATTTCATGTACGTAGCCGTGATCCACATTAATGGTGCCGTCACGGTCGAGAAAAATTGCGGGTACAGACTTTGCCACCTTTTATAGCTCCTGAGTAAAGCAAGTGGCGCTAGTATCGCATGTTTCAGCAGGCAAGAAAGTGCTCATCGTATAAAGCCTGATTGATTTAGACGTCTGGATGCCTTAACATCCATTCTGTTGACGGCGTTGACCGTATTAGACAGACGAAAATGCCACGGCTAACTTAATTACGATAATAAATAACCAATGATTAAACTTTCGAATATTACCAAAGTGTTCCAGCAGGGGACGCGCACCATTCAGGCGCTAAATAATGTCAGCCTGCACGTGCCTGCCGGGCAGATTTATGGCGTCATTGGCGCCTCCGGCGCCGGTAAAAGTACGCTTATCCGCTGCGTTAACTTACTTGAACGCCCAACCGAAGGTAGCGTTCAGGTCGGCGGTCAGGAGCTGACAACGCTTTCAGAGTCTGAGTTGACCAAAGCTCGCCGTCAAATCGGCATGATTTTCCAACATTTTAACCTGCTCTCTTCCCGTACCGTGTTTGGCAACGTCGCGTTGCCGCTGGAACTGGATAACACACCAAAGGAAGAGATCAAACGCCGTGTCACAGAGCTGCTGGATTTAGTCGGTCTTGGCGACAAGCACGACAGCTATCCGGCAAATCTTTCCGGCGGTCAGAAACAGCGTGTCGCGATTGCCCGCGCGTTAGCCAGTAATCCAAAAGTGTTGCTGTGCGATGAAGCCACCAGCGCGCTTGATCCCGCGACGACCCGTTCGATTCTGGAATTGCTGAAAGATATCAACCGTCGTCTGGGGTTGACGATTCTGCTTATCACTCATGAAATGGATGTCGTAAAACGTATCTGCGACTGCGTTGCCGTCATCAGTAATGGTGAGCTTATTGAGCAAGATACGGTCAGCGAAGTCTTCTCGCACCCTAAAACGCCGCTGGCGCAGAAGTTTATTCAGTCCACTCTGCATCTGGACATTCCGGAAGATTACCAGGCGCGTTTGAAAGCGTCGCCGGAAACTGACAGCGTGCCGATGCTGCGCATGGAGTTCACCGGACAGTCTGTGGATGCCCCGCTGCTTTCTGAAACCGCGCGTCGTTTCAACGTGAACAATAATATTATTAGCGCGCAGATGGATTACGCGGGCGGTGTGAAGTTCGGCATTATGCTAACGGAAATGCACGGCACACAAGAAGAGACGCAAGCCGCAATTGCCTGGCTGCAGGATCACCATGTGAAAGTAGAGGTACTGGGTTATGTCTGAGGCAATGATGTGGTTACTGGTTCGTGGCGTCTGGGAAACGCTGGCGATGACCTTTGTCTCCGGTTTCTTCGGTTTCGTGATTGGCCTGCCGGTTGGCGTATTGCTGTATGTTACGCGCCCGGGGCAGATTATGGAGAACGCCAGGCTGTATCGCTCCCTCTCTGCAGTGGTCAATATTTTCCGCTCGATTCCCTTTATCATCCTGCTGGTGTGGATGATTCCTTTTACCCGAATAATTGTCGGCACCTCCATTGGTTTGCAGGCCGCGATTGTACCGCTGACCGTCGGCGCCGCGCCTTTTATCGCCCGTATGGTGGAAAATGCGTTGTTAGAGATCCCTGCCGGGCTGATTGAAGCCTCGCGAGCGATGGGCGCCACGCCGCTGCAAATTGTACGTAAAATCCTTTTACCGGAAGCGCTGCCTGGTCTGGTGAATGCGGCAACCATTACACTGATCACCCTGGTCGGTTACTCCGCAATGGGCGGCGCCGTCGGCGCAGGCGGCCTCGGTCAAATCGGCTATCAGTACGGTTATATTGGATACAATGCTACCGTGATGAATACGGTGCTGGTATTACTTGTCGTTCTGGTTTATTTAATTCAGTTATCCGGCGATCGCATCGTCAGGGCTGTCACGCATAAGTAACGTTAAACACAACACAAATACTCATTAAGGAAATAAGCATGGCGTTCAAATTCAAAACCTTTGCGGCAGTGGGTGCTCTGATTGGTTCTCTGGCACTTGCGGGTTGCGGTCAGGATGAAAAAGATCCGAATCATATTAAAGTCGGCGTAATCGTTGGCGCAGAGCAGCAAGTTGCCGAAGTCGCGCAGAAAGTCGCGAAAGAAAAATACGGCCTGGACGTGGAATTGGTGACCTTTAATGATTATGTTCTGCCTAATGAAGCGCTGAGCAAAGGCGATATCGATGCCAATGCCTTCCAGCACAAACCGTATCTGGATCAGCAAATCAAAGATCGCGGCTACAAACTGGTTTCTGTTGGTAAGACTTTTGTCTATCCCATTGCAGGATATTCCAAAAAAATCAAATCTCTGGATGAGCTCAAGGACGGTTCCCAGGTCGCTGTGCCTAACGACCCGACCAACCTTGGTCGTTCCCTGCTGCTGCTGCAAAAAGTAGGGCTGATTAAACTGAAAGACGGCGTTGGTCTGCTTCCTACCTCGCTGGATATCGTCGAAAACCCGAAAAATCTGAAAATTGTTGAGCTGGAAGCGCCGCAGTTGCCGCGTTCGCTGGATGACGCGCAGATCGCGTTAGCGGTCATCAATACGACTTACGCCAGCCAGATTGGCCTGACGCCAGCGAAAGACGGTATCTTCGTTGAAGATAAAGATTCTCCGTACGTTAACCTGATCGTGACGCGTGAAGATAACAAAGACGCCGAGAATGTGAAAAAATTCGTTCAGGCTTACCAGTCTGATGAAGTGTACGAAGCCGCAAATAAAGTTTTTAATGGCGGTGCGGTGAAAGGCTGGTAAGTTTTAGGCTGATTCCACAATCTGTAATATTATTCAGGACGGGCTATTGCCCGTCTTGTCATTTATGCAAGCTCCTGATTCAATATCTGGCAATTAGAACATTCATTGAGGAAATATTATGCGTGCTTTACCGATCTGTTTATTGGCACTCATGCTGGGCGGTTGTTCCATGCTAAGCAGATCCCCTGTTGAACCCGTTCAAAGCACCGCAACCCCGCCAAAAGCGGAGCCGGAGAAACCTAAAGCGCCGCGTGCCGCTCCCGTCAGGATTTACACCAATGCTGAAGACTTAGTCGGCAAACCTTTCCGCGATCTTGGCGAGGTTAGCGGCGAATCCTGCCAGGCGACAAATCAAGACTCTCCGCCTAACATTCCAACTGCGCGCAAGCGTATGCAGATTAATGCATCTAAAATGAAAGCCAACGCCGTCCTGCTGCACAGCTGTGAAATTACCAGCGGCACGCCAGGCTGCTACCGTCAGGCGGTTTGTATCGGGTCCGCCCTGAATATTTCGGCGAAATGAGCAGCTTTCAGTTTGAACAAATCGGCGTTATTCGCTCCCCCTATAAAGAAAAATTCGCCGTTCCGCGCCAGCCTGGTCTGGTCAAAAGCGCCTGCGGCGAACTGCATCTGATAGCGCCTTACAACCAGGCCGATGCCGTTCGCGGCCTGGAAGCGTTCAGCCATTTGTGGGTGCTTTTCGTTTTTCATCAGACGATGGACGGCGGCTGGCGGCCGACAGTTCGTCCGCCCCGTCTTGGCGGTAACGCCAGAATGGGCGTTTTTGCCACGCGCTCCACGTTCCGCCCCAATCCGATTGGCATGTCGCTCGTTGCGCTAAAAGGTATCGAGTGCCGGAAAGAGAGCGTAATTCTGAAATTAGGCAGTCTGGATCTGGTGGATGGCACGCCGGTGGTGGATATTAAACCGTATTTACCGTTTGCCGAGGCCTTACCGGACGCCGCCGCCAGCTATGCGCAACAGGCGCCGATAGCTGAAATGCCCGTGAGTTTTACCGCTGAGGTGGCTCAACAGCTTACGACGCTGGAAAGGCGTTATCCGCAGCTACGGACATTTATTTGCGATGTGCTGGCGCAAGATCCTCGCCCGGCTTATCGTAAGGGTGAAGAGACGGGCAAAACCTATGCCGTCTGGCTGCATGATTTTAACGTGCGCTGGCGTGTGGTTAACACCGGATTTGAAGTGTTTGCGCTGGAACCACGGTAATTTCACGCCCTTCTCTTTTGACATCTCTTGCACGCTGGTAAACTAAATCACTTTTTTTGTATCAGGCTCACATTGAGCCTGTTCGATCGTTCAACTGGAACCGTAACAACATGCGTACTAGCCAATACCTGCTCTCCACTCTGAAGGAGACACCTGCCGACGCCGAGGTTATCAGCCACCAGCTGATGCTGCGCGCCGGGATGATCCGCAAGCTCGCCTCCGGGTTATATACCTGGCTGCCGACCGGCCTGCGCGTCCTGAAAAAAGTCGAAAACATCGTGCGTGAAGAGATGAACAACGCCGGTGCTATCGAGGTGTCGATGCCAGTCGTTCAGCCAGCCGACCTGTGGCAAGAGAGTGGTCGTTGGGAACAGTACGGTCCGGAACTGCTGCGTTTTGTCGACCGTGGCGAGCGTCCGTTCGTACTCGGCCCGACCCACGAAGAAGTTATCACCGACCTGGTGCGTAATGAACTCAGCTCTTATAAGCAGTTGCCGCTGAACTTCTTCCAAATCCAGACCAAATTCCGTGATGAAGTGCGTCCGCGCTTTGGCGTGATGCGTTCGCGCGAATTCCTGATGAAAGATGCTTACTCTTTCCACACCTCTCAGGAGTCGTTGCAGGAAACCTATGACGCCATGTACGCCGCGTATAGCCGTATCTTCAGCCGTATGGGGCTGGATTTCCGCGCGGTACAGGCCGATACCGGTTCTATCGGCGGCAACGCCTCGCATGAATTCCAGGTGCTGGCGCAAAGCGGCGAAGACGATATCGTTTTCTCTGATGTTTCTGATTACGCGGCTAACATTGAACTGGCAGAAGCTATCGCGCCGCAAACGCCGCGCGCAGCGGCGACGCAGGAAATGACTCTGGTCGATACGCCAAATGCCAAAACCATCGCGGAGCTGGTGGAACAATTCAACCTGCCAATTGAAAAAACGGTAAAAACGCTGCTGGTGAAAGCGGTGAAAGACAGCAAGTCTCCGCTGGTGGCTCTGCTGGTTCGCGGCGATCATGAACTGAATGAAGTTAAAGCGGAAAAACTGCCGCAGGTTGCCAGCCCGCTGACCTTCGCTACCGAAGAAGAGATTCGCGCCGTAATTAATGCCGGCCCTGGCTCCCTCGGCCCGGTCAATATGCCGATTCCGGTCATCATCGATCGTACCGTTGCCGCCATGAGCGATTTTGCCGCTGGCGCCAACATCGACGGTAAACACTACTTTGGTATTAACTGGGATCGCGATGTGGCGACGCCTGTTGTTGCCGACATCCGTAACGTAGTCGCCGGCGATCCGAGTCCGGATGGTCAAGGAACGTTGCTTATCAAACGCGGTATCGAAGTGGGTCACATCTTCCAGTTAGGTACCAAGTACTCAGAAGCGCTGAAAGCCTCCGTTCAGGGTGAAGATGGCCGTAACCAGATCCTGACAATGGGCTGTTACGGTATCGGCGTAACACGTGTCGTTGCCGCAGCTATCGAGCAGAACTTTGACGAGCGCGGCATTGTATGGCCTGACGCCATTGCGCCTTTCCAGGTCGCTATTCTGCCGATGAATATGCACAAATCCTTCCGTGTGCAGGAGCTGGCGGAAAAGCTGTACAGCGAATTGCGCGCGCAGGGCATTGAAGTGCTGATGGACGACCGTAAAGAGCGCCCGGGCGTGATGTTTGCCGATATGGAGCTGATTGGTATTCCACATACTATCGTGATTGGCGATCGCAACCTGGATAACGACGATATTGAGTATAAATACCGTCGCAGCGGTGAAAAATCGCTGATTAAAACCGGCGATATCGTTGATTATCTGGTCAAGGCGATTAAAGGCTAAACGACATTTTGTTGGCATTGCCCGGCGCCACCCGGCAGATATGTAAAGGCCTCGCACCCTGCGAGGCCTTTTATTAGTGAGTGCAATCTTTACCCGGCGCAAACTTCGCATTTTTATCGGCTATTAGCATTTTTACCGGCTCGCCCGTGTCCGGGTTCGCAGCAAACACAAAATGCCCTTCTACCGTCAGCAGCACCGGTTTTTCCGCTTCACCTTTCGCTGTCAGATAGCCGCGCTCAAGCTGGGCGTTACTGGCGACCGGCAGCCGTTTTCCGGTCGCACAATCGGTAAAGGTCGCCGCATCGGCCCTGTATACATACATACCACGCAGCGGCATTGGCGTTACCGGCAGGCTGGCGGTAACAGGCACAAGCGTATAATTAAGCTGCGAAGCCACCGGATTGCCTTCTCTGTCGAGCATCTCCAGCGCATTGCCCTTCGCGCGATAATACGATTTCTCGCCATTGCTGTCGGTTAACACCAGTTTATCCGCCGTCCGCGCCCAGGTACCGTATGACGCAAAAGAGGAAGGTTCTTCGCGCACGCCCTGATAGCGCTCGTTCATCACCCATGTGCCGTCTTTTTCCAGAAATAGTGACGTTTCAATACCTTCACAATCCGCACAGGGCAGCACGCCGCGCCAGCTTTGCTGCATGGGTTTTAATTCCGCCGCCTGCGCAGGTTGCAGGGCGTCAACTTCCGCACGGTTATTACACCCTATCAATGCAAATAGCGTACAGGCTGCCGCTACTGACAATATTGCTGTTCTCACCATAAAATCCTTATGAAATTGCTATTCCTGCCCGTCAATCCAGTGGACGACGAACTTTGCCGCGAAGCGCCTTTACAGAAGATTTTTGCGCCTTTGAGGATAAGCGGCGCTCTTTCGAGGCACGCGTCGGACGGGTTGCGCGACGGCTTTTCTGCTCCGCGGTTAATTCTTTTATGACGGCAACCAGCCTGGCGATAGCCGCTTCCCGGTTGAGCTCCTGGCTCCGGAACTCCTGCGCCTTAATGATAATGACGCCATCATCGCTTATCAGATGGTGGCTGGCCGTCAGCAAACGCTGTTTATAATACTCTGGCAGGCCAGAGGCCCGAATGTCAAAGCGCAAATGAATCGCGCTAGAGGTCTTATTTACGTGCTGACCACCCGCGCCCTGCGCGCGAATGGCCGTAATTTCCAGCTCATTATCGGCTATGGAGACCGTCCGGGAGATGGCAATCATGAGGGCTGTTGCCAGGCGGTTAGCTGTATTTCCAGATTATTCCGAGCATCAGAAAGCCAGATTGCGCCGTCCTGAATCGTCGCCTGTAGCGTCATGGTACGATCGGCAAATTCACTGAGCTGCGCCAGTTGCCCGTCATCCAGATACCAGACGGACAGGTTAGCGAACTGCGCGCACTTGCTTTGATGCTGCTGCCACCAGATTTGCGCCGCCCGGGAGTTATAAGCAAAGAGCGCGACGTCGCTCGCCTGAGTACAGGCTTTCTTAATACGGCGCTCATCCGGCAGCCCCAGCTCTATCCAGAGATCGATGCCCAGATGATCGTTACGCAGCCAGGCCTCCGGCTCATCTTCCGCGCTGAGCCCGCGTGTAAACTGCAACCGTTCATCAGCATATTTTATCCATGCCAACAGGCGCAGCATCATGCGCTCCTGCGTTTCAGAAGGGTGACGCGCCAGCGTCAATGCCGCATCCAGAAACCGGTTGCGATCAAGGTCAGCCACATTGACGACGGCTTTATAAATTGTCGCTTTAAGCGCCATGAGAAAACTCCTTTCGAATCAGGCGCCCATTGTAGCGAAAACCGCGCTAAAAGGCTGTTAACGAATCTTTTACCCACTCGCGTCAGGCGCTGATATTGCGCAAATGAGTATGGTATAGTCACCTTGCTAAACAAGATTTAACTTCGTAGGCTTAGACTTGCATCCACGGTTAAGTCAGAATGCTGACAGGAGGGCATGTGGAAAAATATTGTGAGTTAGTACGCAAGCGGTATGCGGAAATCGCCAGCGGAGACTTAGGGTATGTCCCGGATGCGCTGGGTTGTGTATTGAAAGTGCTTAATGAAGTGGCGGCAGATAGCGCCCTTTCAGAGTCGGTCAGGGAAAAGGCAGCTTATGCTGCCGCGAACTTACTGGTGAGCGATTATGTCAATGAATGAAACGTATCAACCCATTAATTGCGATGACTACGATAGTCTTGAGCTTGCCTGCATGCATCATTTAATACTGACGCTAACGTTAAAAGATGGCGAGGTTTTGCAGGCAAAAGCGAACGATTTGATCTTACGTAAAAACGTAGAATATCTGCTTGCCGAGGTTTCCGGCGAGTCTTGTGAGCTTCGTCTCGATAAAATCGCCAGTTTCAGCCACCCGGAAATTGGTACCGTGGTAGTTAGCGAATCCTGAGTATTTTGTTGCCGGATGGTGGTGCAAGCACCTTATCCGGCCTACGTTCCATGCGATACGTAGGCCTGATAAGCGCAGCGCCATCAGGCATGCCAAACCAGACTCACCCCTTCTTTATCTTCTGCTGCTCCCTCACGCGTCACAAAAACACCCGCAGCCGCAATCAGCGTTTCGCCGTAAAACAACAGCGGCGTGGTGTCTCGTCGCCAGGGCGGGATCCCCTGCTCCTGCCAGATTTTCTTTAATTTACGTCCGCCGTGACGTCCCACAATGTGTAGCAACCCTGGCGCCTTAAACCGAATGCTGACGGATTCTTCCTCTCGCGGTCGGCGCAGTTCGCCGCCAGGAACGAGCTGTACCGTCCCTAAGCCGGCAGGCAGCGCCAGCGGTGTTTGCCAGACGGGCCAGGCGACCGTCGTTTCGTGTTGTCCGGCCACGGATTTAATCCACCACAGTTGCGACTGATAACGGCGAATCTCGCGATCGCCAAAACGTAAACAGGGAGAGGCATCGTCGCGCGCCAGCGCCACCTCCTGCCAGATACGTTCCAGCGCGTCGCGAGAGGGCATCGGCGCATTACGCATCGCCAGCCAGCGACGCAAAATCGCCGCCCGCCGTACATCGCTCATCGACATTAATGGAGAGAGCCGCAATGTTCCCTCCGTCGTGATACAGTCCGTAAGATCGCTGGCCAGAAGCTCGTCCAGCAGCCTTTCTTGCTCGGCGCAGAGCGTCGCGCTACGGGCTACCGCCGCAGGAAAATGCGGCCAGCGCTGCTGCAAGAGCGGAAGCGCCCGCAGGCGTAAAAAATTGCGATCGTAGGCGTCATCCTGATTGCTTTCATCTTCAATCCAGCATAAGCCATGACGCACAGCCCACTGTTCCAGCGTCTTCCGCGTTTCTCTCAACAGCGGGCGAAGAAGTAGAGTTCCGGCAAAAGGCGAGCGTTCTCCCATCGCGGAAAGTCCGGCCGGACCGCTGCCGCGCTTTAACGCCAGCAGGAATGTTTCACACTGATCGTCAAGGTGCTGCGCGGTTGCCAGCACTTCGCCAGGCAATAGCGTCTGTGCGAACGCCCGGTAGCGCGCTTCACGCGCATGGGCCTCGATACCCAGGCCATTATCCGCCAGCGTCACCCGTTCCACTACCAGCGGAACCTGCCAGCGTTCGCATACGGTTTCGCAATGCCGCACCCAGCTATCAGCATGAGGGCTTAAACCGTGATGAATATGGATAGCACGCAGCGTGACGTCAGGATGGCGTTCTCGCCACAACACCAGTTGATGCAGAAGCACCGTAGAATCCAGGCCGCCGCTAAAGGCAGCCAGAATACGGCGAGAAGAGAGTAACGAGGTATTCAACGTGAGAGTGGTCATGATCCATGCTTATAGTGACTTAGCCCGGCAACGTTACCTGGCGAGCGTCTTAATGACAAGCCTTACTGCTCATACAGCTCAAGCGGTAAACCGTCCGGATCGTTGAAAAAAGTAAAGCGCTTCCCGGTATACGGATCGATGCGTATCGGTTCGCACTTAACCTGATGCTTTTCCAGATGCGCAACGGCGTTTTCCACATTTTCCACGCTGAAAGCCAGATGGCGCAGGCCGCAGGCTTCAGGTCGGCTTGGACGCGCCGGAGGGAAGGGAAAAGAGAAAAGCTCAATCACATACTGCCCGTTTAGCGCCAAATCGCCCTTCCACGAGTCACGCTCTTCCCGCCAAACTTCGCTTAACAGATCGAACCCCAGAATATCGCAGTAAAACGCCTTGCTCACCGCATAGTCTGTCGCAATGATCGCGATGTGATGAACCTGTTTTAATCCCAGCATAGCGTCTCCTTTATTGATTATCAGTACGTTACTCGTCACATTCCCGTCAGGCAAGCTAACAGGCGTGTTTTAAGACTCGTACCTGGTACACCCCGTCTTCATTCCGTTTCGCGCCGTGAATATCCGTTTCAAAACCGGGATAATGCTGGCCAATCGAGCAGAGCATCAGCAGAAAATCGAGCACGGCCCGACTCTGTTGCGTAATCCTCTCGCCGGGCATCAACAGCGGAACGCCTGGCGGATAAGGCAGGAGCATATTCGCGGAAACGCGCCCTGGCAGTTGATCGAGCGCCACGGTTTCCACCTCGCCTTTGATCTGACGCTGCCAAGCCTGGTGCGGGGTCATGATCATCTCCGGTAAAACCTCGAACGCCCGCAGCATCAGCCCCGGAAGATCGTGCTGGCGGATCAGTTTATGGATCCCCTGCGCCAGATCCTGAATGCGCATATTGCGATAAAAATCCGGATCTTCCGCATACAGATCCGGCAACATATTTTTGACGCGCAGGTTAAGATCGTAGGCGCGTTTAAATTCCGTCAGTCCGCGCAGCAGCCCCATCGCACGGGTCTTATCAATCCCTATGCTGAACAAAAACAGCAGATTATACGGCCCGGTTTTTTCCACCACCACGCCTCGCTCATCGAGGAACTTCGCCACCAGCGCGGCGGGTATCCCCTCTTCGCTCATGTTGCCCTGTTCATCCATCCCCGGCGTCAGGATTGTCACCTTAACCGGATCGAGAAACATATGATCGTCATCAGCATCGGTGAAGCCATGCCAGGTTTCTCCCGGCGTGACCGGCCAGCATTCGGCCTCATCAACCTCTTCCGGCTGCCAGATATCAAAGAACCAGCTATCGGACTCTTCACGTAGCCGCTGTACCTCTTTACGAAAATGGAGCGCCCGTTCCACCGAACGATTAATCAATCTTTTCCCTGGATTGCCGCGCAGCATCGCCGCCGCGGTCTCGATAGAGGCGACAATGGGATAGCTCGGCGATGTGGAAGTGTGCATCATAAACGCTTCGTTAAACGTCTCTTCGTCATATTCCCCTTTGATATGAATAAGCGACGCCTGCGAAAAAGCCGCCAGCATTTTATGGGTGGATTGCGTTTCGAAAATCACTTTTCCGGGCACCCGATCGCCGCTCATCCCGCTTTTCCCCTGGTAGATCGGATGGAAATGGGTATAGGGTACCCAGGCGGAATCAAAATGGATCGAGGGAACGTCCAGCATCTGCTTGATCCAGTTAGTGTTATACAGCAGACCATCGTAAGTAGAATTGGTGATAACCGCATGAACCGGCCATTGCGCCTGCGCGGTTTCCGCCACCTTACGCGCAATGCTGTCGCGGGTAAATTCACGCTTAGGAATACCGCCGAGAATACCGAGCGCATTGCGCGTCGGCTTCAACCAGAGAGGCACCACATCGCTCATCATCAGCAAATGCGCCAGCGATTTATGGCAATTACGATCAATAAGTAGCGTACTTCCCGCAGGCGCGGCATACATACCGACAATTTTATTCGAGGTCGACGTACCGTTCGTCACCATATAACTCTGCTCGGCGCCAAAAGTACGGGCGATATACTCTTCCGCTTCCAGATGCGGCCCGGTGTGATCCAGCAGCGATCCCAGTTCAGTCACCGAAATCGACACATCGGCCTTTAAGGTATTGCCGCCAAAAAAGTCATAAAACAGACAGCCTGGCGGGCTTTTCTGATACGCCGTTCCCGCCATATGACCCGGCGTACAAAAGGTATATTTTCCTTCTTTGGCGTAGGTAAACAGCGCTTTGGTAAACGGCGGCGTAATATTATCGAGATATTCGTTTGTATATTGATGAATGCGCGTCGCGATATCTTCAGCCAGCCCCAATGCATACTCAAAAAACCACAGCGCCATGCGCATATCGTGAACGCTAACGTCCAGCGTGGAGTTGGTATTGATAAAGGCGTAGAGAGGAAGGTATTCATTTAGCTGGTTGATTTCGCTACAAAGGTCGAGACTGTATTCATCCCAGTCAAAAATAACGCCGCAGATGCGCGGGTTATGTTCAATAAACTTCAACAAGTCAACGCTATTTTGCGGCCAGATAATTTGAAATCCCAGGGATTGTAATGCACGCTCAAGCTCCTTGATGGGTTCATCTTTATAATAAACCCCGTGCGGCCCCATAATGGCGATGATGTTCATGCTTTCTCCTGAAAAAACCTGAGATAAGCATAGTAACAATCCTGCCGATGCAAAGCACCGACAGGATTTATCTTATTACAATGCGTTCCATGCATCGGCCCAGGCAATCCCTACGCCGGGCTCATAGTAGGCAGGCGCAACATTACACCATGAGCCTTCCGGGAACGGTTTGCACTGGTACAATGCGCCATTACTGTTGACGATGTCGCCCGGATTCCATTTCTGGCTGCTGCTCCAGGCAGGATAGCTGGTGGTCTTATCTTCGTCATCCGCAGCGGCGGCCTTCGCTTTCACATTCAGCGTATAAACCGCAGTGCTGGAGAGCGTACCGTCGCTAACGGTCAGATTCACCACATACTGGGTGTTCTGAGTGACATCCGGCGCGTTGAAAATCACAACGGCTTTATCCTGGCCACTGAGCGTTTTGCCATCCTGCGACATCCAGGTATAGGTGAGCTTGTCGCCATTCGCGTCGGTCGATCCTTCCGCGCTGAGTGAAACCGGGCTACCAGCTTCCACCGCCCCGACCGGCCCGGCAATGCGCGCGACTGGCGCCACGTTTTCATCCGTCACTGGCGCCGGAGTTGGCGTGACATCCGGTTCAGTGGTTCCGTTATCATCGACGACATTAACGTTGAAATAATGCTGTACACATTTCGTGTAGTCGCCCTCTTTAAAGGCGGTATACGGCGTCTGATATCCCACTAACTGGCAGGAATAGGTTTTACCGTCCGCAGTATCGGCGCTCCAGCCCCAGTCTTGTTCCCAATAGATCGGTAACGCGCCAGCGCCGCCTTCATCGAACTGCTTCATCTTTTTACAGCCCAACACTTCGTCCGCCGGCACCGGCACTTTCAGGTAGTTGGCAAACTCTTTGTAGTAGGCAATACGGTTAAGCGACTGCGCATTCTCATCTGCGCCGCCGCACTCCACGCCGCCATTGATGATCTGAATGGTGACGCCGAAACCTGATACCAGGCCGTTTGCTTTATCGCGATCGTTTGGCTGCCAGGTACCGTCAATCACATGTAGCATAGACGGCTTCGGCGGCTGCGGATACACAAAGAAGAAGACGGCGCTCGCCAGGTTCATCCAGGTATCCGCCACCAGCTCGGGTTTATCCAGCAGAGGGCGAACGTCGCCATACATCGCGTCAGAGAAAGGCCCATAGTTGTAGTTATAAGAAAGCTGTTTTGCCCCGCGACCAAAATAGCTGAGGAAATCGCCGTCCTTATCTTTACCGCACGGCCAGGTCTGGCCCTGCCATACATCCGGGTTACATTCGCCGTTGTAGCCGCCTTTCTGCCCTTCAGTCCAGCCGACTTCGCGCAGATAGACCAGCGCCTGACGCCATTCCGGAATGTCACGCCAGCTTTCGTGACCGCCCGTCTCCTGGGCAAAATGCGCAAACATAGTAGCCAGGGTTTTACGGCAGATAGCGTCGCTATCGCGTCCATCGGTGTAGGTACCACAAACCGCCGGGAATTTACCTATCGCTTTCAGGAAGTTAGAGTAAGTATATTCCGGCGCGCGCATCGGGAACAGATAATCCCAGTCGGCCTCTTTCAGAATACTTTCAACGCGTTTTACGTTTGCCGGGTTAGCGGCGCGCCCCGGTTCGATTTGTTCGACCGCGCTGTTATCCAACGTCTGGATAGAGGATTTCACTGCCTCCATTAACGGAAAATCCGTCAGCGCTTTCTCTTTCGCCGCCAGATCGCTGGCGTTGATGGTCATTGGCTCACTACTGCTAAGCAGCGGCGCGGCCTGCGCACCGGATAAGCTCAACATGATTCCTGCCGCCACGGCGCTGAGCGCCAGTGTTTTTTGCAATCCCATAATTTTCTCCTTGAAGGGTAGTTCACTGCCTGCCCTGGCCACACGCCTGGCAGTTGATACAGTGTCAGGGAGAACATGCCGTTGCGTTTAATCACATCAACTCATCGGCGTCTCATTTTTCCTCGTCCAAAAAAAAGAGGCCGGATTATCCGGCCTCCTGGGAAAAATGAGGTAAATGATTAGGCGTAACCGTAGCTCATCAAACGCTGGTAACGACGGTTTTTTAAATCATCGGTGCTTAACACATCGAGATCGGCTAAATCTTCCAGCAGCTGCGCTTTTAGCGACGCCGCCATCGCTTCCGGATTACGGTGCGCGCCGCCCAGCGGCTCCGGAATGATGGAATCGATGAGCTTCAGCTCTTTCAGACGCGGCGCGATGATGCCCATCGCTTCAGCAGCCAATGGCGCTTTGTCGGCGCTCTTCCACAAAATAGAGGCGCAACCTTCCGGGGAGATAACGGAATAGGTGCTGTATTGCAGCATATTCACTTTATCACCCACGCCAATCGCCAATGCGCCGCCGGAGCCGCCTTCGCCAATCACGGTGCAGATGACCGGTACGTTCAGACGAGACATCTCACGCAGGTTGCGGGCGATGGCTTCAGACTGACCACGCTCTTCCGCGCCCACGCCAGGGTAAGCGCCCGGGGTGTCGATGAAGGTGATAATCGGCATGTTGAAGCGTTCAGCCATTTCCATCAGGCGCAGCGCTTTGCGGTAGCCTTCCGGCGCTGGCATGCCAAAGTTACGACGAATTTTTTCTTTGGTTTCACGACCTTTCTGATGACCAATGATCATCACCGGCCGCCCTTCCAGACGCGCGATACCGCCGACGATGGCTTTGTCATCAGCATAGGCGCGATCGCCCGCCAGCTCATCAAACTCATCAAACGCCAGACGGACATAATCCAGGGTGTACGGACGCTGCGGATGGCGCGCCAGTTGGGCTACCTGCCATGCGCCGAGATCGGCGAAGATTTTGCGCGTCAGTTCTACGCTTTTTTCGCGCAGGCGATGGACTTCTTCATCGATATTAATATCCAGTTTCTCATCCTGGCGGCTTACCGCAGTCAGAGAATCGATTTTCGCTTCCAGCTCTGCTATCGGCTGTTCAAAATCAAGGAAATTCAGACTCATAGTATTCCTGTATTAGTCAAACTCCAGTTCCACCTGCTCCGAACCAATGAGGCCACGCAGATCGTTAAGTAAACGATCGCTCGGAGAGACACGCCACGTTGCGCCAAAACGCAGCCGCGCACGCGCATCCGCCCTCTGATAGTAGAGATGTACTGGAATGGTCCCCGAGCGGTGGGGTTCCAGAGACTGACGGAGTCGGTTTAAAAGCTGGTCATCAATTTGCCTGTCCGTCAGCGAGATAGCAAGCCCGCGAGCGTATTTTTCGCGAGCTTCGTCAATATCCATCACTTCGCGGGCGGTCATTTTAAGCCCCCCGCTGAAGTCATCAAAGCTGACCTGTCCGCTGACGATAAGTATGCGGTCTTTTTCCAGCAACTGCTGGTATTTATCCAGCGCGTCGGTAAATAACATCACTTCCAGACGCCCGGAACGGTCATCCAGCGTACAGATGCCGATACGATTGCCGCGCTTGGTGACCATAACCCTTGCGGCAATCACGAGCCCCGCAGCCGTGGTGACTTTACCACGTTCTGTCGGATGCATGTCTTTGAGCCTTACCCCGCCGACATAGCGCTCAATTTCTTTTAAATACTGATTGATGGGGTGGCCCGTCAGGTACAGCCCCAACGTTTCACGTTCCCCATCTAACACCACCTGCTCCGGCCACGGCTGGCAGCTGGCATAGGATTGCTCGATTTGCTCCGGCTCTTCCGCCAGTACGCCGAACATATCCGCCTGACCGATAGCTTCCGCTTTGGCGTGCTGGTCGGCGGCTTTCAGCGCATCGCCCAATGAGTTCATCAGCGCGGCGCGGTGCGGCCCCAGGCGGTCGAACGCCCCGGACATGATCAGCTTTTCCAGCACCCGGCGGTTGAGCTTTTTGGTGTCGGTTCGCGCGCACAGATCAAACAGCTCGCGGAAATAGCCGCCCTGATTACGCGCGTCGATGATCGCTTCGATCGGCCCTTCGCCGACGCCTTTGATCGCGCCGATACCGTAGACGATCTCGCCCTCATCGTTAACGTGGAAATGGTACAATCCGGAGTTAATATCCGGCGGCAGAATTTTCAGTCCCATCCGCCAGCACTCGTCCACCAGGCCGACGACCTTCTCGGTGTTGTCCATATCGGCAGTCATCACCGCCGCCATAAATTCAGCCGGATAGTGCGCCTTTAGCCATAGCGTCTGGTAAGAAACCAGCGCATAAGCGGCGGAGTGCGATTTGTTAAACCCGTAACCGGCGAATTTCTCCACCAGGTCAAAGATTTTCATCGCCAGTTCGCCGTCGATACCGTTCTTTTTCGCGCCCTCTTCAAAAACGGAACGCTGTTTGGCCATCTCCTCCGGCTTTTTCTTACCCATCGCACGACGCAGCATATCCGCGCCGCCGAGAGTATACCCGGAAAGTACCTGGGCAATCTGCATCACCTGTTCCTGATACAGAATGATGCCGTAGGTCGGCTCCAGTACCGGCTTCAGGCTTTCATGCTGCCACTGAACGTCCGGGTAAGAGAGTTCTTCACGACCGTGCTTACGGTCGATAAAGTTATCTACCATCCCTGACTGCAACGGGCCGGGACGGAACAGGGCCACCAGTGCGATCATATCTTCAAAGCAGTCTGGCTGCAGACGTTTGATCAGATCTTTCATGCCGCGCGATTCAAGCTGGAAGACCGCCGTGGTTTCCGAGCGCTGCAGCATGTCGAAGCTTTTTTTATCGTCCAGCGGAATGGCGGCGATATCCAGCGGCGGCTCGCCGTTTTTCTCGCGCCGCTTGTTGATCATCTCCAGCGCCCAGTTGATGATGGTCAGCGTACGCAAACCGAGGAAGTCGAACTTCACCAGCCCGGCATATTCCACGTCGCTTTTATCAAACTGGGTAACCGGATGCTTGCCCTCTTCATCGCAGTACAGCGGCGCAAAGTCGGTAATTTTGGTCGGCGCGATGACCACGCCGCCAGCGTGCTTACCGGCGTTACGCGTGACGCCTTCAAGCTTACGCGCCATATCGATCAGCGCTCTGACCTCTTCATCCGCCTCGTAAATTTCCGGCAGTTGCGGTTCCGCTTCAAAGGCTTTTGCCAGCGTCATGCCCGGATCGGGCGGCACCAGCTTCGAGATACGATCCACAAAACCGTACGGATGCCCCAGCACGCGGCCCACATCGCGGATAACGGCTTTCGCCGCCATCGTACCGAAGGTGATAATCTGCGATACCGCATCACGCCCGTACATGTCTGCGACGTGCTCAATCACCTGGTCGCGTTTCTCCATACAGAAGTCAACGTCGAAGTCAGGCATCGAGACACGTTCCGGGTTCAGGAAACGTTCGAACAGCAGGTCAAATTCCAGCGGATCAAGGTCGGTAATTTTCAGCGCGTAGGCCACCAGCGAACCAGCCCCGGAACCACGTCCCGGCCCTACCGGCACGCCGTTATCTTTTGACCACTGGATAAACTCCATCACGATGAGGAAGTAGCCAGGGAACCCCATCTGGTTGATAACCTGTAGTTCAATATCCAGACGCTCGTCATATTCCGGGCGACGCTTTTTGCGCTCTTCTTCGTCCGGAAACAGGAAAGCCAGACGCTCTTCCAGCCCCTCTTTCGCTTTTTTGACCAGATAATCTTCGGTGGTCATATCGCCGGTCGGGAACTGCGGCAGGAAATATTCACCCAGACGCACCGTTACGTTGCAGCGTTTGGCAATCTCCACCGTATTTTCCAGCGCCTCCGGAATATCGGAGAACAGCTCGCACATTTCTTCTTCACTGCGCATATACTGCTGCGGTGAATAATTGCGTGGACGTTTAGGATCGTCGAGCGTGAAACCGTCGTGGATCGCGACACGAATTTCATGGGCGTCAAAATCATCGCTTTCAAGAAAACGGACATCGTTTGTCGCGACAACCGGCAAACCACGTGCCTCAGCCAGCTCAACCGCAGCATGGAGATAGGTCTCTTCATCCTGTCTGCCGGTACGGATCAGTTCCAGGAAGTAGCGTTCGGGAAAATGCGCTTCATAGAAAGCAACGCACTCCTCCACCAGCGCCTGGTTGCCGCGTAGCAGACAGCGGCCTACGTCGCCCATGCGCCCGCCGGAAAGCAGGATCAAACCTTCTTTAAGCTCTACCAGCCAGTCGCGCTCAATAATCGGGCCTGCCGCGCCGTAGCCGCGCTGATACGCTTTCGAGATCAGCAACGTCAGGTTCTGGTATCCCGTATTATTCGCCGCCAGTACCGTCAGATGAGTCAGCTCATCTCCCAGCAGTTCGTTGTGAACATTAAAGTCCGCCCCGACGATGGGTTTAATGCCCGCGCCATGACCCGCTCCGTAGAACTTCACCAGACCGCAGAGGTTGGTAAAATCGGTGATCGCCAGCGCAGGCATACCTAATGAGGCCGCCTTTTTCACCAGCGGCCCGGTCTTCGCCAGCCCATCGATCATAGAGTAGTCGCTGTGCACCCGCAGGTGAACGAAACGTGGTTCAGACATCTTCAGATTTCTCGATACAAGAATCAGGACACAAGTCCCAGAGCGCGTTTAACAGGCGCAAAACTGCGTCGGTGGTGCGCCGTCGCGCCATACTGTGCCAACTTTTCCAGATGAAAAGCGGTTGGATAGCCTTTGTGCTGCGCAAAGCCATACTGAGGAAAAACGATATCCAGCGCCGCCATTTCTGCATCGCGGGTGACTTTCGCCAGAATAGACGCCGCGCTAATCTCCGCCACGCGGCTGTCGCCTTTCACCACGGCCATTGACGGCACAGGCAGCGCTGGACAGCGATTGCCGTCGATCAGCACATATTCTGGCGCAATATGCAGACCAGCGACAGCGCGCTGCATGGCGAGCATGGTGGCGTGCAAAATATTCAGCTCATCAATTTCATGCGCTTCCGCGCGTCCCAGACTCCAGCTTAACGCCTTTTCTTTAATCTCGTCATACAATGACAGACGACGCTTTTCAGACAATTTTTTGGAATCATTCAGACCGACGATCGGGCGAGCCGGATCGAGGATCACGGCGGCGGTCACTACGGCGCCCACCAGCGGGCCACGGCCCACTTCATCCACACCCGCCACTAAATGTGTGTGTGGATAAACAAATTCGATCATTGTGCTAACTCCAGGACGGCATCTGCCGCCTGCTCATCGGCATTACAGCGGATCTGCTGATGCAGTTCACGGAAGGTGTCGTGCATCGCATGGCTGGTTTTACCGTTCGCCAGTAGCGGCAACAGCGCTTCGGCGAGTTTTTGCGGTTCGCACTCTTCCTGCAACAGCTCTTTGACTAATTCTCTTCCCGCCAGCAGGTTAGGCAAAGACACATACTCCGTTTTCACCAGACGTTTCGCCAGCCAGAAAGTGAAGGGCTTCATACGATATCCCACTACCATCGGGCATTTTGCCAGCATACACTCCAGCGCCGCCGTACCCGAGGCCAGCAGAGCCGCGTCGCTGGCGATCATCGCCTCGCGCGCCATGCCGTCCAGCAAATGAGCGGCGAGATCCGGCGCAACCTCCGCTTTAATTTTTTCAAACTGCTCGCGGCGTTTCGCGTTTACCAGCGGCACGACCACTTCCAGATCGGGATAGCGCTGTCGCAGCAATTGTGCGGTTTTCAGGAAGTCGGCGCTGAGCATTTCCACTTCCGCGCCACGGCTGCCTGGCAGTAGCGCCAGACAATGGGCGTCATGCGGGATACCCAGCACGTCGCGCGCCGCATTTTTATCCGGGTCCAGCGGCATGGCATCCGCCATGGTGTGACCGATAAAGCGGCACGGGACGTTAAATTTATCGTAAAACGCTTTTTCGAAAGGCAGAAAAGCCAGCACCATATGGGTGGATCTGCCTATTTTGAAAACGCGTTTCTGTCGCCAGGCCCAAACGGACGGGCTGACATAATGAATGGTCTTAATCCCTTGTTTTTTCAGATTACCTTCGAGGGTAATATTGAAATCAGGGGCGTCAATCCCGACAAAGACATCGGGCTTGAGTTCGGTAAAACGGCGGGTCAGATCGGCGCGGATATGCAACAAACGGCGTAAACGTCCGAGCACTTCAACAATGCCCATGACCGCCAGCTCTTCCATTTCGTACCAGGCTTCACACCCTTCGGCCTGCATACGCGGCCCCGCAACGCCCACAAAGCGGGCGTTGGGTACGCGCGCTTTCAGCGCACGAATTAAGCCTGCGCCAAGAATATCGCCGGACGTTTCACCGGCGACCAGGGCAATCGTTAAAGGACGCTGTGCCGCCATTAACGAATCGGACCACGCGTTGAACGCTCAAAGAACTCGGTAAACGCCTTCACTTCCGGATGCTTTTCAGCAAGTTCAGCGATTTCCAGCTTCGCTTCGTCGAGCGTTTTACCACTGCGGTACAACAGTTTGTAGGCATTACGAATCGCCACCAGCCCTTCACGGCTAAAGCCGCGACGCTTCAGCCCTTCGATATTTACCCCGAACGGCGTCGCATGGTTACCCTGCGCAATCACATACGGAGGGACATCCTGCGCCACGCCGGAGCAGCCGCCGACCATCACATGCGCACCGATAATGCAGAATTGATGAACTGCCGTCATACCGCCGATGATCGCAAAATCATCGACAGATACGTGCCCCGCCAGCGTGGCGTTGTTGGCGAGGATACAGCGATTCCCTACCGTACAATCATGTGCGACATGCGCATTGATCATCAGCAGGTTATCGCTACCCACCTTCGTCAACCCACCGCCCTGCACTGTACCACGATGAATGGTGACGCTTTCGCGGATGCGGTTACGATCGCCAATTTCCACACGGGTCGGCTCACCCGCATATTTCAGATCCTGGTTCACTTCACCGATGGAGGCAAACTGATAAATCTCGTTGTCGCGGCCGATTTTGGTTTGACCATTCACGACCACATGAGACTTCAGTACGGTTCCCTCACCAATTTCGACCTGCGGCCCAACAATACAAAAGGGACCAATGTGGGCATTAGCGCCAATTACAGCGCCGTCTTCCACAATGGCGGTAGGATGAATAAAGGCGGATTTATCAATCACGAATCAGGCCTCCCGGCTACGAGCACACATCATGGTTGCTTCGCACACAACTTTACCGTCGACCAGCGCAACCCCTTTAAAGCGGGTCAGGCCACGGCGCGTTTTCTCGAAAGTGACTTCCATGATCATCTGATCGCCTGGCACCACCGGACG
Organism: Salmonella sp. 2020_1395; assembly: GCF_043848115.1. Classification (NCBI taxonomy): domain Bacteria; kingdom Pseudomonadati; phylum Pseudomonadota; class Gammaproteobacteria; order Enterobacterales; family Enterobacteriaceae; genus Salmonella; species Salmonella sp. 2020_1395. The sequence goes on along the minus strand of NZ_JBCMFH010000023.1, from coordinate 26,408 downwards.
CTTAAAGCGCGCTTCATCAATACCCGCGAAATAATACAGTTCGCCAGGTTCCAGTTTACCAACGCTTTTAAACGCCAGAATACCGGTTGCCTGCGCCATCGCTTCCAGGATCAGCACGCCTGGCAAAATCGGTTTGCCCGGGAAGTGACCCTGGAAAAACGGCTCGTTGACGGAGACATTTTTCACCGCACGCAGAAAACGACCTTCTTCAAAGTCCAGCACGCGATCGACCAGTAAAAACGGAAAACGGTGCGGCAGAAGCTCTAAAATCTCTTCAATCTGCAGAGTATGAGTGTTAGTAGTCAAAATACTCTTCCTGTCCAAATATACAAAAAGGCAATAATAACACGGCCTGCCGCAATCGTATGAATGTGACAGGCCGGAAAAGAATGGCAACTACAAGGCGGAACGTTAGTCTTGTTGATTAACCTTGCGCTCAATCGCTTTGAGACGCTTGCTCATATCATCAATGTTCATCACCAGTGCAGCAGTTTTACGCCATACTTTGTTGGGTTGCAGCGGAATGCCTGAGGAGTAGACGCCCGGTTCCGTGATGGGACGCATCACCATACCCATGCCAGTTACCGTGACTTTGTCGCATATTTCCATATGCCCATTGATCACGCTGGCGCCGCCAATCATGCAGTAACGGCCAATCTTCAGGCTACCCGCCATAATGACGCCACCGGCAACTGCCGTATTGTCGCCAATCACGACGTTATGTGCAATCTGGCACTGATTATCAATAATCACGCCATTGCCAATAACAGTATCATCCAACGCGCCACGGTCAATGGTGGTACAAGCGCCGATCTCGACACGATCGCCAATAATGACCCGGCCCAGTTGTGGGATCTTCACCCAGTTGCCACGATCGTTAGCGTAGCCAAAACCGTCCGCGCCGATCACCGTACTGGACTGGATCAGGCAATTCTCACCGATCTGAATGTCGTGGTAAATCGTTACGTTCGCCCACAAGCGTGAACCCGCCCCGATTTTGCTATTTTTTCCGACGAAACAGCCTGCGCCGATAACCACGTTATCGCCCAGTTGTACGCCAGATTCAATCACCGCATTCGCGCCGACTGAAACATTGCTACCCAGCGTTGCCGTCGCATCAATCACGGCGCTTGGCGCGATATTCTGCGCGGGCTGCGGCGTAGTATCTAAAATTTGCGCCATGCGCGCGTAGGTCAGGTAGGGATTTTTAACTACCAGCGCCGCGCTCTTGGCAAAAGGAAGATCGTCCTGCGTCATGACAACCGCAGAAGCCTGGCATAAACCTAAGTGTTCACGGTACTTAGGATTTACCATAAACGTAATGTGGCCTGTTGTTGCAGATTGCATGGACGCAACGCCGGTGATGACGATATCGCCATCACCGTGTAATTCTGCATCCAACTGTTCTGCTAAGTCAGCCAGTCGAATTGAAGGCATTACTTATTTAACCTGTTTCAGTACGTCAGCGGTGATGTCTTTCACATCGCTGCTGTTGTAAGCAACGGTGTTTGCGTCTACCACCAGATCGATACTCTGGTCGTTAGCCACTTTTTTCACCGCAGTCTGGATACGAGTCACCAGTTTGTTGCGTTCTTCGTTGGAACGACGAGCGCGATCTTTCTCAAAAGCCTGCGCTTTTTGTGCGAAAGTCTGGCGCTGAGACATCACGTCTTTTTCCAGCTTAGTACGATCGCTACCTGCTTTCATGGATTGCAGACGCTGCATTTTAGATTGCAGATCGGTTTCCATTTTTTGCAGTTCAGCCGCACGGCCTTTAAATTCGTTTTCCAGTGTATTGGATACACCCGTCTTCTGCGCAACCTGTTGGAACAGATTACCCATGTTGACGATTGCAATTTTGTCAGCAGCCTGTGCGGACGTTACCATCGCCAAACCAAGACCTGCAGCTAATAACCACTTTTTCACAATAAACTCCTTACCATCCCATTTGCACCCGAAGGTACAGCTCTTTGCGTGGCCTGGCGATCCCCGGGGGCATCGCCAAAAGTCATCGCTACACTACCAATGCATTCCTTTGCAGTGAACAATTACCAGGTTTTACCAATGTTAAACTGGAACTGCTCGGCTTTGTCTCCATCGTACTTTTTAAACGGCTGGGCGTAGGAGAAGACCAACGGCCCCAATGGGGACATCCATTGTAATGCGATACCCGCGGACATACGGATGTTGCCTGGATCGCTGTAATCCGGTACATCTGACGGCGCAGATGACGGATCCCAGTTCGTATCCCAAACGGTACCCATATCCCAGAAGAAGGAGGTACGAACCGAGTTGGCATACTTTTCGCTGATGAACGGCGTCGGGGTAATAAATTCCAGGCTGGCGACAGCCATGGCATTACCACCTACCGCATCATCTGATTTACAGCCTGATTCCTGAGTACAGTCTTCGTATTCATCATTATCGCCCCCACTAGTGCGGGCGCCGTTTTTATAGACCGCTTTCGGGCCGATAGTATTCGACTGGAAACCACGCACGGTACTGGAACCACCGGCATAGAAGTTCTCATAGAACGGCATTTCCTTACCGCCTAAACCATCGCCATAACCCCAACGAGTACGCCCCAGAACCACCCACTTGTGATCGTTATCGATAGGCACATAGGTCGCGGTATCCAGCGACACTTTGTAGTATTCGTTGTCGGAACCTGGGATCGTCACCTTACCCGTCAGGTTGACTCGCGAGCCGTCCGTCGGGAAATACCCACGGTCAAGCTTGTTATAGGTCCAGCCGTAGTTAAAGGTGAAGTCGTCGGCAGCAAAATCGCTGGCATCAGGGTCGCCCATCGATTCAAGATAACGATCCATCGCGATCTGCGGCTGCATGTTGGACAGTTTGTTATGGACATAACCCAGACCAGCACGCAACGTGTTGTACTCATTGATGGGGAAGCCAAGCGTCACATCCGTACCGTAACTCTTGTTGGTATAGTCGGACAGGTCGGCATCATCCGCTTCAAAGTCGTTATAGAAGATACGACCACCGAGGCTCACGCCGTCAACGGTAAAGTATGGGTTAGTAACGGACAGTTCGCTGTAGGTCTGGTAGTCGTTTTTGGTGCCGTTAATCCCCACGGAATAACCGGTACCTAACCAGTTGTCCTGCTGAACGCCGGCCTGGAAGCTAACGCCGCTTTCTGTACCGTAACCGATACCGAAGTTAAAGCTACCGGTGTTGCGCTCTTTCACCTTGTACACCACATCAACCTGATCCGGGCTACCCGGAACGCGCTGCGTGTCGGTGTCGACGGTTTCAAAGAAGCCGAGACGGTTCAGACGCTCTTTCCCCTGGTCAACCAGGTCGCTGCCCAGCCACGCCCCTTCCATCTGGCGCATTTCACGGCGCAGAACGGAATCTTTTGAGGTGTCGTTGCCTTCAAAGCGGATCTTACGCACGTAGAAACGGTTGCCCGCATCGACGTTTACGCGCAGTTTTACGGTTTTGTCAGCATCGTTAATTTCAGGCTGTGACTGCACGCGCGGATAGGCGTAACCATAGCGACCCAGAAGCTTTTTGATGTCATCTTCCATTTTGGTCACTTTGGTGCCGTTATAGAGCTCGCCCGGTTCAATTTTCGTCAGTTTCTCAATTTCAGCGGAATGTCCGGCCAGGTTACCGCTCACCTGAACCCCGGAAAGCTTGTACTGATCGCCTTCGGTGATATTGACGGTGATGTAGATCCCTTTCTTATCCGGCGTCAGACTCACTTGCGTGGAGTCAATATTGAAACGCGCGTAGCCGCGATCCAGATAGTAGCTGCGCAAGGTTTCAAGGTCGCCCGCCAGCTTCTGTTTCTGGTATTTACGATCGCCGACGACGTTCCACCACGGCACTTCGTCACGCAACTGGAAATGAGAAATGAGTTCTTCGGTGCTAAAGGCATGGTTACCGACGATGTTGATCTGTTGGATCTTCGCCGATACGCCCTCCTGGAACACCAGTTTAAGATCAACACGGTTGCGCGGCAGCGGCGTGACGACCGCCTTAACGCTGGCGCTGTATTTACCTACGCTATAGTAAAAGTCTTCCAGACCTTTTTCGATATCAGACAACGTGGTGCGATCCAGAGACTCGCCAACACGTACGCCAGACGCTTCGAGGTTTTGCTTGAGCATGTCATCTTTCACCGACTTGTTCCCGGAGAAAGTGATGCTGGCAATGGTCGGACGTTCTTTTACCTGAACCAGAAGGGTATTACCATCGCGCAGGACGCGGACGTCCTCAAAGTTGCCGGTGGCGAACAGAGCGCGAATGGTGTTACTGATATCTTCATCATTAACCGTGTCGCCTGTGCGCACCGGCATACTGAGGAGAGCCGCACCAACGGCGACTCGCTGCAGGCCTTCGAAATGAATGTCCTTCACTACGAACCCTTCAGCACCGTATACGGTGGCGCTGCTGAACAGCAGCGACGCTATGAGCAACTTTTTCATCGCCATCGTTATTATGCGTTCTTCCTAACTAACTCTCTTACAACCGAGAGAAATCATTGAAAAGTGCAAGCCCCATTAACAACACCAGCAAAATCGAGCCAATGCGATAACTAAAGTCTTGAACCCGCTCGGATACCGGCCCGCCCTTAAGCTTTTCAATCGCCAGGAACAGCAGATGACCCCCGTCAAGAACGGGCAGCGGAAACAGGTTGATTATCCCTAAGTTCACGCTGATTAGCGCAAGGAACATCAGGTAATAAATCACCCCGAACTCCGCTGACATCCCAGCCCCCTGAGCGATAGAAATCGGCCCACTGAGGTTGTTCAGTTTCACATCACCGGTTATCAATTTACCCAGCATACTGACCGTCAGCTTCATCAACTGCCACGTCTTATCCGTGGCTTCGAGGATGGCGCTAAAAGGCCCATACTGGCGTATAGTCTTGTACTCTTCCGGCAGAGGAATAATTTTAGGCACCACGCCTGCAAACCCTTCCGCCTTTCCGTTAACCGATTTCGTATCCGGCGTTAACGTCAACGACAAGGCGCTCCCCTGCCTTTCAATCTCTAACGCTAACGGCTTACCGGGATTATCGCGTACAAACGTCACGAATTTCATCCACTGCGTTAACGGCTGACCATCGACTTTAACGATCCTGTCGCCCGCTTGCAAACCCGCTTTACTGGCTGCGGAATTCGCCTGCACTTCTGACAGTACCGGTTCAATCTGTGGCCCGCGGGGCCGAATCCCTAAAGAAGATACAGGATCTTGCTTATCAGGCTCAAATGCCCAGTGACGTAAATCAAGCGTTTTGTCCTGCCGCTGGTCGCTACCAAACGGCGCGACGCTCACCGTCGTCTGCTGATCGCCAATTTTGGACACCAGTTGTAAACGCACGGCATCCCAATCAGGGGTTTCGATACCATCAACGGCTTTAAGTTCCGTACCAGGCGCAATTTGCGCCTGCGCAGCAATCGAGTTGGGCGTTATTTCGCCAATGACCGGACGAACGCCAGGGACGCCGATGATAAAGACCAGCCAGTAAGCAAAGATAGCAAAAATGAAGTTCGCAACCGGACCTGCGGCAATAATTGCGGCGCGCTGGCCCACCGTTTTGTTATTGAAGGCGTGACGACGCAATTCCGGCGCTACCGGTTCGGCGCGCTCATCCAGCATTTTGACGTAGCCGCCCAGCGGGATCAGGGCGATGACATACTCGGTGCCGTACCGATCGGTACGACGCCAGAGCGCTTTACCAAAACCGATGGAAAAGCGCTCAACTCGCACACCGCAGCGCCGGGCAACCCAGAAATGACCAAATTCATGCACAGTGATCAGCACGCCCAGTGCGATGATGAATGCAGCCAGATTCCAGAGAATACTCAGCATAAAACCTTCCGTTAGAGCGTCCTGAACACCAGTAACAACAGGCAAGCAAAGACCGGTACGGCAGCCGTCAGGCTGTCAATTCGGTCCAGAATGCCGCCATGGCCTGGAATCAAGTGGCCGCTATCCTTAATTCCTGCTTCGCGCTTAAACATACTCTCGGTGAGGTCGCCCAGTACAGAAGCCAGAGCCGCCACCACAGAGCAAATCAGCAAGATAACAGGCGCAACATTCAGATTCGCCCACATACCGTAACCCCATGAGATCACGGCAGCCGTAGCAAGCCCGCCGATAAACCCTTGCCAGGTTTTACCCGGGGAAACCTTCGGCGCCAGCTTATGTTTGCCAAACAATTTACCAAACATATACGCGCCAGAGTCCGCTCCCCAGACCAGGATCATGACATAGAGTAGCCATATTGCGCCACTGTAATGATTCTCGTCATAGTGCCAGGCGCGCAGCGCCAGCATGCCCCAGAAAAATGGCACAATAGTTAACAAACCGAAAATGAGACGCAATGTTTTTGAGTTGCGCCAGATTGCCGCCGAACCGGGATAAAATAGCACCAGCAGTAGCGCGACAACCCACCATCCTAACGATGCCCAAAGCGACATCTCAACCAGCGGTTGACGAATGTTGTGATGATACTCAGGCAACAAAAATAGCATCAGCGCCAATAACAGACCACACAGCACCGCCAGCCAAACCCGCTGTGAACGCGCGGCGAAACCGCTTAACTGTCCCCATTCCCACTCGGCCAGCATACAGACAACCAGCGTAATAATGGCGAACCCCACCGGCGGCAATAAAAAAAGCGCAGCGATGACCGCGGGTATTAACACAAAAGCAGAAATCAGGCGATACTTCAGCAAAAGCAACCCCCATCAGGCTTTGTCATCACCAGGCTCGGTACCGCCGAAACGACGCTCTCGATTAGCAAAGGCATGCAGCGCACCTTCAAAGTCTTGTTCATCGAAATCGGGCCAAAGAACATCCGTAAAGTAAAGTTCGGCATAGGCAATTTGCCAAAGCAAAAAGTTACTAATGCGATGCTCTCCCCCAGTCCTAATTACTAAATCCACAGGCGCCAGCTCATGCATACAGATTTGCTGGCCTAGTCTCTCTTCATCAATCTGATCGGGGCGCAGCACTCCAGCCTGCACCTGTTCCGCCAGTTGTCGGACTCCCTGGACAATATCCCAACGTCCGCCGTAATTCGCAGCAATATTCAGCGTTAGACCCGTATTATGGGCGGTAAGCGCTTCTGATTTGCGAATACGTTCTTGTAAACGTGAGTTGAATCGACTGATATCGCCGATAATACGCAGGCGAACGTTATGGCGGTGCAGGCTTTTGACTTCGCTATCCAGCGCCCACACAAACAGCTCCATTAACGCGCTCACTTCCTGCGCCGGTCGGTTCCAGTTTTCACTACTAAAGGCATACAGCGTTAACGCATCAATACCGTTATTGGCAGCAAAAGAGACCGCTCGCCGGACGGACTTCGCCCCGGCTTTATGCCCAAAGGCCCGGATCTTCCCTTGCTTTTTCGCCCAGCGACCATTGCCATCCATAATTATTGCAACATGACGGCAGCCATGCGCTGGCAAATTTTCGCTTACTGGTTGAGTTGCAGACAACATAACGCGTTTTTTGTCCCTGAAAGGATTTAGCGGTACTCAGGAATACTGAAGCCTTTATACACATTCTCTTCGGTCCGCTTCGCGGATGGCTGCGCGTCATCGCCCCTGTCGTGCGCTGTCTGCGCACGCCGGGAACGTATTCGCCTGCCGTCCCGATGCGTCCTGAATGATTTTGTGTATCCACAAAAAAGCCGTGTAAAACCACGGCTAACCTGACCGAAAAAAGCCAAAAACCTGCGATCAGGTGGCGCAGACTATATCACCGAAGCCCAACGCTAACAAATAGCACGATCTTCTGTCGCGGGATAATCGTCAGCGTGAGAGCCGTATCACTTGTTTTCTGGCTACTTCACGCGCGATGGCGTCAACCTGCAATACGTCCTCAACGCTTGCCGGTTCCTGTAAATCCATCCTCTCCAGCACCGCTAAATTGAGCCCGGCGATATCGGTAAAACGAATCTGTTGCGCCAGAAACGCGGCAACGGTGATTTCGTTTGCCGCATTGAGCGCCGTCGTTGCCGCCTGACCTTGCTCAAACGCCTCCATCGCCAGCTTCAGGCACGGATAACGCTGATAATCTGGCGCGCTAAACGTCAGCGCGCTGAGTTTGCAAAAATCAAGCGGCTGCGCGCCGGACGTGACGCGATTCGGCCATGCCATCGTATGCGCAATAGGCGTACGCATGTCAGGTTCTCCAAGCTGCGCCAGGACGCTGCCGTCCTGATAACGCACCATCGAATGAATGACCGATTGCGGATGGATCAACACTTCCATCTGACGTGCGCTGGCATTAAATAACCAACGCGCTTCAATGTATTCCAGACCTTTATTCATCATGGTGGCGGAGTCGACGGAGATTTTTCGCCCCATCGACCAGTTCGGATGACGACATGCCTGATCCGGCGTCATCGCTGCCAGATCGCACATTGGCGTTTCACGAAACGGGCCACCAGACCCGGTAAGCAAAATCGACGTTACGCCATTTTGCTCAAGGTCAGCGTATCCCAGATTATGCTGAATAGATTGCGGCAAACTCTGAAAAATCGCGTTATGTTCGCTATCGACGGGTAAAAGCCGGGCGTTGCTGCGTTTTACTTCGTCCATAAACAGCCGCCCGCAGGTCACCAGCGATTCTTTATTCGCCAGCAGAATCGTCTTCCCTGCGCGAATCGCCGCCAGGGTCGGCAGTAAACCAGCCGCGCCCACAATGGCCGCCATCACATGCCCGACCTCATCAAGCGCCGCCATCTCACAGGCAGCCTGCTGACCGCTCAGAACCTCGGTGCGGCTGCCATGCTGCTGAAGCATTATTTTGAGCTGTTCTGCGCTCGACGTATCGTCCATCACGGCATAACGCGGCGAGAATTCCAGGCACTGCTCCGCCATGCGGGCGACATTTTTACCCGCCACCAGCGCGATAACGCGGAAGCTATCAGGATTATGGCGCACCACGTCCAGTGTGCTGCAACCAATAGAGCCGGTCGAGCCCAGAATGGTTAATTGCTTCATGAAACGTCCAGAAGTGTTGAAACGGAATAAAAAGCAAAACGCCGCACAGGAGACCTGATAATGTCTTCTGCGCGGCGCTTTGTACACCACTCATCCGCCAGGTTTAGCGGTGGAATGAGTTTATATCTGCGTACAGATCAATCAGAACTGCATCAGTTCTGCTTCTTTATCTGCCAACGCCGCATCAACTTTCTTAATTGCCGCGTCGGTCATTTTCTGTACTTCTTCCTGAGAGCGACGATCGTCATCTTCACTGATCGCTTTATCTTTCAGCAGAGCTTTTACTTTATCGTTCGCATCACGGCGGACGTTACGAACGGCGACACGCGCCTGCTCCGCTTCGCCACGGACAATTTTCGTCAGATCTTTACGACGTTCTTCGGTCAGCGGCGGCAGCGGAACGCGAATATCGGTGCCCGCAGAGCTTGGATTCAAACCGAGGTCTGACGCCATGATCGCTTTTTCAACGGCTGGCCCCATAGAACGGTCAAACACGTTAATTTTTAAGGTACGGGAGTCTTCTACCGTTACGCTTGCCAACTGGCGCAGCGGGGTCGGAGTGCCATAGTATTCTACGACAATACCATCCAGCAGGCTGGGAGAAGCACGACCCGTGCGCACTTTGCTGATTTGGGTTTTGAACGCTTCAACGCATTTTTCCATGCGTACTTCAGCATCTTTTCTGATATCGCTAATCACGTTACGAATCCTTGAAAACTAGTCTCAGTCAGACCAGACGGTCACACAATACAAAGATGTGCTAAGTATAGTCTCGTTTAATTTCTGCCAGGTAATAAGACCCGTCAATAGAACAGAATCTTACCCGTATTTGGCGCTCACGGGAATTATTCCGTGATTAACGTCCCTTCTTTTTCGCCCATCACCACACGACGCAGCGCGCCTGGTTTGTTCATGTTGAAAACACGAATCGGCAGTTTGTGGTCACGAGCCAGCGTGAACGCCGCCAGATCCATCACTTTCAGCTCTTTATCCAGCACTTCGCTGTAGGTCAGCTGATCGTACATGGTCGCGGAAGGATCTTTTGCCGGATCGGCAGTGAATACGCCATCCACTTTGGTCGCTTTCAGTACGACATCCGCTTCAATTTCGATCCCGCGCAGACAGGCCGCAGAGTCGGTAGTGAAGAACGGGTTACCCGTACCTGCAGACAGAATCACAACACGGTTATTACGCAGCAGGCTAATCGCCTCGGCCCAACTGTAGTTGTCGCACACGCCGTTTAAAGGAATTGCCGACATCAGGCGGGCGTTCACATAGGCGCGGTGAAGCGCATCACGCATTGCCAGGCCGTTCATGACGGTGGCCAACATGCCCATGTGGTCGCCCACAACGCGGTTCATCCCCGCTTTTGCCAGACCCGCGCCACGGAACAGGTTACCACCGCCAATCACCACACCAACCTGAATACCCAGTTCAACCAGTTCTTTGATCTCCTGAGCCATACGATCCAGTATGCTTGCATCAATACCGAAGCCTTCCGTACCCTGCAGAGCTTCGCCGCTTAATTTAAGCAGAATGCGTTTATAGACGGGTTTTGCATTGGTAGCCATGTTTCTTTCCTGAGACTGTCAACGATTGATATGAGTTAATTCCGGCGACATTGTACGTCGCATTTCAGCGCAGACGCCAGGCGTCGGCTGATTTTACAAGAGAGGCGCAAAAAGAAGCCGCCCTCAGGCGGCTCCTCAGGAAAATCAGGACTGCTTAGACATCGCAGCAACTTCTGCTGCAAAGTCAGTCTCGACTTTCTCAATGCCTTCGCCCACTTCAAAGCGGATGAAGCCAGTCACGTCAGCGTTGTGCTCTTTCAGCAGTTGGCCAACAGATTTGCTCGGTTCCATGACGAAAGGCTGACCAGTCAGAGAAACTTCGCCGGTGAATTTCTTCATGCGGCCTTCAACCATTTTCTCTGCGATTTCTTTCGGCTTACCGGACTGCATCGCGATGTCCAGCTGTACCTGGTACTCTTTCTCTACCACGTCAGCAGACACGTCTTCCGGCTTAACGAATTCCGGCTTGCTTGCCGCAACGTGCATCGCCAGCTGTTTAACCAGCTCTTCGTCAGCGCCTTTAGCGGCAACCAGAACGCCGATGCGCGCACCGTGCTGGTAAGAACCCAGAACGTCGCCTTCCAGGGAAGCGACGCGACGAATGTTGATGTTCTCGCCGATTTTCGCTACCAGAGCAACGCGCTCTTCTTCGAACTGTGCTTTCAGAACTTCTACGTCAGTGATTTTGCCAGCAACAGCGGCGTCCAGCACTTTGTCAGCAAATGCCTGGAAGCCAGCATCTTTAGCCACGAAGTCAGTCTGGCAGTTAACTTCCAGAATGAAAGCGACGTTGCCGTTGATTTTGGTTTTGATTACGCCGTCAGCAGCCACGTTGCCTGCTTTTTTCGCCGCTTTGATAGCGCCGGACTTACGCATGTTTTCGATTGCCAGCTCAATGTCGCCATTCGCTTCAGTCAGCGCTTTTTTGCAATCCATCATGCCTGCGCCGGTACGCTCACGCAGCTCTTTTACCAGGGATGCGGTAATTTCAGCCATTCTAAAATCCTCGAAAGATTTGATCTGCCCGGCATCAAACCGCACAGATATAAAAGTGAAAAAGGGGGCCATATACAGGCCCCCTAACCAAACGTGATACTACCTGGTCTATAAGGGCTCTCCCCTTCATATTTCGAGCCGCAGGCGCGTTGCCTTCACTCGCTCATCCCGGTCACTTACTGATGTAAGCTCCCGGGAATTCTCGAGCTTGCCGCCTTCCTGCAACTCGAACTATTTTAGGGAGTTATCAAGCCTTATTACTCGGCTTCTACGAAGCTTTCTTCCGCCTGGGAAGCCAGATCCTGAGAACGGCCTTCACGAACGGTTGCAGCGACAGCGCCCAGGTACAGGCTAACAGCACGGATTGCGTCATCGTTACCCGGGATAACGAAGTCAACGCCGTCCGGATCAGAGTTGGTATCAACGATAGCAAATACCGGGATACCCAGGTTGTTCGCTTCTTTGATAGCAATGTGCTCGTGGTCAGCATCGATAACGAACAGAGCGTCCGGCAGACCGCCCATGTCTTTGATACCGCCCAGGCTGTTTTCCAGTTTCTCAAGCTCACGAGTACGCATCAGCGCTTCTTTCTTGGTCAGCTTTTCGAAAGTACCGTCCTGAGACTGAGTTTCCAGGTCTTTCAGACGTTTGATGGACTGACGAACTGTTTTCCAGTTAGTCAGCATACCGCCCAGCCAGCGATGGTTCACGAAGAACTGGTCGCAGCTGTTAGCAGCTTCTTTCACCGCTTCGCTTGCAGCGCGTTTAGTACCAACGAAAAGGATTTTACCTTTACGAGCAGAGATCTTGTTCAGTTCAGCCAGAGCTTCGTTGAACATCGGTACAGTTTTCTCAAGGTTGATGATGTGAACTTTGTTACGCGCGCCGAAGATGAAAGGCTTCATTTTCGGGTTCCAGTAACGGGTCTGGTGACCAAAGTGAACACCAGCCTTGAGCATGTCGCGCATGGAAACAGTTGCCATGATTTAAAACCTCTATAGATTAAGTTGGGGTTATGCCTCCACGTATCCCATATTACCGACCCCAAAGGGCACCCCGGAATATGTGCCGATACGTGTGTGTTGTTACACAAAGTGAGATTTGTCGCTCCCGTCCATCGTGTGTAGTCTTCGAATGGATCGGAAGTCCGGCGCGCTTTATACCACAAATACGCCACCGACACCAATAATTGTTGGCACTCAGTGCTGAATTGAACGATGAATTTCGTGTTACAGGCAGGCGGCAAATTTTTGCATCCCCGGGAGCTTACGGCCAGTAAGTGACTGGGGTGAAAAAATGTCGCCAACGCACCTGTGGCACGAAAGGCGAAGTTCAGAATGATTCTCAATTTGGCAGGGCACACCCCTGACTGATACCATTGTCAGCACTTACACAATTATTGCCGAAATCATCGGCACTGATGGACAGAATTCATGGCTATCTCTATCAAGACATCTGAAGACATCGAAAAAATGCGCGTCGCGGGCCGTCTGGCAGCCGAAGTGCTGGAAATGATCGAACCGTATATCAAACCGGGCGTCACCACCGGCGAACTGGACCGTATCTGTAACGATTACATCGTTAACGAACAACACGCGATCTCCGCCTGCCTCGGCTACCACGGCTATCCGAAATCCGTCTGTATCTCTATTAATGAAGTGGTGTGCCACGGCATTCCGGATGACGCTAAACATCTGAAAGATGGTGATATCGTCAACATCGACGTGACCGTGATTAAAGATGAATTCCACGGCGATACCTCGAAGATGTTTATCGTCGGCAAACCGACCATTCTGGGCGAGCGTCTGTGCCGCGTCACGCAAGAGAGCCTATATCTGGGCATCAAAATGGTGAAACCGGGCATCCGCCTGCGCACCATTGGCGCCGCCATCCAGAAATATGCCGAAGGCGAAGGTTTCTCCGTGGTACGTGAATACTGCGGACACGGTATTGGTCGCGGCTTCCATGAAGAACCGCAGGTGCTGCATTATGATGCAGACGATGGCGGCGTCGTGTTGCAGCCTGGCATGACCTTTACCATTGAACCGATGCTGAACGCCGGGGATTACCGTATCCGCACCATGAAAGACGGCTGGACGGTAAAAACCAAAGACCGCAGCTTGTCTGCTCAGTACGAGCATACTATTGTGGTAACGGAAAACGGCTGTGAAATTCTGACGCTGCGTAAAGATGACACCATCCCGGCGATCATCACACACGACGAATAATGTTTTGCCTGATGGCGATGCCTTCGCATCTTATCAGGCCTACAAATTACACCTTTACTCAAAATCATTCGAGTTGCCTCAAGGCGGCAAGAGAGTGAATCTTCAGGAGCGTACATAAGTACGTGACTGGAGTGAACGAGCGCAGCCAACGTAGAAGCAACGTGAAGGATGAAGAGTAAATACGTAGGCCGGATAAGGCGTTCACGCCACCATCCGGCTTTTTAATGGGTGGCGCATATGAATACTCTTCCTGAACAGCACGCGAATACCGCACTCCCCACCCTCCCTGACCAGCCGCAAAACCCTGGCGTCTGGCCGCGCGCTGAACTAACCGTCGCCGGTATCAAAGCCCGCATCGACATCTTTCAACACTGGCTGGGAGAGGCATTTGACAGCGGCATTTGTGCTGAACAGCTTATTGAAGCCCGAACCGAATTTATCGACCAGTTATTGCAACGCCTGTGGATTGAGGCCGGTTTCGGTCAGATTGCCGATCTGGCGCTGGTCGCTGTCGGCGGCTATGGACGCGGCGAACTGCATCCGCTTTCCGATATTGATCTGCTCATTTTAAGCCGCAAAAAGCTGCCCGATGAACAGGCGCAAAAGGTCGGCGAGCTGCTGACTTTACTTTGGGACGTCAAGCTGGATGTCGGACATAGCGTACGTACGCTGGAAGAGTGTCTGCTGGAAGGTCTGTCTGATTTAACCGTTGCGACAAACCTCATCGAAACGCGCCTGCTGATCGGTGATGTCGCTCTGTTTCTGGCACTGCAAAAACATATTTTCAGCGAAGGTTTTTGGCCGTCCGACAAATTTTACGCCGCCAAAGTAGAAGAGCAGAACCAGCGCCACCAGCGCTATCACGGTACCAGCTATAATCTGGAGCCGGATATTAAAAGCAGCCCCGGCGGCCTGCGCGATATCCATACATTGCAGTGGGTCGCCCGACGTCACTTCGGCGCCACCTCGCTCGATGAGATGGTGGGATTCGGCTTTTTAACCCCGGCTGAGCGCGCGGAGCTCAACGAGTGCCTGCATATCCTGTGGCGCATTCGCTTTGCGCTACATTTGGTGGTCAGCCGCTACGATAACCGCCTGCTGTTCGACCGCCAGTTAAGCGTCGCTCAACGCCTTAACTACAGCGGCGAGGGCAATGATCCGGTTGAGCGGATGATGAAAGACTACTTCCGGGTTACGCGCCGGGTGAGCGAACTTAATCAGATGCTGCTTCAGCTATTTGACGAGGCGATTCTGGCGCTGCCTGCGGATGAAAAACCGCGTCCTGTTGACGATGAGTTTCAACTGCGCGGCACGCTTATTGATCTGCGTGACGACACGCTGTTTATCCGCGAACCGCAAGCGATCCTGCGCATGTTTTATATGATGGTGCGCAATAGCGCGATCACCGGCATCTACTCTACGACGTTACGCCACTTGCGCCACGCCCGCCGCCACCTGAGCCAACCGCTGTGTTACATCCCGGAGGCGCGCACTCTGTTTCTGAGTATGCTACGCCATCCCGGCGCGGTCAGCCGCGGCCTGCTGCCTATGCATCGCCACAGCGTACTGTGGGCTTATATGCCGCAGTGGTCGCACATCGTCGGACAAATGCAGTTTGACCTGTTCCACGCATACACGGTGGATGAACACACCATCCGCGTAATGCTCAAACTGGAGAGCTTTGCGAAAGAAGAGACACGCCAGCGCCATCCGCTATGCGTCGATCTCTGGCCGCGGCTTCCCCATCCGGAACTGATCCTGATCGCCGCGCTGTTCCACGATATTGCGAAAGGACGCGGCGGCGACCATTCGGTACTGGGCGCGCAGGATGTACTCACCTTCGCCGAACTGCACGGTTTGAACTCACGCGAAACGCAACTGGTCGCCTGGCTGGTGCGCCAACACCTGCTGATGTCAGTCACCGCCCAGCGCCGCGACATCCAGGATCCGGAAGTCATTAAGCAGTTTGCCGAAGAGGTGCAAACCGAAACACGGCTGCGTTTTCTGGTCTGCCTGACCGTCGCGGACATTTGCGCGACCAACGAAACCTTGTGGAATAGCTGGAAACAGAGCCTGTTGCGCGAGCTGTACTTCGCCACTGAAAAACAGCTCAGGCGTGGAATGCAAAATACGCCGGATATGCGTGAGCGCGTGCGTCACCATCAGCTTCAGGCGCTGGCGCTGCTGCGAATGGACAATATTGATGAAGCCGCGCTGCACAAAATCTGGACCCGCTGTCGCGCTAACTATTTTGTTCGTCATAGTCCAAATCAGCTCGCCTGGCACGCACGCCATTTATTGCAGCACGATCTGAGCCAACCGTTAGTGTTGCTCAGTCCGCAGGCCACGCGCGGCGGAACCGAAATTTTTATCTGGAGTCCGGACAGACCCTATCTGTTTGCCGCCGTCTGCGCCGAGCTGGACAGGCGTAATTTAAGCGTCCATGACGCGCAGATCTTTACCACTCGCGACGGCATGGCAATGGATACGTTTATCGTTCTGGAACCAGACGGCAACCCGCTGGCGGCGGATCGCCATGACGTTATTCGCACCGGTCTTGAGCAGACCATTACGCAGCGTAGCTGGCAGCCGCCGCAGCCGCGTCGGCAACCGGCAAAGTTACGGCACTTTACGGTCGAAACGGAAGTCAATTTTCTGCCCACCCATACCGACAGAAAATCATTCATGGAATTGATCGCGCTCGATCAACCTGGTCTGCTGGCCAGGGTCGGACAAATTTTTGCCGATCTGGGAATTTCGCTTCATGGCGCCCGAATTACAACCATTGGTGAACGAGTAGAAGATTTATTCATAATCGCCACAGCGGATCGGCGCGCACTTAATAATGTGCTGCAACTTGAGGTACAACAACGGTTGACAGCGGCCCTCAATCCAAACGATAAAGGGTAGTGTGTTTATTTATATGAAAGAGTTTAACAATGCAGCAGTTACAGAACGTTATTGAGACCGCTTTTGAGCGCCGCGCCGATATTACGCCGGTTAATGTAGATACCGTGACCCGAGAGGCGGTAAACCAGGTCATTTCTCTACTTGATTCCGGCGCGCTGCGTGTCGCAGAAAAAATCGACGGTCAGTGGGTCACTCACCAGTGGTTGAAGAAAGCGGTTCTGCTCTCTTTCCGTATTAACGATAACCAGGTTATCGACGGTGCGGAAAGCCGCTACTTCGATAAAGTCCCGATGAAATTCGCTGATTACGACGAAGCGCGTTTTCAGAAAGAAGGCTTCCGCGTCGTTCCGCCTGCGGCCGTTCGTCAGGGCGCATTTATCGCCCGCAACACCGTGCTGATGCCGTCTTACGTTAACATCGGCGCCTACGTTGACGAAGGTACCATGGTTGACACCTGGGCGACGGTGGGTTCCTGCGCGCAGATTGGTAAAAATGTTCACCTTTCCGGCGGCGTAGGTATCGGCGGCGTACTGGAGCCGTTGCAGGCTAACCCGACCATCATTGAAGACAACTGCTTTATTGGCGCGCGTTCTGAAGTCGTGGAAGGCGTCATTGTCGAAGAAGGTTCCGTCATTTCCATGGGGGTATACCTCGGCCAGAGCACCAAAATCTACGATCGCGAAACCGGTGAAGTTCACTATGGCCGCGTACCGGCGGGCTCCGTGGTCGTTTCCGGCAACCTGCCGTCAAAAGACGGCAAGTACAGTTTGTACTGCGCGGTGATCGTGAAAAAAGTCGACGCCAAAACGCGTGGTAAAGTGGGCATTAACGAATTATTGCGCACTATTGATTAAGCGAGTGAAAAGTGGGGGCAACAGCCCCCTTTGCATTACGGCGAATGCGGTAACACGGTTTCCGGCGCAATCTTTGCCGCAAACGCCGAAGCCAACGCAGTCAAAACGACATAACCGGCAACCAACGCCCAACTGTTATCATAGACTGCGCTTAACGCCTTAGCGATAAACGGCGTGAATCCCCCTGCCACAACCGCCCCCAACTGAGCGCCAATTGATGAACCGCTGTAGCGTACAGGCGGATGAAACAGTCCGGCGAAAAAAGAAGGTTGCACGGCATTCAGTGAATTATGACCAATGTTAATAAGCAGAACGTAGCCCATTGTCATCAGTATGAGCGAACGGCTTTCCAGCAGCCAGAAAAAGGGAAAAGCCATTGCCGCGACAAAAAGCGCGCCGAAAATATACACCTGACGGCAGCCACGCCGATCCGACATGATGCCAAATAGCACGTGCATGGGATACGCCAGCAGACAGGTGAACATTACAATGTACAGAATAGTCAGGCTGGCAATCCCAAGCTGCGTCGTCGCCCAGGAAACCGCGAAGACGGTAGCAAGAAAAAAGGGAACGCTTTCCGCAAAACGCAGAATTATAATCAGCAAAATGCTGCGCCATTGTTCTCGTACCACTTTGACCACCGGCCTTTCTTCTTTTTGCTGCCTATGATTAATGGCCTGCTGCTTTTTAAACGCACGGAAGACAGGCGTCTCATCCAGACGATGACGCATATATAATCCAGGCAACACCAAAAGCGCACTGAGCAGAAAAGGAATACGCCATCCCCACGATAACAACGCCTCCTTCGGTAATTGGGTCACGACTATAAATACGCCTGTCGCCAATAATTGTCCCGTGAGTCCTCCTGTTTGCGATAGCGCGCTTAACCGCCCCCGGTGCTTTCCAGCAGCATATTCCACGACCATCAACATGGCGCCTCCCCATTCGCCTCCAACCATAAATCCCTGTAGAAAACGCAGAATAACCAGTAAAGCAGGCGCCAGCGCGCCAATACTGGCGTAAGAAGGCAGGCAACCGATGAGAAACGTGACCGCGCCCATCCCACCTAACGTGATTAATAACGTGTTTTTACGCCCAAGCGTATCTCCCCTGTTGCCAAAAAATAGCGCGCCCAGCGGCCGGGAAATAAATCCCACGCCGAAACTGGCAAAAGAAGATAACGTTGCAGTCAATGGGCTGGCGCCAGGGAAAAAAAGCGGGCCAAATACCAGCGCGCTTGCCAGGCCGTATAATAGAAAATCATAATATTCAATGGAGTTTCCTATCCAGGCGGAAATCACCACCCGGCGAATAGTAGCATTATACGTTCCGGACACAGACTCCGCCTCTCAAGGTTATCGACCACTACCTCCGGTCAATTTTCCACACTGACCTCAAACGCTTTCTCTATAAACGGAATATCGCGTTGAATTACTTAAGCTATCAATAACCGCCGCCCTTTTGCTCATGACGTTGCCGAGACGTCTTCTGCGATCAACCGCGCTTTTTTTGTATACATTGGTGGCGAAAAACCAATTTTTCGTTAATTATTCAAAAGTTATAGTGTGATGAAGGATACCGCTATGTATGACAATCTAAAAAGTCTGGGCATTACCAATCCTGAGGAAATCGATCGTTACAGCCTGCGGCAAGAAGCCAATAACGATATCCTGAAAATCTATTTTCAAAAGGATAGAGGTGAATTCTTTGCTAAAAGCGTGAAGTTTAAGTATCCACGCCAGCGTAAAACGGTGGTGGCCGATGGCATCGGTCAGGGTTATAAAGAAGTACAGGAGATTAGCCCTAACCTACGCTATGTGATTGACGAGCTGGACCAAATCTGCCAGCGCGACCGCTCAGAACTCGATCTCAAACGTAAGATCCTCGACGACTTGCGCCATCTGGAAAGCGTCGTCGCGAATAAGATCAGTGAAATCGAAGCCGATCTGGACAAGCTTACCCGTAAGTAAGCTGTGTGTTGCCGGATGGCGACGTGTTACGCCTTATCCGGCCTACAGATATATCCCGGTAGGCCTGATAAGCGTAGCGCCGCCGGGCTTAACGCTGTTCATCCAATTGCAGCGCCACATACAGCAACAGCCGATCGTCAAAATTTCCCAAATCCAGCCCGGTCAGTTCCGAAATACGATTTAGCCGATATTCCAACGTATTACGATGAATAAACAGCGCCTTAGAGGTCGCCAGCGGCTGGACATTATGGCGAAACCACGCCGTCAGCGTCCGACGTAATAACCCGTTGTTATCCATCGCTTTGAGTTTTACCAGCGGGCGCGCCAGCTCATTGGCCTGCCAGCCGCCACGCAGGCTATCTAACAGAACCGGCAGCATCAAATCCTGATAAAAATAGCTGCGGCTTTCTGGCATCCGCTGTTTGCCGACCATCATCGTGGTGCGCGCCGTGCGGTATGAGCGTGCAATACTGCCCGGCCCGGTAAAGTAATTGCCCAGCGCTACGCGAAAACGTAGCTGACCATTCTCTTTCATTCGCGAGATAAGCTGCTCTACGCGCTTACGATGATCTTCAGCATCCCAACGACCAAACGAGTTTAAGGCGGGTTTAAGCACCACCATCTCGGTGAGAGAAACAATGGCTATCAGGTTGTTACGCTCCGGCGTGGTAAGCGCATTCTGCAACTGCTGAAGTTCCGCCATTGCGCTATCGACGCCAAGCTGGCCGCTGTCGACTTCCACCACCGCCGCCACACGCGGCTGGTTCAAATCGATCCCCAAACGCTGCGCCCATTCCACCAGCGCCGGCGTATTTTCTTCGGCCTGAATCAGGTTCATTACCAGCTCTTCGCGCAAACGGCTATCCTGCGCCAAAAGGTGCATTAACCGCGACTGCTCCAGCATCATTTCGGCAGTCATACACACCAGTTCGCCATATTTACGCAGATGCTCTGGTTCGCCGGTGAGGCCGATCACGCCGACAATTTCGCCCTCAAGACGTAAGGGAAGATTAATCCCCTGACGCACCCCGTGCAGGTGTCGCGCCACGGCGTTGTCAATATCCACAACCCGGCCCTGCGACAGCACTAACAGCGCGCCTTCGTGCAATTCACCAATACGTTCCCGATCGCCGCTGCCGATAATACGCCCGCGGGCATCCATTACGTTGATATTGGTATCGATGATGCGCATAGTGCGCGCCACGATATCCTGCGCCATTTTGGTATCAAGATGCCAGCCAGCCATAAATCCCTCCTGTGAGCAGAGCACAAGCATAAGGAAGATGACAGGTCTCGACATTGTGCAAATGCACAAAACGGTGCAAATAAGTATGGAGTTGTGGGGGGTTTCACAGAAAAGGGTTGCCCCCTTCCATGGCGGAAGGGGGACAAAGGTGATTACTGCATCAGCAAATAAATAGAACTATCACCACGCTGAATATTCAGCGCCAGAACCGACGGTTTGCTGTCGAGAATCTTACGCAGCTCGGCGATATTTTTCACCGGCTGCTGGTTAGCGCCGATAATGACATCGCCTTTTTTGAGGCCAATTTGCGCGGCGGGTGAATTCGCTTTCACGCTGCTCACCACAACGCCTTTATCCTGGCCTTTATTGCTCATTTCAGCGCCTTCAATCCCGCTGAAGATGGTGCTGGAATCAACCTGACTCTGGCTGCTCTGCTGCAGTTCCAGATTAACCGTAATCGCTTTACCTTCACGCAGCAGACCGAGGCTGATTTTGCTGCCGACCGGCATAGTGCCGACCTGAGCGCGCAGCGCCGCAAAGCTGCTGATCGGTTTACCGTTCAGCGAGGTAATGACATCCCCGGCTTTGATACCCGCTTTCGCTGCGGACGAATTCGGCATCACCTGGCTGACGAACGCGCCACGCTGGGCATCGACTTTCATCGCTTTCGCCAATTCGGAATTCAGCTCAGTCCCCATGATCCCCAGTTCGCCGCGTTTCACCTGGCCGTATTCCACCATCTGCGACGTCAGGTTTTTCACCATGTTACTGGGGATAGCGAAGCCAATACCGATGTTGCCGCCGTCCGGCGCCAGAATCGCGGTGTTAATACCGATCAGCTCACCGTTCAGGTTCACCAGCGCGCCGCCGGAGTTACCACGGTTAATCGCGGCGTCGGTCTGAATAAAGTTCTCGTAATTTTCTACGTTCAGGCCGCTACGCCCCAGCGCCGAAACGATACCTGACGTCACCGTTTCGCCCAGACCAAACGGGTTACCAATAGCGACGGTATAATCCCCCACGCGCAGCGCGTCGGAGTCCGCCAGCTTAATCGCCGTCAGATTCTTCGGATTCTGAATTTGAATCAGCGCGATATCAGAACGCGGATCTTTGCCTACCACTTTAGCATCGAATTTACGCCCATCGCTAAGCTGTACTTTAATCACGCTGGCGTTATCAACCACGTGGTTGTTGGTGACGACGTACCCCTTCGCGGCGTCAATAATTACGCCGGAACCCAGCGCCATGAATTTCTGTTGTTGACCGCCGTTGCCGCCGTTACCGCCGCCCTGGCAGAAGGGAGAATTCTGGAACGGAGAACCGTCCTGGCAGAACGGGGAGTCATCGCCAAAGAACTGCTGGAAATTACGCGGCATACGCGGCGTATTCACCGTGGTGCTACCTTCTACATTAATACTGACCACCGATGGCATCACTTTTTCGAGCATCGGTGCCAGGCTTGGCATCTGCTGGGCAGTCATTGCTGAAGAGGACGTTTCAGCCGCCGTGGCAGACAGAGGCGACAATGCCAAACCTAAACTCAGAGCCAGTGCACTCATTGCTAATGTGGTTTTTTTCATGTGTTTCAATCTCGATTAACAGGTAACGCAAAATTGCTGTGTACGTCAGATTCATTTTATAACGCGAAGTTCCGGAAT
The DNA here is from genome assembly GCF_043848115.1 of Salmonella sp. 2020_1395. Classification (NCBI taxonomy): domain Bacteria; kingdom Pseudomonadati; phylum Pseudomonadota; class Gammaproteobacteria; order Enterobacterales; family Enterobacteriaceae; genus Salmonella; species Salmonella sp. 2020_1395. The sequence continues at coordinate 3,982 of NZ_JBCMFH010000023.1, read as the reverse complement.
AAAGTTTCTGGAAAAAGTAAAAATTTATTGTCCATCTTTACAAAAGTCCATTTACTGTTCGACCGCCATCAAACGCCGATATTCATCCCATGCGTAAAGGTCAGTCATCCCGCTGATATAATCCTGAATCAACCGACAGCGATAATAATATTCCAGTACCGGGTACTCCGCCGAATCCGTGGGTAATTTACTGACGACTTCCACGTAGGCCAAACGATGGCGCGTAGAAAGTTTCTGAAATAAGCGCGATTCTATGGGGAAGCGTTTCAACCGTTCTTTTTTCACCAGCTCGCGAAAGTCGTTAAGCGACAGGCTTAATAGCGGCTGATAGATATCTAATAATCCGCTGATCACCCGGTATCCCTGTAGTTCAAGCTGTTCTACATCCGGATGGCTAAACACATGTTCAACCGCCACATTCTTATAGAGTTCAAGCAGGCGGCTAAAACCGCTGGCATCTTCCAGCAGCGCCTGATTGAAGGTACCGGCAAAAATCTGCGGCAAATTATCAATAAAACGCTGAGCGGCATAGGGCACCAGTTTATTTAATGTATTTACCCGTAAATACATAAAAAACTGATCTTCGGTACTGCGGCTTAATGTATTGGCGCGTGATTTTTCCCACGCATTTCCTACCACCAGCTCAAACAGCGAATCCTTCTCATGGTGGCCCCACGCGTGATATAAATGGTGATAAAGCTGCTCAACGCTAAAGATTCTTTTCTCTACCGCGTCTTCAAGATCGGCGACACAATAAGAAATATCATCTGCGGCTTCCATAATCCACGTTAATGGAAAGCGACTGTAAGGCGCTAACTGAAGTTCTTTACGTAACCTCGCAATATACTTCTCTTCAGAAAGATAATAGCCCGGTTTCTTCATTAAATAGCGATGGGAATCCGGCACCGGCCCTCGCCACCATGCCGGACGGGTATATTTTAAAATTCCGCCAACCTGCGCCCAGGTAAGATTCATCCGCATGAGCGTATGCACCAGACGAATTCCCTGTGCATTGCCTTCAAAATGGCAGATATCCTGACGTACCTTGCGGCGAATATCGTTCAGATTTTCTTCGCCTTCCTGTAACCGTAGCGAGGAAACCACACAACGATCATGCGTGAGCGGCTGACTTTCCGCATCTTCCGGATGCAGCCGCTGACGAAACCAGTCATTGATCGCCGCCTCGCCAAAATGACCGAACGGCGGATTACCGATGTCGTGCATCAGGCAGGCCATTTCCACAATACTTTCAAAGGGACCGGTCAGCGTATCCAGACCGTACTCCTCCAGTCGGTTTTGCTCTTTCAGGCGGCTTAAAATCTCTTTCGCGATATAACGCCCTACCTGCTGCACCTCCATCGAATGCGTCAGGCGAGTACGCACCGCGGCATTGCGCTCCAGCGGGAAAACCTGCGTTTTTTGCTGCAAACGGCGTATAGCCGGAGAGTTGATAATCCGCCCGCGATCGCTTTCAAAAATCCGCAGGATCTCATGTTCCGTCTTTACGCCCTGCGGTGAACGATAACGACGATGCCAGTTAATTTTATTTCGGAAATCGATCGATGCCATATCCTCTCCCCGCCTGAGAAATGCGCTTCCCCATAAGCGCATGATAAACTATGCCCCCAAAACTGACTTATCGCGAGTAAATCTATGAAAATCGGCATCATTGGCGCAATGGAAGAAGAAGTTACGCTGCTGCGTGACAAAATTGACAACCGTCAGACGATTACGCTGGGCGGCTGCGAAATTTACACCGGCCAGTTGAACGGCACCGAAGTGGCGTTGCTGAAATCCGGTATCGGTAAAGTCGCGGCGGCGCTGGGCGCAACGTTGCTTCTGGAGCACTGCAAGCCGGACGTGATCATCAATACCGGTTCCGCAGGCGGTCTGGCGTCCACGCTGAAGGTCGGCGATATCGTCGTCTCTGACGAAGCGCGTTACCACGACGCTGATGTGACCGCTTTCGGCTATGAATACGGGCAATTACCGGGCTGTCCGGCCGGATTTAAGGCCGATGACAAACTGATCGCCGCCGCGGAATCCTGCATCAGGGAGTTGAATCTGAACGCGGTACGCGGCCTTATTGTTAGCGGCGACGCGTTTATTAACGGCTCCGTCGGGCTGGCGAAAATTCGGCATAACTTCCCCGACGCGGTCGCCGTAGAGATGGAAGCCACCGCTATCGCCCACGTCTGCTATAACTTCAACGTGCCGTTCGTGGTGGTACGCGCTATTTCTGACGTGGCCGATCAGCAATCGCACCTCAGCTTTGACGAATTCCTCGCGGTGGCGGCGAAACAGTCGACTCTGATGGTCGAAACGCTGGTACAGAAACTGGCGCATGGCTAAGCAAATGTTCAGGGCGCTGGTCGCCCTGCTGCTTACGCTCCCGGTGTGGCTTTACGCTGCGCCGCGCGTAATTACCCTCTCTCCCGCCAATACGGAGCTCGCTTTTGCCGCCGGGATTACGCCCGTTGGCGTCAGCAGCTATTCCGACTACCCGCCCGAAGCGCAAAAAATAGAACAGGTCTCTACCTGGCAGGGAATGAATCTGGAACGCATTGTGGCGCTGAAGCCGGATCTGGTCGTCGCCTGGCGCGGCGGTAATGCGGAACGCCAGGTAAACCAACTGACGTCATTAGGTATTAAGGTCATGTGGGTGGACGCGGTAAGCATCGAACAGATCGCCGACACGCTCCGTCAACTGGCCGCCTGGAGCCCGCAGCCGGAAAAGGCTCAGCAGGCAGCGCAGACATTGCTAAACGAGTACGCCGCACTCAACGCCGAGTATGCCGGTAAAGCTAAAAAGCGCGTCTTTCTTCAGTTTGGCATGAATCCTCTGTTTACCAGTGGTAAAGGGTCTATTCAACATCAGGTTTTGACGACCTGCGGCGGAGAAAACGTCTTTGCTGACAGCCGCGTGCCGTGGCCGCAAGTCAGCCGTGAACAGGTGCTGGCAAGGCATCCCCAGGCCATTATCGTGGCCGGAAAAGCGGGCGAAATTCTCAAAATTGAACAATACTGGGGAAACCTGTTAAAAATTCCGGTTATTCCGCTTAACAGCGACTGGTTTGAACGCGCAAGCCCGCGTATTATCCTCGCCGCAAAACAACTCTGTAATGCGCTTTCACAGGTGAATTAGAGCCTGTCTTACCAGGCTCCCAGTGGGGATTCGACAATGCTCGTCTATTGGCTGGATATTGTAGGCACGGCTGTATTTGCTATCTCTGGCGTGTTGCTGGCCGGGAAATTACGTATGGACCCGTTCGGCGTCCTGGTGCTCGGCGTCGTTACTGCCGTCGGCGGCGGGACAATCCGCGATATGGCGCTGGATAACGGCCCGGTATTCTGGGTTAAAGATCCTACCGATCTGGTCGTCGCCATGGTCACCAGTATGCTGACCATCCTGCTGGTTCGTCAGCCAAGACGTCTGCCGAAATGGATGTTGCCGGTACTGGATGCGGTCGGGCTGGCGGTGTTTGTCGGCATTGGGGTGAATAAAGCCTTCCTCGCTGAAACGGGGCCATTAGTGGCTGTCTGTATGGGCGTGATTACCGGCGTCGGCGGCGGGATTATTCGCGATGTTCTGGCACGCGAGATCCCCATGATCCTACGCACCGAAATCTATGCCACGGCCTGTATTATCGGCGGGATTGTTCACGCTACCGCGTTTTATACGTTTTCAGTACCGCTGGAAAGCGCCAGCATGATGGGTATGGTCGTCACGCTGTTCATTCGGCTGGCGGCCATTCGCTGGCATTTGAAATTGCCGACGTTTGCCCTGGATGAAAACGGACGTTGATATTGTTTTGCCCGATGGCGCTACGCTTATCGGGCCTACAGGAAAGATGTTGTAGCTACCGTCTTGAACGTCAAGCGGTAGCTACATAATTTTCATCCCACGGAAGCCGCGTTTTCAACACGCCGAAGCATAAATGTACCAGTTTGCGCATCACAGCTCCCAGCGCGGCTTTCTTCG
>NZ_JBCMFH010000022.1:0-74972 GCF_043848115.1 Salmonella sp. 2020_1395 | reverse complement strand
GACGCGCTCACGCTTTCCGGCAGCAATACTTATACCGGCGGCACCCTTATCAGCGGCGGCACGCTGGTCGCCAACGACGTGAACGCGCTGGGTACTGGCGACATTACCGACAACGCCACGCTGGCGCTGAACGCTGTCGGCGATTTTGACAACGCCATCAGCGGTAGCGGCAAAGTGGAAAAATCCGGCGACGACGCGCTCACGCTTTCCGGCAGCAATACTTATACCGGCGGCACCCTTATCAGCAGCGGCACGCTGGTCGCCAGCAACGTTGAGGCGCTGGGTACTGGCGACGTCACTGACAACGCCACTCTGGAGTTGAACACCAGCGGCACGTTCGACAACGCCATCAGCGGCAGCGGTCAGGTGGTCAAATCCGGCGACAAGATGCTCACGCTTTCCGGCGCCAACAGCTACAGCGGCGGCACGCTCATCAGCGACGGCACGCTGGTCGCCAGCAACGTTGAGTCGCTGGGGACTGGCGACGTCACCAACAACGCCACGCTGGAACTGAACACCGGCGGTGACTTTACCAACAACATCAGCGGCAGCGGGCAAGTGGTGAAATCCGGCGACGACGCGCTCGCGCTCTCCGGCGCCAATTCTTATACCGGTGGCACCCTTATCAGTAGCGGCACGCTGGTTGCCACTAACGTTGACGCGCTGGGAAGTGGCGACGTCACCGATAACGCCACGCTGGAGCTGAACACCGGCGGCACGTTCGACAACGCCATCAGCGGCAGCGGCCAGGTGGTGAAATCCGGCGACAAGACGCTCACGCTTTCCGGCAGCAATACTTATACCGGCGGCACCCTTATCAGCGACGGTACGCTGGTCGCCAGCAACGTTGAGGCGCTGGGTACAGGCGACGTCACCGACAACGCCACGCTGGAGCTGAACACCAGCGGTACGTTCGATAACGTCATCAGCGGCAGCGGCCAGGTGGTGAAATCCGGCGACGACGCGCTCACGCTTTCCGGCAGCAATACTTACCGCGGCGGCACCACCATCAGCGGCGGCACGCTGGTCGCCACTAGCGTTGAGGCGCTGGGTACCGGCGACGTCACCGACAACGCCACGCTGGCGCTAAACACCGGCGGTGACTTCATCAATAACATCGGCGGTACGGGCCGCGTGGAAAAATCCGGCGACCAGACGCTCACACTCTCCGGCGCCAATTCTTACACCGGCGGCACCCTTATCAGCAGCGGCACGCTGGTCGCCAGCAACGTCAACGCGCTGGGAAGTGGCGACGTCACCGACAACGCCGTGCTGGAACTGAACACAGGCGGCACGTTCGACAATGCCATCAGCGGCAGCGGCCAGGTGGAAAAATCCGGCGACGGCACGCTCACGCTTTCCGGCAGCAATACTTATACCGGCGGCACCCTTATCAGCGACGGTACGCTGGTCGCCAGCAACGTTGAGGCGCTGGGCAGCGGCGATATCGACAATTACGCCAGCCTGCAACTGAACGCCAGCGGCCAGTTCGTTACGGCAAATCTCACCACTCACGATAACGCCACCACCGCAATTGGCGCAGGCAGCGCATTGCGGGCAAATACGCTAACGCAGGAGGCGAACAGCACCCTGGCCGTACACCTGATCGACAGCAACAGCGGCGCCATCGTCACCGCCGACCACGCCAACCTGGGCGGTACGCTGGATATTACCGGCATCGGCAACGTGGCGAAATCCTGGACCCGCGACGCGTACGCCTACACGCTGATTGACACGGACAGCGCCATCAATAGCGACTTTGCGCAATTCACCGTAGCCGGTATGGACGCCAAACAGGTGGATTTTCTCACCGTCGATGGGCGCGTGAACGCCGACGACGACACCCGCTATGACGTAACCGCCTCGCTGTCCTGGTATGCCGACAGCGACAACGCCGCCACCGACGCCCACGGCACCTTCACCCTGAGCGAGCAAGGTCATAGCTTCACGCTGAACACCGCGCTGACGGACGTTGACGCCACGCTCAATCCCGACAGCGCCACCGACTGGGACGGCAAATCGCTCATCAAACGGGGCGCTGGCACGCTGATCCTGGGGGCGCAAAACACCTACAGCGGCGACACCGACGTGCAGGAGGGCGCGCTATGGCTGGCCGAAACGGCGACTATCGGCTCTGCGGGGAGCGCGCAGGCGGTTAATATCGCCGCGAACGCCGCCTTTGGCGGCCACAACGCCACGGTGAACGGCCATGTTAACAATCTGGGCAACCTGTACTTTGTCGATACGTTCACCGTCAACGGCGATGTCGTCAACAGCAGCGCGATGATAAGCGGCAGCGACCAGCCCAACAATACGCTGACGATCGCGGGAAACTATACCGGCAACGACGGTCATCTCTATCTCAATACCCAACTGGGCGATGACAGCTCGCCCACCGATAAACTGATCGTCACCGGCGACACCGCCGGCAGCACCACGCTGCATATCACCAACGTCAATGGCCTGGGCGCACAAACAGTTAACGGTATTGAAGTTATTGAGGTGGGCGGTCAGTCTGACGGTGATTTTAGGCTCTACAAAGGGCATGTTGATATTAACGCCTGGACCTACACGCTGAAACAAGACGGCGGCGACTGGTACTTGCGCTCCGAGTCTGATGACGTGCCGGACGACGGCGGTGAGGTTACTCCGCCTGACGATGGTGGCGAGGTCACTCCGCCTGACGACGGCGGCGACGTCACTCCGCCTGACGATGGCGGCGATGTCACTCCGCCTGACGATGGCGGCGAGGTCACCCCGCCTGACGATGGCGGTGAGGTCACCCCGCCGGACGATGGCGGCGACGTCACCCCGCCGGACGATGGCGGCGATGTCACCCCGCCGGACGATGGCGGCGATATCACTCCACCTGACGGCGGCGACGTCACGCCCGTGGCGCCGCAGTACCGCGCCGACATTGGCGTTTATCTCGGCAACCAGTGGATGGCGCGCAACCTGCAAATGCAGACCCTCTATGACCGGGAAGGCAGCCAGTACCGTTCCGCCGACGGCAGCATCTGGATGCGTTTTAAGGCCGGTAAAGCCGAATCGCAGGCGGTTAACGGCAATGTAGATATCGACAGCGACTACTCGCAGTTCCAGCTCGGCGGCGACATCCTGACCTGGAGCGACGGCGCGCAGAGCGTCACCGTTGGCCTGATGGGCAGCTACATCAACGCCAGCACCGACAGCACCGGCAACCGGGGGGCGGACGGCAGCCAGTTCTCCGCCAACGGTAGCGTGGACGGCTACAACCTCGGCCTCTACGCCACCTGGTTTGCCGATGCTCAAAGCCATCGCGGGGCTTACATCGATAGCTGGTATCAGTACGGCGCTTACAACAACAGCGTGGATAACGACGGACTCAGCGCCAGCCGTTACGACTCCGCCGCGCACGCCGTCTCGCTGGAAACGGGTTATCGTTATGATATTGCGTTAAGCAACCGCAACACGGTCAGCCTGACGCCGCAGGCGCAGGTCACCTGGCAGCGCTACAGCGCCGACACGGTTATTGACGATGGCGGCACCCGCATCAGCGGCCAGAACGATGATAGCTGGACGACGCGCTTAGGCGTGCGTGTGGACGGTAAACTGTACAAAGAGAGCGGCAGGATCCAGCCGTTTATGGAGGTCAACTGGCTGCACGCCAGCGACAATGCCTCGGCCACCTTTGGCGACACGAAGGTATCGCAGGATTTGCCGAACGACCGCTTGGAAGTGAAAGTGGGGATTCAGGCAAACGTCAGCGAACGGCTAAGCGTCTACGCCCAGGCCGCCGGTCAGAAGGGAAAGAACGACTACGGCGACGCCAGCTTTAGCCTGAACATGCGCTATAACTGGTAGGTTGCTGACCAGGCATAGTACAACATTTATGCCGGATGGCGGCTACGCCTTATCCGGCCTGCAGGGTTATCAATATAGGATAATTCGTAGGCCTGATAAGCGAAGCGCCATCAGGCGTTGGGTGAGGCGTAGGTTGGGTAGAGCGCAACGCAACATTCGGTATCCGGTTCCGCAAGCAGGTAGTGGAACAACTCTCCCAACTGTTTTCGTGACCCGTTTCCCGGATAAATGTTTATTCATCGACTTCAATGGGAAAAATTTGATCTGAAGCGTATTTCTGTCAGCGTTTTTCAGGGCGTCCGATCGCGCTCAGTTCATTATTTCGTGTGACGGCGGCATATAATCTCTTTCCATCAATAACGTGAGTGTCGGCACGGCTTAATGGATTGCTGTCTGGTGGGTTGTAAAAGGAAGTCTCGGCGAGGGTACAGTGCAGGTAGTCCCCCATCTTATATATTCAATTTTGGTAAATCGGTCACCTGTAAATAGTGTTCTTTACGCAGAATCTGTGGGTCGAACGCCAGCAACTGATTAAGCCTGTCATCTTAAACGTAAATATTATTTGCCTCAAAAATATAATTATCTTTTTTATTATGGATGGTTATTAACTCAGGTAATACCATTTTCTACTTTCGTCATGCTGATAATAAAAGTAAAGCGGAATATAATGCAGGACATCTGCAGAGAATTACCCGAATATAATTGAAAAGGAATTTGTATGCTTAATGGAAAAACATTAATGCTGTTGTTGGGTGGGGTTGTTCTCTCGGGCTGTGGGCCGGAGCCCTCCGACCCGCAGGGAAATAATCCGGCTGAGTTAAAACAGGAGCAGGCTATCCAGAAAGAAAATAGCGCTCAGGCCGGGGATGACACTGTCCAGAAAAGACAAGCCGAGGCCGCCCAACAGGCTGCGAAAAAAGCAGCCGAATATAAAGCGAATGCTGAAGCCAAAGCGGCATCTCTGGCAGATCCCAAAGCGGGATCTCTGGCAACAGCCGAAGCACCGCAACATGAAATGCGGACACGTGCCGTGGCATCAAAAGCGTTCGCTGCACAAGGCGGTAATGTAATGGGGACCGCGCGTTACGAACACTACGATGAAAATCCGATTAAACAGGTAAGTCAGGCGCCGCTCGCCACGTTTAGTCTGGATGTAGACACTGGCAGCTACGCTAACGTGCGGCGCTTTCTGAATCAGGGACAACTGCCGCCGCCGGAAGCCGTGCGGGTAGAAGAGATGCTCAACTATTTTCCCGCGCCTCAGCCCGTTGCGGATAAGCAGGATAACACTAAACCCATTGCGGCCTGTATACCGATGCCATTTGCGGTTAAATACGAACTGGCTCCCTCGCCGTGGAACGCGCAGCGTACGCTATTAAAAGTTGATGTTCAGGCCCGGGACATGCAGACCAGAGATCTACCACCTGCCAACCTGGTTTTTCTCATTGATACTTCCGGCTCTATGCAGCCAGCGGAACGCCTGCCGTTGATCCGGTCGGCGCTAAAACTGTTGGTGAACGATCTGCGTGCGCAGGATAACATCACGATTGTGACCTACGCGGGCGGCACTCACGTCGCGCTGGCGTCTACAGCGGGAAATAACACAACCGCGATTAAAGCGGCAATTGATAATCTGGATGCTTACGGGAGTACCGGTGGTGAAGCGGGATTACGACTAGCCTACGAGCAGGCCGAAAAAGGGTTTATCAAAGGCGGCGTTAACCGCATTTTGTTGACCACCGACGGTGATTTTAACCTCGGTATTACCGATCCCAAAGACATCGAAGCGCTGGTAAAAAAAGAGCGCGAGAAAGGTATTACCTTATCTACGCTGGGCGTCGGCGATGACAATTTCAACGAAGCCATGATGGTGAGAATTGCTGATGTGGGTAACGGCAATTACAGCTACATCGACTCCCTCTCCGAGGCGCAAAAAGTCCTCAAAGATGAGATGCATCAAACGCTGGTCACCGTTGCCAAAGATGTAAAATCGCAAATCGAATTTAATCCGCAGTGGGTGACTGAGTACCGGCAGATTGGTTATGAAAAACGCCAACTGCGCGACGAGGATTTCAATAACGATAAGATTGATGCCGGTGATATCGGCGCGGGTAAACACGTCACGCTATTCTTTGAACTGACGCTTAACGGGCAGAAAGCTTCGGTGGATAAACTGCGCTACGCTCAGGACAAAGCTGCCTCAAAGACAACAAAATCAAGCGAGCTGGCGTGGATCAAATTGCGCTGGAAAGCGCCGCAGGGCAGCGAAAGTACATTAGCCGAGTTCCCGGTCGTTATGGGAAAGATGCCGATCTTTGCTGACGCCTCTGAAGATTTTCGTTTCCGCGCGGCGGTAGCGGCTTTCGGGCAAAAACTGCGTGGCTCAGAAACGCTGGCAGATACGACCTGGCCGCAAATTATTAAATGGGGTGAACAGGCGCGCGGGGAAGATAGACAAGGCTATCGCGCGGAGTTTATTAAACTGGTAAAACTGGCGGAAGGCTTGTCTCACTAAGCGTCAGGGGATGCCTGTACTGTAGGCATCCCCTGTTACGTCAGGCGCTTTTGCGGCTGATCAGTGGTCCCTGGCTGTTTGTTGCTGCGCGCTCCAGCACTTCCTGAATGACCGAAGAGAGTTCGTTAATCTCAAACTTGGCCACGTAGCCGTCGGCCTTCACCTTACGTATATGATCTTCGTTGGCGCTGCCGGAAAGGGAAGAGTGAATAACGACCGGGATCTTTTTCAGCCGTTCATCGGTTTTAATTTTACGCGTTAACGTAAAGCCATCCATCTCCGGCATCTCAAGATCTGTCAGGACCAGCGCGATTTTCTCGCTAATTGGCTTACCTTCGGCCTCCGCTTCCTGCGCCAGTTGCTGGATTCTCTCCCATGCATCCTTGCCGGTCACATGCATCTGGTGCGGAATTCCCATCGCGTTCAGCCCTTTTTCCAGCATCGCGCGGGCGACTTTGGAGTCTTCCGCCACAATGGCTACCGCGCCTGGGGTAATATAAAATTTATTGGTCTTCAGATTGGTGGCGCGCAGATCGTGGCTGGAGGGGACAATATCATAAAGAATCTGCTCAACGTCGAGCACCAGCGCCAGGTTGTTGGTTTCTTTGTTGTCATCCAGGCAGGCAATACTGGTGATGTAGCGACCGTTGACGGCTTTCTCGGCGGTATGCACCTGTTGCCAGTCAAGACGCATAATATTTTCCACCGACTCGACGGCAAATGCCTGTACGCTGCGCGCATATTCGGTGATCAGCAAAATATTCAGCCCGGTTTCCGGCTTGCAGCCCGCTACCGCTGGCAAATCAATCACTGGAATGACCTGATCCCGAATATTGACCATGCCCAATAGCGGCGCTTTCATGCCTGCCGGGCGTGTAAAGGCGGGCATCGGTACGATTTCGCGCAGCTTAAATACATTGATGCCGAACAGCTCTGACTTCTGTTCATGCAGCGATGTACCAAGACGGAATAACAGCAGTTCAAAACGGTTGGACAGGGTTAAATTGGCCCTGTCATCAATATCTTTCTGAAAATTGTCCATCCTAACCTCATTATGAAAGCCTGCCTTTTTTAGTGTTATCGGCAATGAGGACAAAAAATGGAGCGCTAAACCGGGAAAACAGAAAAATCGTAAGCCAGCTCCGTCGCCGGGAAAATAGCACGGCATTCCGCCAGTAAGCGCTGACAGCCTTTATCGTCATAGCGTGAGCTAATATGGGTCATGATCAGCCGACCGACGGCAGCTTCCCGCGCCAGCGTCGCGGTTTGACGGGTGGAGCTGTGTCCGCGGGCGTTGGCTTTCTCCTCCATTGACGCATCCAGCGTGGTTTCATGGACCATCACATCCACGCCCTGCGCCAGCGCGAGGGCGGCCTCGCAGGGCGCGGTATCGCCGAAAATCGCCACTGATTTCCCGGCCACGGCGGGAGCAAGGTAGTCGGCGCCATTGATCTGCCTTCCATCGGCAAGTGTGACGGTTTTTCCTGCCTTCAACGCCTGAAACAGCGGGCCGGGCGTAACGCCTGCGGCTTTTAACGCCCTGGCATTCAGCGCGCCAGGCTTGTCATGTTCAACAACGCGATATCCGTAGCACTCCAGTGGATGCTCCAGCCTGAATGCGGTCACTTTACGCAGACCGTCGTCAAGAATATCGCCTGCGCTAATTTCTTCAATTTGCAACGGAAAATCGGTCCATGAACCGCTAAGACGCAGTGTGGTTGCAATAAACTCACGCACGCCTTGAGGCCCGTATACGGTTAGCGGATGGGGGTTCCCCGCCATCGACCGGCTGCATAGCAGACCCGGCAGGCCAAACAGATGATCGCCGTGAAGATGGCTGATAAAAATGCGCTCAAGCTTACCGGGATGAAACGCGGTATTAAGCATTTGATGCTGTGTCCCTTCGCCGCAATCAAAAAGCCATACTCCCGGCTGCGTTGGATGTTGCAGATGTAATAAAATTGCCGTTACATTGCGTGAGCGCGTGGGAACGCCTGCGGACGTACCTAAAAAAATTAATTCCATCTTGTCCATACACGTTTGGTTATCGTTTAACCCAAGATTACCACAACACAGGAGCGCATCATGATTGACTGGCAGGATCTCCACCATAGCGAACTTACCGTTCCTCAACTTTACGCGTTACTCAAATTGCGCTGCGCGGTCTTTGTGGTAGAACAGCGCTGTCCTTACCTGGATGTGGATGGCGATGATTTAGTCGGCGACAATCGGCATATTCTGGGCTGGCATCAGGATGAGCTGGTGGCGTATGCGAGGATTCTGAAAAGCGATAACGAATCAGACCCGGTTGTCATTGGCCGGGTGATCGTCAGCGACGCCTGGCGAGGGGCGAAACTGGGCCAGCAATTAATGGCGAAAACGCTGGAATCTTGTGGGCGGCACTGGCCGGATAAGCCGCTATATCTGGGGGCGCAGGCGCATCTGCAACCTTTTTATGCGCGGTTTGGTTTTATTCCCGTCACCGATGTTTATGACGAAGACGGCATTCCGCACCGGGGAATGGCGCGGGAGGTTCATCAGGCATAAACCGAAACCGTTGACTATAGTTAGGAGCAGGTGTTAACACAACGGAGAATGAGAATGTCATATCAATTTGGTGAATCACGTGTTGATGATGATCTGACTTTGCTCAGCGAAACGCTGGAAGAGATTTTACGTTCCTCAGGCGATCCCGCCGATCAAAAATACATTGAGCTGAAAGCCCGCGCGGAACAAGCGCTGGAAGAGGTGAAAAACCGCGTAAGCCATGCGTCGGATAGCTATTATTACAGGGCAAAGCAGGCCGTTTATAAAGCGGATGACTACGTTCATGAAAAACCCTGGCAGGGTATTGGCGTAGGCGCGGCGGTAGGACTGGTACTTGGACTGCTGCTGGCGCGGCGCTAAATCCCCCCACTGAACAGAATTGCAACCCTCCCTAAATGAGGTACTGCTTTTTTAGGGCAGTACCCCGTATAATGTGGGGTTTTTAACAGGGAGGGTCCGCGTGCATTCTATTACTACTGCGCTGGAAAATCTGACGCGTCAGCTATCGCAAGAGATACCGGCGACGCCAGGGCTTTGCATTTTCGATGCGCCTTTCCCTTTAAACGATGCCTTCGATGCATTGAGCTGGCTGGCCAGCCAGTCATCCTTTCCGCAATTCTACTGGCAACAGCGTAATGGCGACGAAGAAGCTGCCGTTCTCGGGGCCATCACCGTCTTTTCATCGCTCGATCTGGCGCAACGGTTTTTACGTCAGCACGCGCAGCCTGATCTGCGTATTTGGGGGCTGAATGCGTTCGAGCCGAAAGAGGGCTACTTATTGCTGCCACGGCTGGAGTGGCGACGTAGCGGGGGTACGGCGACCTTACGCTTACATCTGCACAGTGACGTTTCGCTACGCGATGATGCGCGCCAGGCGAAAGCGTTTCTCGCTTCTCTGGTCGGTATTAAGCCTGTTCCGGCGCTGCGCCTTTCGCTCACGAGCGAACAACACTGGCCGGACAAAGACGGTTGGGTGAAGCTGATTCAGCAGGCCACCCACACCATTGCGCAAGAGGCGTTTGATAAAGTTGTGCTGGCGCGGGCCACCGACTTACAATTCTCCCGTCCGGTCAATGCCGCCGCGATGATGGCGTCCAGTCGTCGTTTAAATCTCAACTGCTACCACTTTTTTATGGCCTTTTCCGCCGATACCGCCTTTTTGGGATCATCGCCGGAGCGGCTCTGGCGGCGGCGTGAAACGGCGCTGCGTACCGAAGCGCTGGCCGGGACGGTGGCGAACCATCCGGATAACCATAAAGCCTGGCAGCTTGGCGAATGGTTAATGAAAGACGATAAAAACCAGCGAGAAAATATGCTGGTTGTCGAAGACATCTGCCAGCGACTGCAAAACTGCACCCACTCGCTGGATGTGCTGCCGCCGCAGGTGCTCAGACTGCGCAAGGTACAGCATTTGCGCCGCTGTATCTGGACGGCGCTTAATCAGGCGGACGACACGCTCTGCCTGCACCAGTTACAGCCTACCGCAGCGGTCGCCGGGATCCCTCGTGAACCCGCGCGTTGTTTTATAGAACAACATGAGCCGTTCGAACGTGAATGGTATGCCGGGTCGGCAGGCTATCTCTCCACGCGGCAAAGTGAGTTTTGCGTGACGTTACGTTCAGCCAAAGTGACGGCCAATGTGGTGCGATTGTATGCCGGCGCGGGAATCGTCCGCGGCTCCGATCCGGAACAGGAATGGCAGGAAATAGATAATAAAGCGGCCGGGTTACGTACCTTATTGCAGATGGATGCGTAATGAGTCACATATTCCCGACCCATATCAATAATCCATTTTTGCAGCTCTTTATACTTAGTCCCAATGATTGATACCGGACAAACTCATGTCAGTAAGTGCATTTAACCGGCGCTGGGCGGCGGTCATCCTGGAAGCCTTAACCCGTCATGGCGTCAGGCATGTTTGTATCGCCCCTGGTTCCCGTTCCACGCCGCTCACGTTGGCGGCGGCAGAGAATCCTGCTTTTATCCACCATACGCACTTTGATGAGCGTGGGCTTGGTCATCTGGCGTTAGGGCTGGCGAAAGTCAGCCAACAGCCTGTTGCCGTTATTGTCACTTCAGGTACCGCCGTGGCGAACCTCTATCCGGCACTGATTGAGGCGGGTCTGACGGGCGAGAAGCTCATTTTACTTACCGCCGATCGCCCGCCGGAGCTGATTGACTGCGGCGCCAACCAGGCGATCCGTCAGGCGGGGATGTTTGCCTCGCACCCCTCCCAAACTCTGTCGTTGCCGCGTCCCACGCAGGATATTCCGGCGCGCTGGCTGGTGTCGACCATCGATAATGCGCTCGCCATGCTTCATGCGGGCGCGCTGCACATTAATTGTCCTTTTGCCGAACCGCTGTATGGCGATATGAATGACACCGGTCTGGTCTGGCAGCAGCGTCTCGGCGACTGGTGGCAGGATGAAAAACCCTGGCTGCGCGAAGCGCGTCGACTGGCAAGCGACAAACAGCGCGACTGGTTCTTCTGGCGACAAAAACGCGGCGTCGTCGTCGCCGGGCGTATGAGCGCGGAAGAAGGCAAAAAAGTGGCGCAGTGGGCGCAAACTCTGGGATGGCCATTAATTGGCGACGTATTGTCGCAAACCGGGCAGCCGCTGCCGTGCGCCGACCTGTGGCTCGGCAACGCCAAAGCGGTGACCGAACTGCAGCAGGCGCAGATTGTCGTCCAGCTTGGCAGTAGCCTTACCGGAAAACGCTTACTGCAATGGCAGGCAACCTGCGAGCCGGAAGAGTACTGGGTAATCGACAATATTGAAGGTCGTCTGGACCCGGCGCACCATCGTGGACGCAGACTGGTAGCGAAAATCGCTGACTGGCTGGAGATGCATCCGGCGGAAAAACGTAAACCGTGGTGTGTAGAGATCCCGCGTCTGGCGGAACTGGCGTGGCAACGGGTGGTCGCGCAGCGAGACACCTTTGGCGAAGCGCAGCTGGCGCACCGTATCCGTGACTATCTGCCGGAGCAGGGGCAATTGTTCGTGGGCAATAGTCTGGTGGTGCGTCTGATCGACGCGCTGTCGCAGTTGCCGGCTGGCTATCCGGTATACAGCAATCGCGGGGCGAGCGGCATTGACGGCCTGCTTTCCACAGCGGCGGGCGTGCAGCGCGCCAGCGCCAAATCGACGCTGGCTATCGTCGGCGATTTATCCGCGCTGTACGATCTTAACGCGCTGGCGTTACTACGTCAGGTATCCGCGCCGTTTGTGTTGATTGTGGTCAACAATAACGGCGGGCAGATCTTTTCCCTGCTGCCGACGCCGCAAAGCAAACGTGAGCGCTTTTATTTGATGCCGCAAAACGTCCATTTTGACCATGCGGCCGCCATGTTTAACCTGCGCTATCATCGCCCGGAAAACTGGGAAGAACTGGAGTCTGTGCTGGCTGGCGCGTGGCGAACCCCGGCGACAACGGTGATTGAGCTGGTGGTAAACGATACGGATGGCGCGCAGACGTTGCAGCAACTTTTGGCTCAGGTAAGCCATCTATGATGTTGCACGCGCAGCACATGCCCGGACAGCCTGGGGCGCCCTCGCTGGTTTTCCTGCACGGTTTTTCTGGCGATTGCCGCGAATGGCAGTCGGTTGGCGAACAGTTTCACGGCTGTTCGCGGCTTTATATTGACTTACCGGGACATGGCGGATCTACGGCTATTCCGGTCGGCGGCTTTGCCGATGTCATCAGATTACTGCGCGCTACGTTAATTAGTTACAACATACTAAAGTTTTGGTTGGTGGGATACTCTCTTGGCGGCCGGGTGGCGATGATGGCAGCCTGCCAGGGAATACCCGGCCTGTGCGGCCTGGTGGTCGAAGGCGGTCATCCGGGGCTGCAAAATGAACAGGCGCGCGCTGAAAGACGATTGTCCGACGGGCGCTGGGCAGAGCGTTTTCGTCGTGAACCCCTGACTGAGGTTTTTCACGACTGGTATCAGCAGCCGGTGTTCGCCTCGCTGACGGCGCAGCAAAGGCAGGCGCTGACGGCGCTGCGTAGCCAGAATAACGGCGAAACGCTGGCTGCGATGCTGGAGGCGACATCGCTTGCCGCCCAGCCGGATTTACGCGAGGCGCTCAACGCGCTGGCATTTCCGTTTTATTATTTATGTGGCGAACGCGACAGCAAATTCCGCGCCCTGGCGCAGGAAGTGGCGGCGACATGCCATGTTATTCGTAACGCCGGACACAACGCGCATCGGGAAAACCCCGCTGGCGTGGTAGACAGTCTGGCTCAGATTCTGCGTCTCTGACTAAAGGACACACTATGATCTATCCTGATGAAACAATGCTTTACGCACCGGTAGAATGGCACGACTGCTCGGAGGGTTACACCGACATTCGTTATGAAAAATCCACCGACGGTATTGCAAAAATCACCATTAATCGTCCGCAGGTGCGCAATGCATTTCGTCCGTTGACCGTAAAAGAGATGATTCAGGCGCTGGCGGATGCCCGTTACGACGACAACGTGGGCGTGATTATTCTGACCGGCGAAGGCGATAAAGCGTTTTGCGCGGGCGGCGACCAGAAGGTGCGCGGCGATTACGGCGGTTATCAGGATGACTCCGGCGTGCATCACCTGAACGTGCTGGATTTCCAGCGCCAGATTCGCACCTGTCCAAAACCGGTTGTCGCGATGGTCGCGGGATATTCCATCGGCGGTGGTCATGTGCTGCACATGATGTGTGACCTGACCATCGCGGCGGAAAACGCCATCTTCGGCCAGACTGGTCCGAAAGTCGGCTCCTTTGACGGCGGCTGGGGTGCTTCGTATATGGCGCGTATCGTTGGTCAGAAGAAAGCGCGTGAAATCTGGTTCCTGTGCCGCCAGTACGATGCGCAACAGGCGCTGGATATGGGGCTGGTTAACACCGTCGTTCCGCTGGCGGATCTGGAAAAAGAGACCGTGCGCTGGTGCCGCGAAATGTTGCAAAACAGTCCGATGGCGCTGCGTTGCCTGAAAGCGGCGCTGAATGCCGATTGTGACGGTCAGGCCGGGCTGCAGGAGCTGGCGGGCAACGCTACCATGCTGTTCTACATGACGGAAGAAGGGCAGGAAGGCCGTAACGCCTTTAACCAGAAGCGTCAGCCTGACTTCAGCAAATTCAAACGGAACCCATAATGCGTAGCGCGCAGGTATACCGCTGGCAGATCCCCATGGACGCGGGGGTGGTTCTGCGCGACAGGCGGTTAAAAACTCGCGACGGGCTGTATGTTTGTCTGCGTGACGGCGAGCGTGAGGGATGGGGAGAGATCTCCCCGCTGCCGGGCTTCAGTCAGGAAACGTGGGAAGAGGCGCAGACGGCGCTACTAACATGGGTGAACGACTGGCTTCAGGGGAACGAGGGATTACCGGAGATGCCTTCGGTCGCGTTTGGCGCAAGCTGCGCGCTGGCGGAACTGACTGGCGTCTTGCCGGAGGCGGCGGACTATCGCGCCGCGCCGTTATGCACTGGCGATCCTGACGATTTGGTGCTGCGGCTTGCCGATATGCCCGGCGAGAAAATAGCTAAGGTCAAAGTGGGTCTCTATGAAGCGGTACGCGACGGCATGGTGGTTAATTTGCTGCTGGAGGCGATCCCGGATCTGCATCTGCGTCTGGATGCGAATCGCGCCTGGACGCCGCTAAAAGCCCAACAGTTCGCAAAGTACGTTAATCCGGATTACCGCGCTCGTATCGCCTTTCTCGAAGAACCGTGTAAGACGCGGGATGATTCCCGCGCCTTTGCCCGTGAAACCGGCATCGCGATTGCCTGGGACGAAAGTCTGCGCGAAGCGGATTTCACCTTTGAAGCCGAAGAGGGCGTCAGGGCTGTGGTTATCAAACCTACGCTGACCGGATCGCTTGATAAAGTGCGTGAGCAAGTCGCTGCCGCCCATGCGTTGGGACTGACGGCGGTCATCAGCTCTTCAATCGAGTCCAGCCTCGGCCTGACGCAACTGGCGCGGATTGCCGCCTGGTTGACGCCGGGAACGCTGCCCGGACTGGATACCTTGCATCTGATGCAGGCGCAACAGGTTCGCCCCTGGCCCGGTAGCGCGTTGCCGTGTCTGAAGCGTGATGAGCTGGAACGACTGTTATGACATTCACGGACTGGCCGTGGCGCCACTGGCGTCAGGTTCGCAGCCAGGCGCCCGCTCTGCGCCTGAACGATGAAGTGCTAAGCTGGCGCGCCCTCTGTGAGCGTATTGATGCGCTGGCGGGCGGGTTTGCCGCGCAGGGCGTACGCGAGGGCGATGGTGTCCTGCTGCGCGCCGGGAATCAGCCGCGCACTCTGTTGGCATGGCTTGCGCTGATGCAGTGCGGCGCGCGGGTTCTGCCCGTCAACCCGCAGTTGCCCCAGACGTTGCTGGAGGCGCTGGTGCCGAAGTTAACGCTGCGTTTTGCGCTGACACTGGAAGGCGAAAACGTATTTTCCGGGTTAACCGCGTTGCAGATACAAAAGAGCACAGCGGCGTATGCCGTGGCCTGGCAATCGCAGCGTCTGGTTTCCATGACGCTGACATCGGGTTCCACAGGATTGCCAAAAGCGGCCGTACATACGTGCCAGGCGCATCTTGCCAGCGCGCAGGGGGTGCTTTCGCTAATGCCGTTTGGCCCGCAGGATGACTGGCTGCTATCGCTGCCGCTGTTTCATGTATCCGGGCAGGGTATTATGTGGCGTTGGCTCTTCGCCGGGGCGCGCATGACGGTACGCGATAAGCAACCGCTGGAGCAGATGCTGGCAGGGTGTACTCATGCTTCGCTGGTGCCGACGCAGCTATGGCGGCTGCTGGCGAATCGGGCGGCGGTGACGCTGAAAGCCGTTTTGCTCGGCGGCGCGGTGATTCCGGTTGAACTCACCGACCAGGCCAGCAAACAAGGGATTCGTTGCTGGTGCGGGTATGGGCTCACGGAGTTCGCGTCTACGGTATGCGCTAAAGAGGCCGATGGTTCGGATGATGTGGGCGCGCCGCTCCCCGGCAGAGAGATCAGAATCGTCGATAATGAAGTCTGGCTGCGCGCCGCCAGTATGGCGGAAGGTTACTGGCGTGATGGCAAACTGATCCCGCTGGTTAATGACGAGGGCTGGTTTGCCACGCGCGATCGCGGCGAGCTGAACCACGGCAGGCTAACCATCGCCGGGCGGCTGGACAACCTGTTCTTTAGCGGCGGCGAAGGCATTCAGCCGGAGGAAGTCGAACGCGTTATTAACGCGCATCCGCTGGTGCAACAAGCCTTTGTCGTGCCGGTAGAAGATAAAGAGTTTGGCCATCGTCCCGTTGCGGTTGTGGAGTATGCATCGCAGGCCGGAGACGTGAACCTCGCTGAATGGGTTCGTGATAAGCTGGCGCGTTTTCAACAGCCGGTTCGCTGGTTGACGCTGCCGTCAGAACTGAAAAACGGAGGGATTAAAATATCTCGCCGTGCGCTCCAGCAGTGGGTGTGTGAGAGCTGTAAAAATTAATGTTAGGTTAATATACAACCATTCCATCGCTATTGCCGTTTTGTTTATCCGTTGATGTGTAACGTGTTATGAACAATCAGCGTGAAACGGGGGCGCTATGGAATGGTTGGTTAAGAAATCGCATTATGTCAAAAAGAGGGCGTGCCATGTTCTGGTGCTGTGCGATAGCGGCGGTTCGCTAAAAATGATCGCCGAGGCGAATTCCATGATATTACTGAGTCCCGGCGATATCCTGTCGCCTTTACAGGATGCGCAGTATTGTATTAATCGGGAAAAACACCAGACCTTAAAAATCGTTGATGCACGCTGTTATTCCTGCGACGAATGGCAGAGGTTGACGCGCAAGCCTTCATGATCTGGCGGGCAGAAAAATCAGCATTACCCCCGCCATAATACACAATACGCCGAGCATCGCTTTTAGGCTGAAAGCGCCTTGCAAACCGGGTAACAGCATTGAGGCTACCCAGACAAGCACATAGCTGAGACTCAGTAGCGCATAGGCTTTACTGAGCGCGAGCGTGTGTAATGTTTTATGCCAGCAGAAGACGGAAACCAGATACCCCGCCAAACCGGCGAATAGCGCCAGGGTCGCGGCATTAAGAGCGCCCAGTCCGGAAATAAACGCCAGTGGATGCGCTATCGATGGCAGCCGCATCATGGCGAACCCTAAACTCAACTGGGCAAGGGAGGCAATCGCAACGCTTATCAGTCCCCACATTACGCCCATTATGCCGCACTCCCCAGAATGATAATGCCGCTGATAATCAATGCGACGCCCAACCAGTGGCGGGGCGGAACCTGTTCATGCCAGATTTTCCATGCCGCCAGCGTGACCCAGACAAAATTCAGACTCAACATCGGGTAAGCAATTCCCACCGGCAGGGTTTGTAGCACCAGCAGCCACAGCACCATCGCTGCGCCCATGCATATCAGCGCCAGGCCCAGCCACAGCATCAGGTGACGGCGGCGTCCGCCCGCCGTCAATGGCCGTGTCGCTTGCTTCTGGCAGAGCTGACCGCCAACGCTGAGCAGACTGGCAAGCACCAGAACGACGCCGATCATTTAGGCCGATACTGAATTAACACCAGACGCCCCTGATAATCAATATTGTCCGCAGGGGGAAGGGAAAGAGCGCTGATGTCTTCATCTTTGGCTATTGAAAGTACTAGCGTAATAATGCCCTCCTGACGATGCTGGTTGAGCCAGGCGTTAAAATCGTCGGCTTTAACGAATTTATCCTGCACATCAGGATAGCTAAGACCATACCTGAGTTCGCCCGCGTGTCCGTAGAGCATAATATCGTCTCGTTTCAGACTCCAGGCCAGCCCGGCGGCGACGCCCACGTTGTCGGCAAGAATATAGCGGCTTGATGCCAAAGGCGCCTGGGTCATTTCGACAAAAAACTGTGGCTGTTTGGACTCCATCACCCTGTCGGGGATGGAAAAGCCGAACAGCAGCGCCAGTCCCAGCGGACAAAACGCGGGTAATAGGTATTTTTGGCTATGACAGAGGCTATACCAGCCCACAAACGCCCAAACAGTAAAGACGCCCCAGACGCAAAAAACTTTATAGGTTTCGATATGCGTCCACACCGGCGATTTCAGCGGGCCCCATGAGGAGACGACAAACGCCGCGACGATCCCGATTATCCCGAACACCAGGTTGATCCCGCCGTTGACACGTAGCGCGGCGACGCCTTCTTTTACGTTATGCAGGACGAAGCGCGCCATGAGTATCGCTATCGGTGCGAAACAGGAAAGAACATAGGTGGGCAGTTTCCCTTTCGCAATGCTGAAAAAGAGAAGCGGCATGATCGTCCATCCGAGCAAATAGAATGCGCCGTTTCGCTCGCGCCAGCCCAGTTTAAGCGCGCCAGGCAGTAACCCCAGCCACGGTAAACTTCCCGCGAGCAGTACCGGCAGATAGTACCAGAAAGGGGCTTTATGCTGGGCATCGCTCATGGCGAATCGCTGGATATGCTCCACCCAGAAAAAGTAATGCCAGAAATCGGCTTCGCGTCGCGCAATGGCGATCGCCCAGGGAAGGACAACCACAAAGCAGCTCAAGACCGCCAGCCAGCCGTATAGCAAAAAGTCCTTCCAGCGTTTCTGAACAATAACCCACGGCAGCACGCTCACCACCGGTACGGCCAGGGCGAGGAACCCTTTAGTTAATACACCCAGACCGCAGGTTGCGCCCAGTAGCAAAAACATCCCAATCTTGCCCGTTCGGGTCGTGGCCTGCATCCCCTGCCAGAAACAACACATCCCGGCCGTAAGCCAAAGGGCGATCATCGGGTCGAGTACCGCATACGTCCCGATACTGTAAACGGCAAAGAGGGAGAGAAATATCACGGAGGCGAGCAACGCAGTACGTTTATCCCGCCATAAGCGGAACGTCAGCCACGCCACCAGCGCTGCGGCCAGCAATGTCGTTAAAATAGCGCCAGCCCGCACGCCAAAATTGGTAGCGCCAAAAAGCCACTGACCCAGACTGTTTATCCAGTAACCGGCTATCGGTTTTTCAAAATAACGTAATCCCAGAAAATGCGGCACGATCCAGTCGCCAGACGCCAGCATCTCCCGACTTATTTCGGCATAGCGCGTTTCATCCGGCTGCCAGAGCAGGCGGCTATTGACAGGAATAACATAGTAGAGCGCGATAAACGCGGCGAAAGCCAGATAATAGCGTATCGATTTCATCATGAGGCGCTCGCTGCCTGTTGGCACCCCAGCCAACCTTCACGGCCAGGGATGTGTCCACGTACAATTTGCCCCAACGGCAGAGACTCAGGCGATGTCGGCAGCAGTTCGCCCAGAGGACAAAAGGTGATCCCCGCGTCACGTGCACGAACGAGCAAATCTTCAAACAGCGGCTGATGGACAATGCCTTCGACTTCCGCATGGATGGTATATACCGGCGTGCCTTTGTTCTGCAACATACGGGAGATAATCCAGGTATTGAACGACTGCGCCTGAACCGCGGGGCCGATAACCTCATCCCACGTGGGTAAGGTGACCGGGATTTGCGGCGTCCCTGTCTGGCCCGGCATCAGTAGCGGACGGAATAAGGTGGTTCCACGGCAATCGCTGTTATACCGCAGGTTGAACGGCTCTTTCGCACGAACAACGCGCCCATCCGCTCGCCAGCCAGCCGCGGCTGAGCAGGTGACGGGTTTTCCGATAATGGCCTCAAGCGCCGTTATGCCGCGTGCAATATCTTCTTCAAGCTGGCGGATACTCCAGTGGCCGCTGTGAGTCTGCCACGCATGGTGATCCCAGGCATGTAGTCCCGTCTCATGGTATGTTGCCGTTTCACGAATAATCCCGGCATTGGCGTTGCCGATATTTTTTCCCGGCCAGGCGGTGCCGGCCAGCAGGATATCCCAACCGTAGAGCGAGGCGGCGTTTGAACGTAGCATTTTCCATAAAAATCGCGGTCTTATCAGACGCCAAAGATGACGTCCCATATTGTCCGGCCCGACGCTGAAGAAAAAGCTGGCCTGAACGCCGTGGCGATGCAATGTCGCCAGCAGCCGGGGAACACCTTCACGCGTTCCTCGCAAGGTATCAACATCAATGCGTAAACCGACTTTCGTCATGATGCGCGTTCCGCGACATCTACGCTGCGCAGGAAGAAGTCCAGCGTTTCTTCAACCGTATCACGCATCGCAATAGACGGTTCCCAGCCCAGACAGCGCCTGGCATTGTCGATACTGGGTTTCCGGTGTGCGACATCCTGATAACCCTTGCCGTAATAACTACGGCTTTCGACGACCTGGAAACCGGCAAACGGTGGGAAATGGCAGCGCAGCGGATGCTTATCAAAACTGTCGAGCAACAGCGTCGCCAGTTCCTGAATACTGGCTTCGTTGTCAGGGTTGCCGATATTAATGATTTTGCCATCGCACCGATCGCCATCATTCACAATAATGCGGAATAATGCTTCGATCCCATCGCGAATATCGGTGAAACAGCGTTTCTGCTGACCGCCGTCGATAAGCTTGATCGGCGTCCCTTCTACCAGGTTCAGAATCAACTGTGTTATCGCGCGCGAACTGCCGATACGCGCCGCGTTCAGGCTATCCAGCCGCGGCCCCATCCAGTTAAAGGGACGGAAAAGCGTGAAGCGCAATCCCTCTTTTTCGCCATAAGCCCAAATCACCCGGTCGAGAAGCTGTTTGGAAACGGAATAAATCCAGCGTGGCTTATTCACCGGCCCGACGATCAGATTCGATTTGTCCTCGTCAAAAGAGGCGTCCGTACACATGCCGTACACTTCAGAGGTAGACGGGAAAACCACGCGTTTACGGTATTTTACGCAATAACGGATAATCCGCAGGTTTTCTTCAAAATCAAGTTCAAAGACGCGCAGCGGGTTGCGGGTGTATTCAATCGGGGTAGCAATTGCTACCAGCGGCAGTACGACATCGCATTTTTTGACATGATATTCGATCCATTCTGAGTGGATGCTGATATCTCCCTCCACGAAATGAAAGCGAGGGTGGAGCAGGAATCGGCTAATGGCGTTGCTGCCGATATCCATACCGTAGACCTCGTAATTCTCTTCATTCAGTAACCGTTCGGTCAAATGATTGCCGATAAAACCGTTGACGCCGAGGATGAGAACGCGAATGCGACGTTTACCGCTGGTCGCTGGTGGACGGTTCAAACGCGCGCCCGCCACCAGACCAAGCGTCTGTGCAAGCTGCGAGCCTTGTACAGCAATACCGTCTCCGGCCTGGCCGGTAATAATCTCCAGCGCGCCATCGGCGCAGGCGACCCGCAGCGGAGAGACCGAAATTACCGAGCCGGGAAGCGCGCCCTGCGCATCCGGACAAATTCGGGAAGACCAGATAGTGAATTTTTGCGAGCCGTTATAGCTGAACGCGCCGGGCCAGGGGGCGGCTACCGCCCGCACCAGGTTATGCACCGTGGAAACCGGTTTGTGCCAGTCGATAAGGCCATCTTCCGGCCTGCGGCGACCATAATATGTAGCGTCAGACTCACGCTGAGGAACAGAAGGTATATCGCCGCATTTCATGGTGGGCAGGATGCTATTAAGCAACTGGCGCGCGGCCTGACATAGCTTATGATGCAGGGTAAGCGCAACATCGTCCTGCGCAATAGCGACGCGTTGACTGGCGACAATCTCTCCGGCGTCGGCACGTTTGACCATACGATGCAGCGTTACGCCCGTTTCGCTTTCGCCGTTAACCAGAACCCAGTTTAGCGGCGCACGGCCACGATAGGCAGGCAATAGAGAACCGTGCAGATTGAACGCGCCAGCCGGGGCGAGGTGCAGAATTTCTTCGCTTAACAGGTTGCGGTAATAGAACGAAAAAATAATATCCGGCGCAAGCTCAGCGATGCGGTCGACCCAGATAGGATGGTTTACGTTATCCGGTGCATAAACCGGAATCCCTAATTCTGCCGCCAGCCGGGAGACGGAGCCAAAAAAGGTGTTTTCCGCAGGATTGTCGGCATGAGTAAAAATCGCGGCAATCTCATACCCGGCATCCAGTACGGCCTGCACACCCTGACATCCCATATCGTGATAGGCAAAAATAACGGCTTTCATTGGTGACTTTCCTCAGTAAACGGCGTGCTTTCCGGGTAGATAACTTGTTGAACAAAATAGCGGGGGCGGGCGCGGACATCGTTATAAATGCGACCGATGTATTCGCCCAGCAGTCCCATACCGATGAATTGCGCGCCGATGAAGGTAAACAGGACGGCAAAGAGCATAAATACGCCTTCCGCCGCCCACTGCGGCCCCAGCGCCAGGCGAAGTACAATAAGCAATACCGACAGGCTAAACCCGCCGATGGCGATAACGCTGCCCAGCAGGCTCAACAGGCGCAGCGGCGTCGTCGTCAGGCAGGTCACCAGGTCATACATCAGGTTAATGAGACGCATAAAACTGTATTTAGAGTCGCCAAATTCACGTTCAGCGTGATGCACCGGGATCTCGGTAGCCCGACGAGCGAAAATGTTGGCCAGAATAGGGATAAAGGTGCTGCGTTCATGGCAGCGCAACATAGTATCGATAATAGGGCGGCGATAGGCGCGTAACATGCAGCCGTAATCGCCCATCGCTTTGCCCGTTGTGCGCTGGATCAGTAGATTAATGATTTTTGACGCCGATTTGCGAAACAGGCTGT
The DNA here is from genome assembly GCF_043848115.1 of Salmonella sp. 2020_1395. Classification (NCBI taxonomy): domain Bacteria; kingdom Pseudomonadati; phylum Pseudomonadota; class Gammaproteobacteria; order Enterobacterales; family Enterobacteriaceae; genus Salmonella; species Salmonella sp. 2020_1395. The sequence goes on along the minus strand of NZ_JBCMFH010000022.1, from coordinate 52,439 downwards.
CCTGTCGGTTCTGGCGCACGGTGCCTACCACATCGAACCCTTCATCGGCTTTCGCCACCAGACGTGGGATCTCTTCCGGCGGGTTTTGCAGATCGGCATCCAGCGTAATGATAAGATCGCCGCTTACATGGCTAAACCCCGCCATAATCGCTGCATGTTGACCGTAGTTACGGTTGAGTAAAATAGAGATGATATGGCTATCGGCCTCCTGGGACGCCTTAACCATCAGCTCCGCCGAGCTATCGCTGCTACCATCATCTATCAATAAAATCTCCCACGCTTTGCCCAGACTCTCGCAGGCGGTGGTGGTGCGTCTTATCAATTCCGGCAGGCTTTCCTGTTCGTTATAGACAGGAATAACCACCGAGACTTTTTTTATGGGGGCGGCGTCAAACATGCTTATTGTCCTGCTATCTGATGAAGAGCGGTAATGACCCGATCAAAGTCACTCTCGGTCATGTCCGGGAAGAGCGGCAGTGAGCAGATCCGCTCGCTGTTCCACTCGGTGTCAGGCAGCGTGAGCGTTGGGAAACGTTCGCGATAATATTTTTGCGTATGCGCGGCGCGGAAATGCAGCCCTGTGCCGATGCCTTTCGTTTTCAGCGATGCCATCAGAGCATCCCGGGTAATACCGCAGCGGGCTTCATCGACCCGGATAATGAATAAATGCCAGGCGTGAATATGTTCCCACGACGGAAGGCTCAGAGGCTGAAAAGGCAGGTCTGCCATTGCCTGGTGGTACTGCGCTGCGATGGCGGCGCGGCGAGCGTTAAGCGCATCCAGTTTCTGTAACTGAGCAAGCGCGATAGCGGCGTTGAGATCAGGCAAATTATATTTGTAGCCCGGCGCCAGGACTTCCGCTTGTGGCGCGCGTCCCCCGCTCTGTCGATCCCAGGCATCAACGCCAAGCCCGTGAAACTTGAGACTGCGCAGTTTATCGGCGAATTGCGGGTTATCCGTGACGACGATACCGCCTTCAGCGCAGGTAATGTTCTTAATGGCGTGGAAGGAGAAAATCGCGGTGCCCCTGGCGCCAATGTGGCGACCTTTGTAGCTGGTTCCTGTCGCGTGCGCCGCGTCTTCAATCACTGGAATGCCATAACGCTCGCCAAGAGCGTAAATAGCGTCCAGATCGGCGGGCGCGCCAGCGTAGTGGACGGGAATAATTGCTTTGGTTTGTGGCGTAATCGCGGCTTCGATATGTTCAGGCGTGACCATCAGCGTATCGCGATCGACATCGACCATGACGGGGGTCGCGCCGAGTAAAACGATCATATTTAGCGTAGAAACCCACGTCATTGACGGTGTAATGACCTCGTCGCCTTCACCAATGCCCAGCGCCATCAACGCGATGTGCATACCGGCAGTGGCTGAACTGACGGCAACGGCATATTGATTGCCTGTTAGCCGACAAAACGCCGCTTCCAGTTCCTGATTTTTCGGGCCAGTTGTTATCCAACCTGAGTCCAGTACGGTCTTAACGGCAGCAAGCTCTTCCGCGCCCATCGCCGGACGGGAGAAAGGCAAAAAGTCCGACATCATTTTTCCTTCAGCCATTGAAAGCCGCTTTTCAAATATTTCGGCAATAGAAAAGGGCTTATTTTTTAACGCATTTAGCTGAACCCTACTGGATGAATATTAAATTAACATTAAGAAATTAAGGTGAAGTAAAAAGATAATTTTTAACGGAATTATGCTTTGCTTTCGCCGAAAGTTTAAGGCATTTTATGCATGCCCAAAAGCTGTTTTTATGTTTCTGGCCTGGTCTTCCGTTGCGGAATTTCATTTTAATCGTATTGCTATTAAGTTAGCTGCACTGTCTGCCTGAGAGGTTAATGTGCTGGCATTTACCCTACGCTTTATTAAAAACAAACGCTATCTCGCGACTCTGGCGGGGGCGTTGGTTATTATCGCCGGGTTGACCTCACAACATGCCTGGAGTGGTAACGGTCTACCGCAGATTAACGGTAAAGCGCTGGCGGCGCTGGCGAAGCAGCATCCGGTAGTCGTGTTATTCCGCCATGCCGAGCGGTGCGATCGTTCCGATAATACCTGCCTGTCAGACAGCACGGGGATTACGGTCAACGGTGCGCAAGATGCCAGAGCGCTGGGTAAAGCCTTCAGTGCCGATATACAAAATTACAATCTCTATTCCAGTAATACGGTGCGCACCATCCAGTCGGCAACCTGGTTTTCTGCGGGCAGGTCGCTTACGGTGGATAAAAAAATGATGGATTGCGGCAGCGGTATTTATGCTTCAATCAATACGTTACTGAAAAAGTCGCAGAATAAAAATATAGTCATTTTTACCCATAATCATTGTTTGACGTATATTGCAAAAAATAAGCGCGGCGTAAAGTTTGATCCGGACTATCTTAATGCGCTCGTTATGCATGCAGAAAACGGAAAACTCTTTTTAGATGGTGAATTTGTTCCCGGCTAGCCGCATGTTAAAAGCGTAAAGACAGCCTGAAGCGGCTGTCGTCATTATAATAACCCTTTCAATGCTAATGTGTGGCGTGTCGCTACATTCAAATCATACAGCGCCAGTTCTTCTGGCTTGACCCAGGCGTAGTCCTGAAATTCGTCGTTAATACATATATCGCGATTAGCGGAAACACAGTCGAAGATGAGATAAATCATATAAATCTCTTCTTGTCTGCCATCAGCGTAGGTTTTAACACGGATATCGTCGCGGAAGGTCCATGGCGTAATATCGCTCAGAATCAGTTGTTCGCCGAGTTCTTCCCGAACCTCCCGACGCAGCGCCTCTTCAATGCGTTCGCCCGGCTCGACCCCGCCGCCCGACAGCGCCCACTGACCGGGAAAGACGCCGCGGTTGTCGGCCATTTTGCACAGCAGATAATAGCCATCATTTTGAATTAATGGGCAAACTATAGTTCGTTGACGCATAAGTCGCTTCCTTAAACCACCAGGTCATCAGCTTAACAAATCGTTCTGCGAAATTCTTTGTGAAAAATGGAAGCGATAACGCAGACTGCGTTTTTTGTTAATCCAGTTGATGCAGGCGCCGCCATGTGATGGCGCAATGATGCGGCATGGCGAAAGTAGTATTTCGTTACAATATGTTTTTGGAATGGTTTTTTAGTGCATTGATTCCTCAGCGTCTGGCAGTACAATTCTGCCGTTTTGGGGAGTTTTTCTTTATGTGCTTGCTGGAAAGGGTAAAAATGAAAAAAAGCATATTATTAGGTTTTGCCGGAATGCTGTTCGTTTCTGCATCGGCGCAGGCCATCAGTATTAGCGGCCAGGCGGGCGAAGATTACACCAACATTGGCGTGGGTTTTGGTACGGAATCGACGGGACTGGCGCTAAGCGGCAACTGGATGCACAACGATGATGATGGCGACGCTGCGGGCGTGGGTCTGGGGCTGAACATTCCGGTGGGACCACTGCTGGCGACGGTCGGCGGTAAAGGTATTTATACCAATCCGAAAGACAGCGATGAAGGCTATGCGGCGGCTGTCGGCGGTGGGCTACAATGGAAAATCGGCAACAGCTTCCGTCTGTTCGGCGAGTATTATTATTCACCAGATTCGCTGTCCAGCGGTATCGACAGTTATGAAGAAGCGAACGCAGGCGCGCGTTTCACCATTATGCGCCCGCTGAGCATTGAAGCCGGTTATCGTTACCTGAACCTGGCGGGTAAAGACGGCAACCGCGATAATGCGATTGCTGACGGCCCTTATGTTGGCGTAAACGCCAGCTTTTGATGCTAACGGCGCGGCAATCGTCGCGCCATATTCCTCCTGTTCCCGTCATTCTTCTTTCCACGTCCTATTCCTCTTTGCGTTATAGTGTTTTCATCATAAGAGCAGGAGAACACAATGCTAAATGTGGAAATGCTATCCACCGGGGATGAGGTGTTGCACGGACAAATCGTTGACACCAATGCCGCCTGGCTGGCTGATTTTTTCTTTCATCAGGGCGTTCCGTTATCACGGCGAAATACGGTAGGCGATAATCTGGACAGTCTGGTCGCTATCTTGCGTGAACGCAGTCAACATGCTGATGTTTTGATTGTTAATGGCGGGTTAGGGCCGACCAGCGATGATTTAAGCGCGCTCGCCGCGGCAACGGCAAAAGGCGAAGGATTAGTACTGCACCAGGCGTGGCTGACCGAAATGGAACGTTACTTTCAGCAGCGCGGTCGCGTGATGGCGCCGAGCAACCGTAAACAGGCGGAACTGCCTGCCAGCGCGGAGTTTATTAATAATCCGGTCGGCACGGCCTGTGGATTTGCGCTACAGCTCAACCGCTGCCTGATGTTTTTCACCCCCGGCGTACCGTCGGAATTTAAGGTTATGGTGGAGAAGGAAATCTTACCGCGGTTACGCGCGCGTTTTTCGCTGCCGGAGCCGCCGCTTTGCCTGCGGTTAACGACTTTTGGACGTTCAGAAAGTGACCTCGCGCAGCGTCTCGATTCACTGCCGTTGCCGCCCGGCGTGACGATGGGGTATCGCTCATCAATGCCGATCATTGAACTGAAATTGACCGGCCCGGCGACGCAACGGGAGGCGATGCTGGCGTTATGGCCAGAGGTCAAACGGGTTGCCGGGCAGAGTCTGATTTTCGAAGGTACGGATAATCTGCCGGCGCAAATAGCCCGCCGCCTGCAGGAAAGGCAGTTGAGTCTGACGTTGAGCGAGCAATACACCAGCGGCTTACTGGCGCTACAGCTTTCTCGCGCCGGGGCGCCTGTTCTTGCCAGCGAAGTCGTTCCTTCTCAGGAAGAGACGCTGGCGCAAACGGCGCACTGGACGACAGAACGGCGCAGCAATCATTATGCCGGTCTGGCGCTGGCCGTGTCGGGGCTGGAAAACGAACATCTTAATTTCGCGCTGGCGACGCCGGATGGCACGTATGCCTTACGCGTGCGTTTTAGCGCCAATCGGTATAGTCTGGCAATACGTCAGGAGGTCTGCGCGATGATGGCGCTAAATATGCTGCGCCGTTGGCTTAATGGCGAGGACATTACCAGCGAGCATGGCTGGATAGACGTGGTTGAATCATTGACATCATAATCCCTTTCTCTTATCTGCGATGGGAACGACATCGTGAGCCGGATAAGGCCGCTATGCCATTATCCGGCAATATTATCTGCTTTTTTGTCCAGCCAATTGTACTGAATACAAAGTAATACGTGCGTTAATTCACATTTATATGGTTAACCCTTCCACTCCGTTGGAAGGCGGATAAGCTTTGACGCGCTTCACAATTTTTTCCCTGCTGACCTTTCACACTGATTCCAGTGTCTCAGACTGGAGTCCAATATGTTGGAATCAAGTAAAGTCCCGGCTCTTACTCGCGCAATCGACATCCTCAATTTGATCGCGCGTATTGGCCCATGCAGCGCGGCAATCATTATTGAAACGTTGCGTATTCCAAAAAGCACCGCGTACCTGCTGTTGAATGAATTAAAACGTCAGCGATTTATTAGCCTCGATCATCAGGAGAACTACTGCCTGTGGACTAAGCTCGTTGAATTGTCGGGTCATGCGCTCAGCAAGATGGATCTGCGGGAGCTGGCGCGTCCTCGTCTAACACAACTGATGGATGAAACCGGGCTGCTGTGTCACTTGGGGATCATCGACCACGAAAATGCGTATTACATACTGAAAGTGGAATCCTCATCCACTATCAGCGTGCGCTCGCATGAGGGGAAAAGCCTCTCTCTTTATCGTTCCGGCATCGGCAAATGCCTGCTGGCATGGCAGCCGGCCGCCGTACGCAAAGCCATTATTGAAAAAATGGTATGGGAGCGAGCCACGCTGACCACCATCACCGAGCCGCAACAATTGAATGATGAGCTGGAACGCATTCGCCAGCGTGGATGGAGCTTTGATAACGGGGAGGATTATCCGGATGTCCGCTGCGTTGCCGCACCGGTATTTAATGCCAGAAACGAACTGACCGCGGCAATTTCAGTGGTCGGCACGCGCCTGCAAATCAACGAAGAGAATCTTGATTATTTGGCCGGTAAAGCTATTGCCTGTGCCAAAGATATTTCACGCCTGTTGGGATGGAAAAGTCCCTTCGACTCACTCGCATCTTAAAATGGAGAATATTATGACTCTTCCTAAAATTAAACACGTTCGAGCCTGGTTTATTGGGGGCGCTACCGCAGAGAAAGGGGCTGGCGGCGGGGATTATCACGACCAGGGAGGAAATCACTGGATTGATGACCATATCGCCACTCCCATGAGCAAATATCGCGACTATGAGCAGTCTCGTCAGTCTTTTGGGATCAACGTGTTAGGGACGCTGATTGTCGAAGTAGAGGCGGAAAATGGGCAGACGGGGTTCGCCGTTTCGACAGCAGGGGAGATGGGCTGTTTTATCGTAGAAAAACATCTTAACCGGTTTATTGAAGGCAAATGCGTAAGCGATATCAAACTTATTCACGATCAGATGCTCGGCGCGACCATGTACTACTCCGGTTCCGGCGGTCTGGTGATGAACACGATTTCCTGTGTGGATCTGGCGCTGTGGGATCTGTTTGGCAAGGTGGTTGGGCTGCCGGTTTATAAATTGCTGGGCGGAGCGGTGCGCGATGAAATTCAGTTTTACGCCACCGGCGCACGCCCGGATCTGGCTAAAGAAATGGGCTTTATCGGCGGTAAAATGCCGACTCACTGGGGACCGCACGATGGTGATGCGGGGATCCGTAAAGATGCCGCGATGGTGGCGGATATGCGTGAAAAGTGCGGGCCGGATTTCTGGCTGATGCTCGACTGCTGGATGAGTCAGGATGTGAACTACGCGACTAAACTGGCTCACGCCTGTGCGCCATTTAATCTCAAATGGATTGAAGAGTGTCTGCCGCCGCAGCAGTATGAAGGCTATCGCGAATTAAAACGCAACGCGCCTGCAGGGATGATGGTTACCAGCGGCGAACACCATGGTACGCTGCAATCCTTCCGCACTCTGGCAGAAACCGGCATTGATATTATGCAGCCGGATGTTGGCTGGTGCGGCGGATTAACCACGCTGGTTGAGATCGCCGCGCTTGCCAAATCGCGCGGGCAACTGGTGGTGCCGCACGGTTCGTCTGTCTATTCGCACCATGCAGTTATTACTTTCACTAATACCCCTTTCAGCGAGTTTCTGATGACCAGCCCGGACTGCTCCACCCTGCGTCCGCAATTTGACCCGATTCTCCTGGATGAGCCGGTGCCGGTGAATGGGCGCATCCATAAATCAGTGCTGGATAAGCCGGGCTTCGGCGTCGAGCTTAACCGTGACTGTCACTTGAAACGCCCTTATAGCCACTAATAACTCGTGCGTTGCCTTTGTACGGCAACGCCCTCATCCTGTTGAGGATATTGCTATGAGCATCACTTTACTTGACGGCGTAGTGAAGAAAAACCGCGCACGTTTAATTCCTTTTATGTTGGCGCTGTATGTACTGGCGTTTCTGGATCGTTCAAATATTGGTTTTGCCAAAGAGACCTATCAGATAGATACCGGGCTAAGTAATGAAGCCTACGCGCTAGGGGCCGGTATTTTCTTTGTGGTTTACGCTTTCCTTGGCGTACCGGCTAACCTGCTGATGCGCAAATTTGGCGCAAGAACCTGGATCGGCACGACTACCCTGCTGTGGGGCTTTCTCTCTGCTGCGATGGCCTGGGCGGATAGTGAAGCAAAATTTCTGATAATCCGCACGCTATTGGGCGCGGCGGAGGCTGGATTTTTCCCCGGCATGATCTATCTAACTTCACAATGGTTCCCGCAGCGTAACCGTGCCAGCATTATGGGGCTATTTTATATGGGCGCGCCGCTGGCGTTAACGTTGGGTTCGCCGCTCTCCGGCGCTCTGCTGGAGATGCATGGTTTTATGGGGCACCCGGGATGGTTCTGGATGTTCGTTATCGAAGGCCTACTGGCGATTGGCGCAGGGATATTCACCTTTTTCTGGCTTGATGACACTCCGCAGCAGGCGCGTTTTCTTAGCCTGGAAGAAAAGAACGCGCTTATCAGGCAACTGGCGAGCGAAGAAGAGAAAAAGGTCACGTCAAGGCTTGCGGATGCGCTGCGTAATGGACGCGTCTGGCAACTGGCTATTATTTATCTGACGATTCAGGTGGCGGTATACGGACTCATCTTTTTCCTGCCGACCCAGGTTGCCGCGCTATTGGGCACTAAAGTGGGCTTTACCGCTTCGGTGGTAACAGCGGTTCCCTGGGTGGCGGCTTTGCTTGGCACATGGCTTATTCCTCGCTACTCCGACCGTACCGGCGATCGCCGTAACGTTGCGGCAGTGACGCTACTGGCTGCGGGCATTGGCATTGGCCTGTCAGGTCTGGTTTCTCCGGTGCTCGCTATTCTGGCGCTCTGTGTTGCAGCAGTAGGATTTATTGCCGTTCAGCCCGTATTCTGGACCATGCCAACGCAGCTACTTTCCGGTACGGCTCTGGCGGCAGGAATTGGTTTCGTTAATCTGTTTGGCGCTGTGGGCGGTTTTATTGCCCCAATTCTGCGCGTAAAAGCGGAAACGTTGTTTGCCAGCGATGCGGCGGGCCTGCTGACGCTGGCCGGAGTCGCCATCATTGGCTCATTAATTATCTTCACGCTGAGCGTTAATCGTCCGGTAGCGCAATCCGGCGCTGCGCATCATTAATCTTATCTACGTTGTAAGGATCGCTATGAACGCATTGTTATCAAATCCTTTTAAAGAAGGATTACGTAAAGGGGATACGCAAATTGGTTTGTGGCTCAGTTCAACCACCTCTTATATGGCGGAGATTGCGGCGACGTCGGGTTATGACTGGTTGTTAATAGATGGCGAGCACGCGCCTAATACGGTGCAGGACTTGTATCATCAGTTACAGGCCATCGCCCCATATGCCAGCCAGCCGGTGATTCGCCCGATCGAGGGAAGTAAAGCGCTCATTAAACAGGTACTGGACATCGGGGCGCAAACGCTACTGATCCCGATGGTTGACACCGCAGAACAGGCGCGCCAGGTCGTTTCCGCTACCCGATACCCGCCGTTGGGGCAACGAGGCGTTGGCGCGAGCGTGGCGCGTGCGGCGCGCTGGGGGAGAATCGACAACTATATGGCACAGGCCAATGAGTCGCTCTGCCTGTTGGTGCAGGTTGAAAGCAAAGTGGCGCTGGAAAACCTTGACGCGATTCTGGAGGTTGAAGGCATTGATGGCGTCTTTATCGGTCCGGCAGATCTCTCTGCTTCATTGGGTTACCCCGATAATGCCGGACACCCGGAAGTGCAGCGGATCATTGAAGCGTGTATTTATCGTATTCGCGCCGCCGGAAAAGCGGCGGGTTTTTTGGCGGTCGATCCGGCAATGGCGCAGAAATGTCTGGCGTGGGGCGCGAATTTTGTCGCGGTCGGGGTAGATACGATGCTCTACACCGAGGCGCTGGACAGCAGGTTGGCGATGTTTAAATCTGTTCAGTCAGTAAGCACGGCAAAACGTAGTTATTGAGAAAAATGCCGGATGGCACGTATGCCTTACGCGTGCGTTTTAGCGCCAATCGGTATAGTCTGGCAATACGTCAGGAGGTCTGTGCGATGATGGCGCTAAATATGCTGCGCCGCTGGCTTAATGGCGAGGACATTATCAGCGAGCATGGCTGGATAGACGTGGTTGAATCATTGACGGCATAGAACTTTTAGTGGGAAGGCCTGGCCTTCCCATCCTCAAATTGGTTTATATGGCTTATAAATTCTTCGCAGGGCATCATTTCAGGATAAGAGCCTAATGGGATAGGCTCTAAGTACTCACCATTACTGGAGACTGTATTCATATATTTGTCGCCGGGTTTGGGTGTTAAATAGTGTTTGTTCCTCTACTGGAAGCGTTAAGAAATTTTCCGCAAATTCTCGTAGTGTGGTAACAGGATCGTTTTGTCCGGCATTCGATAAGAGTTGAATTGCATGGTAACAAAATAGACCACAGCCGTTGGGTACATTATTCTGTAAATTCATTTCGATAAAATTAACCTCATCGCTTTCTGATATACCTGCAATCTTTGCTGCTTCTATAATCTCTTGCTTAGTATTTTCATTTAAATCATGATAACTGTTAAATATGAGACATTTTATTTTTTCTGCAAGTTTATAAAATAAACAGAGAAGCCAGTGATCTCCTGTATTTATCAGAAAGATTTCATTTTCAGATAATCCTGATTGAGCAATCTTTTCAAGTAGCTGAGTGCTTAATATATTTTCTTTGGTGGTAGGATGAATAAGCCCAATGGGATAGTTTACCGAGAGAATAGGTGATTCTTGAACCAGACCTAGCGTTGCGGTTGCCAGCTCATCTGACGACATCATTCGCGCATCACACCAAAGATTTTCAACTCCTACCTGTTCTTGATCTGTCTGAGCGAACTGGTCGCCCATAATTTTATGTGCTATTCCTATTTTTTTAGAAAGGTCGGTTGTCGCGGAACCGGCCATATAAAGTAATCTGGAAGGGGCATGTAGCTTTTTCCACTCAGTATTATCTTTTGTTATATCGTTATTGGCGATTTGATGTAATACAAGGCAAGCCTGATTGATTTTTTTGTCTATGTCTGGTGATCCCGATCTTTTTCCGCTAAAGAGATCAAAAAGAAATTTCTCAACTCTATGTCCCAGGTTATCATTGCGTAACGCAAGATTGCATAACAGATCAATACAATTCTGATCACCGTTCTCTACGGCGCTAAACAACAACGCAAGCGTCTCATCGCTCACCTCTCCTGCATATAAACTGTGAAATTGCGGTGTGCTCAATCGGTAAAGTGAATTTACACATATATTCATTTTGCTCTGTTTCCTTGTAAGTGAAAGTAGCGAATATGATGTAATGTATAATTATTTGTAAAAATATTATTGTTAGTGGGGGATATATTAAATCAGGCATAGACCTGATTTTCTTATTATTCACATAACACTCAATTATTATTGGGGATATTCAGTTATCCCCCCTCTTTAAAGGGGGCTGGTAACGCGTCGATACAAGAGATATTGCTCTATAAACAGTAACGTCGTTATCTGTCATGCCACCGTGGGTTAGCGGTCATGGTTAACCAAATAGGGCAGGTTATTGCAAAGAGACATACGCGTTTATACCCAAAATAATCCGTAGCCAACACATAAGCAACTTGAAGTATGAAGGGTATATGTCTGATGGAAAATCGGCCCTGGTGAGTAGGGTAATGGCGCCGGAGGGGCTCCGGCGCTTTTTACTTAGCCGAGCGCTTTCGCCAGTAGCGTAATGGGGTGTTCGCAGCGTTTGCTTGTAGACATCTCAATTTGCCACTTACAGGTTTCACAATCGGTGACGACAATGTCGGCGCCGCTCTCTTCAATCTGGCGGAACAGCGGCGCGCCGATGGACTGTGATGTCGGATAGTTTTCCTTTTTAAATCCATACGTGCCGGCAATGCCGCAGCACTGTGAATCAAGTACCGTCAATTCAAGCCCCGGAATTTGCCGCAATAATTCAAGCGTGTAAAGCGTCCAGCCCATTTTTTCCATATGACACGGCGTATGGTAGACCACTTTCAGCGGCAAAGGATTAAGCGGCAGCGTTTTCCCGGCATCCAGTTTGCGCCATAGCCAGCGGGTGGCCAGCTCGATATGTTCGCGCAGCCCGGCGTTGTCCACATCCAGCACTTCAGGATATTCATCGCGCAACGCAAACGTACAGGTGGATGACGTGGCGATGACCGGAATACCTTTGACGGCAATCGCCTCGCGTAGCGACTCCACATTGCTGATAGCCTGCTTGCGAGCTTTATCCGTAAAACCGTTAGCGATCAGCGGTACGCCGCAACACTTCTCTTTACTCAGCAGCTGTACGCCGGTACCCATTGCGTTCAGCACCTTAATCAGATCTTTTCCGAGCTGCGGATGGTTGTAATTCACAAAACAGCCATGGAAAAAGGCGACCTGATCTTTGTATTTAGCCTGCTGCGCCGCCACGCTACGATACCAGCGGCGGAAGGTGCCGAAAGAGTATTTTGGTAAGGTGCGGCGATAATCGATTTTGAGCGCGTAATCAAGCAACTGGCGCACTGGCTTTAATGCGGTGGCGGTATTGACCACCGGCGCGAACGGCGTTGAAACGCTGCCCATCAGATCGGTATGGCTGAGAATAAAGTTACGCAATGACGGGCGCGTCGTATCGTATTTCGCGCGGGCGCGCTGGATGATATCGCCAATCTTCACGTCCGACGGACAGGCGACCTCACACCGTTTGCAGTTAATGCAATATTTCAGCGCCTCATCATACAGCGCGCCGTCTTTCAGACGCAGGCGTTCGCCATCTGGTCCGGCCTGTTTAGGGCCAGGGTAGCCAGGATTAACGCGGCTGACCGGGCACGCGGTGGTGCACACCGTACATTTAATACAACTTTCAAAACGTGTGTCGCTCATTGCTGTTCTCCTGCACGCTCAGCGATATGGTGCGCGGCCTGGAGGGCGCTGACTGCGCAGACGCCGCCGCCGCATCCCTCAGCTATAGGATCGAATCCCGCCAGCACAGAACCTATTGCATACAGATTTTCTACCGTGTTGCCCGCAAGGGAGGGGCGGAAAGCGTCATCCGTCACGACGCCAAACTGCTGCCAGGGCTGTGGGTCGAAGAAATGTTGTTGATACCATTCGGCGCGGGTGGCCGTTTGCTGTACGTCGAGCCCTAAAATAGGTTCGCGGATCCCTTCGCGCTCGGCAACCAGACCGCTACTAAAGAAGCTACCGCTGGCAAGTACGGCAAAACGCGGGCGCAGTGGGATATCGGCATGGTTGCGGGTCCATATTTCGCTCACGGTACCGCGACGGCAGGTGACTTTCTTCACTTCATCGCCCGGCATCCAGATTCCGCCCTGACGGACAAACTGGCGCTGGAGCTGATTGTGCAGACGAATACCGAGCACCGATGGCGGCAGCGTCGGCAGCAGCGTGAGCGCGCAGGGCAGACGTTCGTTAAGCCAGCGCCACAGCGTATCGTTCGCCAGCCCGAAACAGGCGGGCATGATGATCATGTCGCAGTTTGTCGCTATTGGCGACAGCGCGTCGTACAGCAGTGGCCATTTTTCTTCGTTATCAAGTAGACGCGCAATATTGACCGCGCGAAATTCCGTCGGGTTATCACGCAGTACGTCCAGTTCCGGAAGGTCGATTTCTGCGGTTTCCACGTTGAGGTCGCGTTGGCGCAGCGACGCTGCCGCAAGGTGCGCCTGGAAATCCAGTAATCCGCTAACGCCGACGACGCAAATTCGCTGTGCGGATAACGGCCAGACCGGTACTTCCGGCGAGCTAAGCCAGGTTGAACGCAATGTGCCAAGCGGCGTGACACGCTGGTGCGCCTGCTGTACGTCGCCGTATAACTGCGCGCCGCTGGCGTTAAGTAGCGTTTGCGCCTGTTGCGCCAGCGTAAGGACTTTTTGCGCGCCTAAACGCGAATAAGGATGTTCAGGCGCCTGGCGGCACAGCGCATCAAGCCCGGCGGTAATGTCGGTCACCGGTTGGCCGTCGGGCAGGGTGCTGAGCAGATCCAGCGAGCCGGAGGAAAAATGCAGCGCGCTTTGTCCGCGGGTGACGATGGCGCAGCGTAATCCATGCTGCTGGAGCTGCAGTCCGCATAGCAAACCGGCGAGACCGCCGCCCATAATAACCGTATCAAATTTCATCCTGGTGCTCCTTCTCCAGACCGCATAATCCCTGATAAACCCAGCGCGTGAATTCGCTTTCGCGCAGCGCGTCTCCCCAGGCGACAGGTTGTACGCCTTTCCAGCGCTCATTCAGAAATTCAGAGAGTTGCGTAATAGATTGCGCCGCGGTCGTCACATTAAAACGCTGCAATAGCCCGGCCGCGCGGCAGGCGCATAGCTCGCCCTGGCAAGTGCCCATCCCTACGCGGGTGCGACGGCGCAGATCCAGCAGGCTATTCACGGTTAAGTTTTCGACGGCATACTGCACTTCCCCCGCCGTGACGGCCTCGCATTCACAGACCAGGCTACGGTGTTGGCGGCCTTCACTCAGCCACCCCGGCGTGCGATCGCCATGCCGATAAACCGCCGATCCGCGTAGCGGCGCGGGAAGCGAGATAATGCGTTTCAGCGTATGTTCCGTAGACTCTTTTGAGCCAGGCAACGGCGTATCCGCCGTGATGCAGGGGCGAGTATTGCCCAACTTGCGGCACACGGCATCGGTCGCCCATTCCGCCATCAGGCGGTAAGTCATTAGCTTCCCGCCGGTAATGGTAATGAAGCCATCAAGCCCGTCGCGTTCGGCGTGGTCGAACAACACAATACCGCGGCTGACGTTACGACCGCTGGGATCGTCATCGCTGGCCACCAGCGGGCGGACGCCGGAATACGCGCGCAGAATACGCGTCTTCGCCATGACAGGGGCCAGTTTTTCCCCTTCACGCAGTAGGATATCGACTTCATCTGCGGTGACGCGGTTGCTGTCTATCTCATTGTAATCAATATGGGTAGAGGTAGTGCCGATCAATGAAATAGTATCGCCAGGTACCAGAATGTCGGCATCCGATGGTTTCCGGCAGCGGTTAATGACATGCTGGTTGATCCGATGGTCCATGATCAACAGCGAGCCTTTCGCCGGGAACATGCGAATACTCAGGTCGGCGTATTCGGCGATCCGTTGCCCCCAGATACCTGCCGCATTGACCACCACCGGCGCGTGAAGCGTCTGGGTTTCGCCAGTGAGATGGTTGCGCACATGGACGCCGCAGACCGTTGCGCCTTCACGAATGAGCCCGGTCACTTCATGCGCCGTTAACACGATTGCGCCATGTTCTCTGGCATCCAGCATATTGGCGGCGGTAAGGCGGAAAGGGTCCACGGTGCCATCCGGCACTTTTACCGCACCGATGAGCGCAGGGTTAACGGAAGGTTCGATGATGCGAGCCTGCTGCGGATCGATGGCTTCAGCGCGAATGCCTGCCGCTTCACAGGCGCGAATAAAGGTGGCCTGAAACGCAAGATCATCTTCCGGCAACGTAATAAACAGACCATCCGTCGGTTCGACGCAATGGCGGGCGATCCGTTTTAAAATCTGGTTTTCACTAATGCACTCGCGCGCGGATTCCGCGTCGGTAACCGCATAACGAGCGCCGCTGTGCAGCAGCCCGTGGTTACGCCCGGTCGCGCCGGTCGCTATATCATGCCGCTCCACCAGAATGACACGTAAACCGCGCAGCGCGCAGTCGCGGGCGATCCCTGCGCCTGTTGCTCCACCGCCAATGATAATCACGTCACTTGCTTGCGAGTCGCGAGTTTTCATTGTTTTTCCTCACAGTTCGTTTTTTATCATTTAGCCATACAAATCATATGGAATGTTTGATTTCGCGCATAATCGCTCACTATTCGAAAATGAAACGTGATTTCGTGCGCCTTTCTGAACATTAGTCATAAATCTGTAACAATATGTGCTGTAATTCACATTAACGTGACGTATCTTTACTTAACATCGCGGCCACACTGGGAGCAGCGGGGTTGTTTGAACAAACTGCGGTGTTTACCTCTAAATAAAATACGGGCCACGGAGGCTACAATATGTTGAGTATTTTTAAACCAGCGCCGCATAAAGCGCGCTTGCCTGCGGCGGAGATTGATCCGACCTATCGCCGATTACGCTGGCAGATTTTCTTGGGGATATTCTTTGGCTATGCCGCGTATTATCTGGTGCGCAAGAACTTTGCCCTCGCGATGCCCTACCTGGTAGAACAGGGTTTTTCACGCGGCGATCTGGGCTTTGCGCTGTCCGGGATTTCCATCGCTTATGGTTTTTCGAAATTTATAATGGGTTCGGTGTCCGATCGCTCGAATCCGCGCGTTTTTCTGCCGGCAGGGTTGATTCTGGCCGCAGCAGTCATGTTGTTTATGGGCTTTGTGCCGTGGGCGACATCCAGCATCGCCGTGATGTTTGTACTGTTGTTCCTTTGCGGCTGGTTCCAGGGGATGGGGTGGCCGCCGTGCGGACGTACGATGGTTCACTGGTGGTCGCAGAAAGAGCGCGGCGGCATTGTGTCGGTCTGGAACTGTGCGCATAACGTCGGCGGCGGGATCCCGCCACTGCTGTTCCTGCTGGGGATGGCGTGGTTTAACGACTGGAAAGCGGCGCTCTATATGCCAGCCTTTGGCGCGATTGTGGTGGCGCTGTTCGCTTTCGCAATGATGCGTGATACGCCGCAATCCTGCGGTCTGCCGCCTATCGAAGAGTATAAAAACGACTATCCGGACGACTACAACGAAAAAGCGGAAGAAGAGCTGACCGCGAAGCAAATCTTCATGCAGTACGTATTGCCAAACAAACTGTTGTGGTACATCGCTATCGCCAACGTGTTTGTTTATCTGCTGCGCTACGGCATCCTCGACTGGTCGCCGACCTACCTGAAAGAAGTGAAGCATTTCGCACTGGATAAATCCTCCTGGGCCTACTTCCTGTATGAATACGCGGGTATTCCGGGCACGCTGCTGTGTGGCTGGATGTCGGATAAAGTCTTCCGCGGCAACCGTGGCGCGACCGGCGTGTTCTTTATGACCCTGGTCACTATTGCGACCATCGTTTACTGGATGAACCCGGCAGGAAACCCGAACGTTGATATGGCTTGTATGATTATCATCGGCTTCCTGATCTACGGCCCGGTAATGTTGATCGGTCTGCATGCGCTGGAACTGGCGCCGAAAAAAGCGGCGGGTACGGCGGCGGGCTTTACCGGTCTGTTTGGTTACCTGGGCGGTTCTGTCGCTGCAAGCGCCATTGTGGGTTATACCGTTGACTTCTTCGGTTGGGATGGCGGCTTTATGGTGATGATTGGCGGCAGCATTCTGGCGGTAATCCTGCTGGTGGTCGTGATGATTGGTGAAAAACGCCATCATGATGAGCTGCAGTTAAAACGCAACGGAGGCTAATAACATGAAAACCACACTGAAAAACCTTAGCGTGGCGTTAATGTTGGCAGGAATGACCATCGGAAGCGGCGCCGTGGCGGCTGAAAAAGTCGTTATCGCCCACCGTGGTGCCAGCGGTTATCTGCCGGAGCATACGCTACCGGCGAAAGCGATGGCGTATGCGCAAGGGGCAGATTATCTGGAACAGGATTTAGTGATGACAAAGGACGACCATCTGGTCGTCCTCCATGACCACTACCTTGACCGGGTGACTGACGTCGCTGATCGTTTTCCGGACCGGGCGCGTAAAGATGGGCGCTATTACGCTATCGATTTTACGCTGGATGAAATTAAATCCCTGAAGTTTACCGAAGGGTTTGATATTGAAAACGGCAAAAAAGTACAAACTTATCCGGGCCGTTTCCCGATGGGAAAATCTGATTTCCGCATTCATACCTTTGAAGAGGAAATTGAATTCGTTCAGGGATTAAATCACTCTACCGGTAAAAATATCGGTATTTATCCGGAAATTAAAGCGCCGTGGTTCCATCATCAGGAAGGGAAAGATATTGCCGCGAAAACGCTGGAAGTGCTGAAGAAGTATGGTTACACCGGCAAGCAGGACAATGTCTATTTGCAGTGTTTTGATGTCGCTGAGCTGAAACGTATTAAGAATGAACTGGAACCCAAAATGGGGATGGATCTCAATCTGGTTCAACTTATTGCGTATACCGACTGGAATGAAACACAGCAGAAACAGCCGGACGGTCGTTGGGTAAATTACAACTACGACTGGATGTTTAAGCCGGGCGCTATGAAGCAGGTGGCGGAATATGCGGACGGTATTGGTCCGGATTACCATATGCTGGTCGCGGAAGGCTCAACGAAAGGGAATATCAAGCTGACTGGAATGGTGCAAGACGCGCATCAGAATAAGATGGTAGTGCATCCTTACACTGTGCGTGCCGATCAATTGCCGGACTATGCCACAGACGTCAATCAGTTGTACGACATCCTGTATAACAAGGCGGGCGTCGACGGGCTGTTCACTGACTTCCCGGATAAGGCGGTCATGTTCCTGCAAAAAAATGACTAAAGGTTTGCCATAGTCGAAGTGACGCGCCGGATGAGGGCATAAACGCCTCATCCGGCCTGGCGCAACGTTTGCCAGCGTAAGTCTGGTAAACGCAATGCCATCAGGCAGGGGTTGTTTTATAGCAACCCCTCATCGGTCAGTGTTTCCATACATTTTTGTAATAAAAATAGCGGACTTCCTTCTACCGGCGGTTCTTTTGCTAACAGGGAAATTTGTCGATAAAAGGTGGGTTCCAGCGCCACGGAGCATAATTTTCCTGTCGTGGCTTTTAAGGTTAATTCTGGCAATAAGGCGATACCTAATCCCTGGCGAATAAAATTCAGCGCAGTATCGGGATGGTTAA
The DNA here is from genome assembly GCF_043848115.1 of Salmonella sp. 2020_1395. Lineage (NCBI taxonomy): Bacteria > Pseudomonadati > Pseudomonadota > Gammaproteobacteria > Enterobacterales > Enterobacteriaceae > Salmonella > Salmonella sp. 2020_1395. The sequence goes on along the minus strand of NZ_JBCMFH010000022.1, from coordinate 34,104 downwards.
ATTCATATTTAAATATCGGCTCAATACCCTTTTCTTTAAACAACGCCATAATGCTTAATTCATAACGACCTTTACTGACAATAAGGGGTTCGTCCATCAGTTCTTCGACCGTTACTGTACTATTGGCCGCCAGGGGATGATTTTCAGGCACCACTACGGTGAATTTATCCCGGTAAATGGGGACGCAATACATACCGTTGACCGGAAAAGGAACGAAACCGGCATCAATACTTCCATCCTGCAGCGAATCAATAATAGCCGTACTGTTCTCTTCATAGGGGATAATTTTTACATTTGGATGATGGCTTTCAAAATAGCGAATGACGCCGGGTAAAATGCAGGCGCAGGCGCTGGGAAAACAGCCAATCCGTAGCGTACGGGCCGGGTTCTTTTTTTCTTGTTCGGCAATCTCTTTTACCGCGTTGACGTCGCGCTGGATCGCGCGTAAGTGCCTGACGATGCGGCTACCGGCGGCGGTAAGCTCAATCTCTTTACGACGCTCACGAATCAATATATCAACGCCGAGCTCCTCCTCAAGCGCGGAGATGGCCTGGCTGACGGCGGATTGCGTCATGTATAGCCGTTTGCTGGCTTCGGTAAATCCGCCGTACTCCAGTACGGCAAGCAGGGCATGGATTTGGGTTAGCGTCATTAGTAAAACCTAATTAATATAATTAAAACGATTAATTTTTCTAATAGAGTGCACTTGTTTATACTGCGATTCTATCGAATACATCACATTTTGACGCACCTGATAGGTGTTCAGTTGAGCTGAGCGTTGCCTGCGTGCGCCATCTGAGCGGGTCGTTAAGAATGAAAGAAAAATTATGGACGAAGGATTTTTGGGCAATCACCATAGTCAGTTTTATTATCTTTTTTGTTTTTTATGTACTGCTAACTTTATTACCCATTTATATCGCTGACCGCCTGCATGCTTCTGCAGATAAGGCCGGGCTGTTAGTGACATGTTTCCTGGCCGCGGCAATTGTTATTCGGCCGTTTGCCGGGCAGTGGGTGGGAAAATATTCGAATAAAAAGATTCTGGTGCTCTCTTCTCTGGCTTTTTTGGTGATTACTGCGCTGTATCCGGTTTGCCATTCTATCGAGTCGCTGCTCTTTATCCGCGTACTTCATGGGATTACGTTTGGTGTTATTACCACGGTAAAAGGAACTATTTCAGCGCGGTTAATTCCGGCCTCCCGACGTGGAGAGGGCATCAGCTTTTTCTCTTTAGCGATGGGCCTGGCGATGGTCGTAGGACCGTGGATCGGTTTGAATATGGCCCGCTGGAACGCGTTCACTGCCGCATTCTGGCTTTGTTCCGCTGTAGCGGCGTTAGGGATTGTGCTTTCCCTGATTGTGACGGTCCCTCCGGTAATTCGTCATGCCGATGGTTCGAAACCGAATCTGGGTTTTTCCGCGATGTTTGACCGCGCCGCCTTGCCTTTTGCGCTGGTCACCTTTTTTATGACTTTCTCCTATGCCGGCGTGTCGGCTTTCCTGGCGCTGTATGCGCGTGAGCTGGATTTAATGGCGGCGGCCAGTAATTTCCTGCTGTGCTACGCGATTTTCCTGATGATATGCCGTACCTTCACCGGGAATATTTGTGATAAAAAAGGGCCGAAATATGTTGTTTTCCCATGCCTGTTGGCTTTTACCATCGGTCTGGTGGCGCTGGGCTACACCAATGGCAGCATCATGATGATTATTTCCGGCGGTCTCATCGGTATCGGCTACGGTTCGGTCACACCGGTTTTCCAGACGCAAATTATCAGCTCGGTTGAACCGCATAAAATCGGCGTGGCGAATTCACTGTTCTTTAACGCGATGGATGCCGGAATGGCGATTGGCGCCTTTATCATGGGAATGATGGTTGAGTCGGTTGGCTATCGTATGATTTATGTCGCTGGCGCGGTGCTGGTGGTACTCGCTGGCGCACTGTATGCCGTGCAGATGAAAAAACGTGGCGTGATGCCTTTGGTTTCCACCAGCGAGTTGCACTGAGTTACATCTCGATTTCGATATCGCCTTTTGCCCTGCAGCAGCAGGGCAAAATCTCTCCCGGCTGGATAAACGCTAAAGGTTCCGTAATCCAGTCAACCTGACCGGCAACCAGCCGGGTACGACAGGAGCCGCAATAACCTTCGCGGCACTGATACTCCACCTCAACGTTATGCGATTCCAGCGCGGCCAGCAGAGAAGGGTGTTCATCCTGGCACAGCAGCTGTGTGCCAGTGATACGCAGCGTGACGCGTCCCATCAGAGCTGGAAATTACTCAGATCGTCGGTATCGACTTCCGAATCGATTTGTCCGACCAGATAAGAACTAACTTCCACTTCCTGTGGCGCAACCTGAACGTTATCGGACACCAGCCAGGTATTGATCCACGGGATTGGGTTGGAGCGGGTCTGGAACGGCAGATCCAGCCCTACCGCCTGCATACGAATATTAGTAATATATTCAACGTATTGACACAGGATATCTTTATTCAGGCCGATCATCGAACCGTCGCGGAACAGATAGTCCGCCCACTCTTTTTCCTGCTGCGCCGCCTGCACGAACAGGTCATAACATTCCTGTTTACACTCTTCGGCGATTTCCGCCATCTCCGGGTCGTCCACGCCGCTACGCAACAGGTTCAGCATATGTTGCGTGCCGGTCAGATGCAGAGCTTCGTCACGGGCGATCAGACGGATAATTTTGGCGTTGCCTTCCATCAGTTCACGCTCGGCAAATGCGAAAGAGCAGGCGAAGCTGACGTAGAAGCGGATGGCTTCCAGCGCGTTCACGCTCATCAGGCACAGATACAGTTTTTTCTTCAGCTCACGCAGATTCACGACAACCGTTTTGCCATTAACGGTATGGGTGCCTTCACCGAGCAGATGCCAGTAGCTGGTCATCTCAATAAGTTCGTCGTAGTAGGCGGAGATCCCTTCGGCGCGCTTCTGAATTTGCTCATTGGTCACGATATCGTCAAAAACGACCGCCGGATCGTTGACGATGTTACGAATAATGTGGGTGTAGGAGCGTGAGTGAATCGTCTCAGAAAACGCCCAGGTCTCTACCCACGTCTCCAGCTCCGGGATGGAAATGAGCGGCAGCAGGGCGACGTTCGGGCTACGTCCCTGAATGGAATCCAGCAGCGTCTGGTATTTGAGGTTGCTGATGAAGATATGTTTTTCGTGCTCCGGCAACGCCTGATAATCGATACGATCGCGGGAGACGTCGACCTCTTCCGGACGCCAGAAGAAAGAGAGCTGTTTTTCGATCAGTTTTTCGAAGATGTCATATTTCTGCTGGTCATAGCGTGCAACGTTGACCGGCTGGCCAAAGAACATGGGTTCCTTGAGCTGATCGTTTTTCGTCTGTGAAAAAGTGGTGTATGCCATTGAAGTGAATCCTTTATGGGATGAGCGCCGGATGGCGGCGCAAGCGCCTTATCCGGCCTACAAACCGTACAATCGTAGGCCGGGTAAGCATAGCGCTACCCGGCACTATTCATCAGATCTTACAAGCGCCGCTTTCGCAGCCATCGTCCTGAATAGAAGGCGCCAAATCGTCCTGCGCATCTTCCGCGCCGTCGCGGGTATTTTGATAGTACAGAGTTTTCACGCCAAACTTATACGCGGTGAGCAAATCTTTCAGCAGTTGCTGCATCGGCACTTTTCCTGACGGGAAACGTGACGGATCGTAGTTGGTATTGGCGGAAATCGACTGATCGATAAACTTCTGCATGATACCCACCAGTTGCAGATAACCGTCGTTGTTCGGCATCTCCCACAACAGTTCGTAAGCGTCTTTCAGATGCTCATAATCCGGCACGACCTGACGCAAAATACCGTCTTTCGAGGCCTTGATGCTGACGTAGCCGCGCGGCGGCTCAATGCCGTTGGTGGCGTTGGAGATCTGGGACGACGTTTCCGACGGCATTAGCGCCGATAGCGTGGAGTTACGCAGACCGTGGGTTTTGATCGACTCACGCAGCTGTTGCCAGTCGTAGTGCAGCGGTTCGTTGACGATCGCATCCAGATCTTTTTTGTAGGTGTCGATCGGCAAAATGCCTTTTGCATAGGTGGTTTCGTTGAACCATGGGCAGGCGCCTTGCTCTTTCGCCAGTTCGTTGGACGCTTTAAGCAGATAGTACTGAATGGCTTCGAAGGTTTTATGCGTCAGATTATTGGCGCTGCCGTCGGAATAACGCTTACCGTTTTTCGCCAGCCAGTAGGCGAAGTTAATCACGCCAATGCCCAGCGTACGACGGCCCATTGCGCCGCGTTTGGCAGCCGGAATCGGGTAATCCTGATAATCGAGCAGAGCATCCAAAGCGCGTACTGCCAGAATAGCCAGTTCTTCCAGCTCGTCCAGAGTTTTAATGGCGCCCAGGTTGAATGCAGACAGCGTACACAACGCAATTTCGCCGTTTTCATCGTTGACATCGTTCAGCGGTTTGGTCGGCAGGGCAATCTCCAGACACAGGTTAGACTGGCGTACCGGGGCGACAACCGGATCGAACGGACTGTGAGTATTGCAGTGGTCAACGTTCTGGATATAGATACGACCGGTAGAGGCGCGTTCCTGCATCATCAGCGAGAACAGTTCGACCGCTTTCACACGCTGTTTGCGGATGCTGTCGTCGTTTTCATATTTCACGTACAGGCGTTCGAATTCGTCCTGGTCGGCGAAGAACGCATCGTATAGCCCGGGTACATCGGACGGACTGAACAGCGTAATGTCGCCGCCCTTCAGCAGGCGGGTATACATCAGTTTGTTGATCTGTACGCCGTAGTCCATGTGACGTACGCGGTTGCCTTCCACGCCGCGGTTGTTTTTCAGTACCAGCAGGCTTTCCACTTCCAGGTGCCACATCGGATAGAACAGTGTCGCCGCGCCGCCGCGCACGCCGCCCTGCGAACAGGATTTCACCGCCGTCTGGAAGTGCTTGTAGAACGGAATACAGCCGGTGTGGAAGGCCTCGCCGCCGCGAATCGGGCTGCCCAGCGCACGAATGCGTCCCGCGTTGATGCCGATACCGGCGCGCTGAGAAACGTATTTCACAATCGCGCTGGAGGTGGCGTTGATGGAATCCAGACTGTCGCCACACTCGATCAGTACGCAGGAGCTGAACTGACGGGTCGGGGTACGCACGCCGGACATGATGGGCGTCGGCAGCGAGATTTTGAACGTAGAGACCGCATCGTAAAAACGTTTTACATAGTCAAGACGCGTTTCACGCGGGTAGTTCGAGAACAGGCAGGCCGCTACCAGAATGTAGAGGAACTGCGCGCTTTCATAGATTTCACCGGTCACGCGGTTTTGCACCAGATATTTCCCTTCCAGCTGCTTAACGGCAGCGTAGGAGAAGGTCATATCGCGATCGTGAACGATAAACGAATCCATCTGCTTGAACTCTTCTTCCGTGTAGTCTTCCAGCAGATGATTGTCGTATTTGCCAAGCTCAACCATTTTTACCACATGGTGGTAAAGTGCGGGCGGCTCAAACTGGCCGAAGGCTTTCTTACGCAGGTGGAAAATCGCCAGACGCGCAGCCAGGTATTGATAATCCGGCGCATCGCGAGAGATCAGGTCTGCGGCAGCCTTAATGATAGTTTCATGGATATCGGAGGTCTTAATCCCATCATAAAACTGAATATGCGAGCGTAGCTCGACCTGAGAAACCGATACGTTATTCAGTCCTTCTGCCGCCCAATCAAGCACGCGATGAATTTTGTCGAGATTGATGCGCTCAGTACGGCCGTCACGCTTTGTCACCAGCAGACTCTGATTCATGTGGTTTTCTACCTGTTTACCTGTCCGTGAAAGAAAAATATCCCCCCGCTTATCCACAACGCCACGTTGTGACTAACTCTGTGGATAAATACTATATATAGGGGGTAATCGATAAGTGAAACGCTATATGGTGAGTATTCTAGTAGGGATTCTTTTGAGTACAAGAGTTGATTTTGGCGTTAAATTGCGGTTGTAAAAGAGTAAGAATCGCTAAATGCGCGTCTGATAAGGCTTGGAGAGGATGTCAACAATTCATAAAAAAAAATCAAAATTTGATCGAATGCTGATTTCTTCATCGAAGGGAAAGGTTGCGCCCGATGATCTAACGCAACCCTTATAGGAAAATTCTTTGATGTCAGGCTTTTTTAGCGCGGGTATGCAACATGTAGTTAACGTCTACTCCGGGACCGAGTTTGAAAGTATTGGTTATCGGGTTGTAGTGCAGCCCGGTGATATGTTGCTCTTTCAGGACGGTTTCATCTACCCAGCTTAACAGTTCAGCAGGCTTAATGAATTTCTTCACGTCGTGCGTGCCTTTTGGCACCATGCGCAGAATATACTCAGCGCCGACGACCGCCATCAGCCAGGATTTTCCATTGCGGTTCAACGTTGAGAAGAACACCTCGCCGCCGGGTTTAACCAGTTGGGCGCAGGCGTGGACGACCGATTGCGGATCGGGAACGTGCTCCAGCATTTCCATACAGGTGACGACGTCGTATTGCTGGGCGTGTTTTGCCGCATGTTCCTCAACCGTCTCCTGCACGTACTCTACCTCAATGCCGCTTTCCAGCGCATGCAGTTTGGCGACCTGCAAAGGCTCAAAGCCCATATCCAGCCCGGTAACGGTAGCGCCTTCGCGCGCCATGCTCTCCGCCAGAATGCCGCCGCCGCAGCCGACGTCGAGTACCTTTTTACCAAACAGGCCGCCTGAGCGCTCAGTAATGTAGCCAAGGCGTAGAGGGTTGATGCGGTGCAATGGCTTGAATTCGCCCTCCAGATCCCACCAGCGCGACGCGACGGCTTCGAATTTGGCGATTTCATTATGGTCAACGTTGTGAGCTACCGACGGTTTTTCAGTGTTCATGAGTACATGAGATTCCGCTATTGATCTATCGGGGCAGTATAGCAGGTGCAAAGTCGCTGCGTTATATCTACTGCCGTCTTTATTACGCTTTCAGCGCAAGAAGTTTTCTTGCGCGTTCTGTAAAACCGCTACCGATGTGGTGCGTGATAAAATTACAGACGCCCTCGACGTTGTTGTTTTTTAACATATCCAAAATAGTGGCATGTCCCCGGTTAGAGCTGGTGATATATTCAGCGGTAAAATCCAGTCTGTAGCGAATTGCCAATAAACGTGCTGAGATCAACAGGTGTGCTTGTGAAATGTATTTATTATCGGCATATTTCACAAAAACATAATGAAAATCATGATCCAGTTTGAGGTAAGCTTGCGTATCTCGCTCTGCATTAATTTTTGCTGACTTCGATAAAATATTGCTTAATTCGACTATGACATTGTTAGCATTTTTCTCCATCGCTTCACGAATTGCGCCCTGTTCAAGGATAACCCTCATTTTGATGAGATCATTGATATCCTCGTCGGTGACAGAAAAAACAAATGTCCCACTGCGGGGAATGATGTTGACCAGGTTTTCATTATAGCTCAGCCAAATAAAAGCTTCACGAATTGGTGTTTTACTTACCATCAGAATATTTGATAGTTCATTTTCACTGATCGCTTGCCCAAGATCGAAATCGCCATGGATAATCATCTCCCTTATTTTCTCTTTAATCACCTGGGTGATGGATTTGGGTATTTCAATTGATATGTGACTAAAATCACGCTTTAATCTATTTTTCATTTTCTTCTCCTCCATGGTTAAACCCGGCTCCATTGTAATTAATTTATTCAAAATTAACGGATCTAATATATCAGATATAAGAAAATTTACATACTTTATTGTTGTTATTGTATATTTCATTAAGTTTGCTTGCTGATATATCAGATATGACACATTAGCTTTTGAATTGTATTGTTTTTTACGTAACATCGATTCCGGTCAATACCCTTATTCATTGAATCATAAAAGGTGATGCAAAATGAGTAGTCCACAAGAAAATTTATACGATGCAATTCGTATTGTAAAAAGGAAAATCATTCCTTTGGCCTTTATTCTTTACTTTTTTAACTATATGGATCGTGTCAATATTGGGTTTGCTGCATTACGCATGAATGAATCTCTCGGTATTACGCCTGAGGATTTCGCTAATATTTCTTCTATATTCTTCATATCATATTTAATCTTTCAAATTCCGAGTAGCATTGGCTTGCAAAAGCTTGGCGCAAGAAAATGGATTAGTTCCATTATTATCGGCTGGGGAGCGGTAACAGGGCTGATTTTTTTTGCTAAAGATACTCAACATATTTTGCTGGCTCGCATTTTTTTGGGGGTATTTGAAGCTGGCTTTTTCCCGGGCATGGTTTATTATCTTGCATGCTGGTTCCCGGCTCGTGAACGCGGAAAAGTCAATAGTTTCTTCATGTTATCTATTGCTGTTGCATCGGTATTGGCTGCGCCGATGTCTGGTTGGATCATCGAGCATTTGAATACCCCGGATTATGAAGGCTGGCGCTGGCTTTTTGCTATTGAAGGTATCCCTACCGTATTCCTTGGCATCCTGACATTTTATTTACTGCCTGACAGTCCAGAAAAGGCTAAATGGCTTACGCCACAGCAGATATCGGCCTTAGTTAATAAATTACGCACTGACAATGAAACCGCAGCTGCATTAAATAAAAATACCAACTCATCCTTTCTTTCCGTAATCAAAAATCCAGTTTTGCTTCAGCTTTCTTTCGCCTACATGTTGATTCAGGCGGCTGCTCTGGCGGCAAACTACTGGTTGCCGGGGTTGGTGAAGGGATTTTCAGCTGATTTTACGGATACTGACGTTGGTTTAATCATGAGTATTCCGTTTATTTTCGCTATGTTCAGCATGCCCTGGTGGGGCTGGCATTCCGATAAAAAGAATGAACGAAAATGGCATGCTGCATTACCCATGTTTCTGGCAGGCTGTGGTTTTCTGATGATTGCTCTTGTCCCCTCAATGTCGCTGAGAATGCTGGGGCTAACGTTCTATGGTGTTGGGATCCTCAGCTATTACGGACCTTACTGGGCGCTGCCTTCTGCATTATTGTCGCCGTCAGGGTTGGCTGTCAGCATTGCGTTTATTAACTCATGTTCAAGTCTTGGCGGATTCCTGATTAATAAGTCACTGGGATTCGTTTCTACTCATTATGGTGCGACAGGAATATTTATTGTAGAGGCAATACTTTGCTTCGCTGCGGTAGCCGTTTTGGCGTTAATGAAAATTGATGTGAAAAAAGAAAAAAGCCAACAAACAAATGTTGTATCACGAACCTGATAAATGGAGAAATTATGAAAATTACGTCTATTGAAGTTTTTGACTGTGAATTAAAAAAAAGAGATCAAACGATGTCCTCCTATAATCCAGTACTTATCCGGGTGAATACCGACTCAGGATTAAGTGGTATTGGCGAAGTAGGACTGGCCTATGGCGCAGGCGCTAAAGCTGGCGTAGGGATCATCAGAGATCTGGCGCCATTGATTGTGGGTGAAGATCCACTAAATATCGAAAAAATTTGGGAGTTCTTTTTCAGAAAGACTTTTTGGGGGATGGGGGGCGGGAACGTTTTTTATGCCGGAATGAGCGCTATTGATATTGCTCTTTGGGATATCAAAGGTAAATATTTAGGTGTACCTGTTTATCAGCTCCTTGGCGGGAAAACTAATGAAAAATTAAGAACCTATGCTAGTCAGTTACAATTTGGTTGGGGGGATAAACGCCAGATATTAGTGACACCTGATGAATATGCTGAGGCGGCGCGTGCGGCTCTTGACGATGGATATGATGCGATTAAAGTGGATCCACTCGAAATCGATCGTAATGGCGATGACTGTGTTTTTCAGAATAAAAATCGTAACTATTCAGGATTGTTACTGGCCGATCAATTAAAAATGGGGGAAGCGCGAATTGCCGCTATGCGTGAAGCAATGGGGGATGATGCTGATATTATCGTGGAAATCCATTCTCTTCTCGGTACAAACTCAGCTATTCAATTTGCGAAGGCGATAGAAAAGTATCGTATCTTTCTTTATGAAGAACCGATTCATCCATTAAATTCTGATAATATGCAGAAAGTTTCCCGTTCAACAACGATTCCAATCGCCACTGGCGAGCGTTCCTACACAAGATGGGGATACAGGGAATTACTGGAGAAGCAGTCTATTGCCGTAGCGCAACCTGATTTGTGTCTCTGCGGCGGAATTACCGAAGGAAAGAAAATCTGTGACTATGCTAATATTTATGACACCACTGTACAGGTGCATGTTTGCGGCGGTCCTGTTTCCACGGTAGCCGCGCTGCATATGGAAACAGCAATTCCCAACTTTATTATTCATGAGCATCATACCAATGCGATGAAAGCATCTATTCGGGAACTTTGTACCCACGATTATCAGCCGGAAAATGGCTATTATGTCGCGCCGGAACAGCCCGGATTGGGTCAGGAATTAAACGATGAGGTAGTGAAAGAATACCTGGCCTATGTGATTAAATAGCATCTGGTGATACTGATTATGGTTTATGCCTCCCGGCATATCCCCTAAATAATTCGAGTTGCAGGATAAAATGGTTAACCGTCTTGAACAGCGCTTGCGCTAACCCCGACGGGGCGGGGCCCAGGGATGGGCCGAGTAACTTGCCGCCAACGCACATGAAACTTGAAGTATGACGGGTATACACGGGAGGTATTGATTTTCCAGCCTCTTCCTGGCCAGACCCCGATCTCCCCTGTGTCGCCTCTGAAACCGATCGCCGATAAACGCCGAGACCACGCTTATAAATGAAGAGAGCATGCGGCACCCGAATAAAGCATTGTCTGGCTGCATTCCGTTTACCAGTACGTGGGCGAATGTGTTATAATTTGCGACCTTTGAATCCGGGATACAGTAGAGGGATAGCGGTTAGATGAGCGACCTTGCGAGAGAAATTACACCGGTCAACATTGAGGAAGAGCTGAAGAGCTCCTATCTGGATTATGCGATGTCGGTCATTGTTGGCCGTGCGCTGCCGGATGTCCGAGATGGCCTGAAGCCGGTACACCGTCGCGTACTTTACGCCATGAACGTATTGGGCAATGACTGGAACAAAGCCTATAAAAAATCTGCCCGTGTCGTTGGTGACGTAATCGGTAAATACCATCCCCACGGCGATTCCGCAGTGTATGACACCATCGTTCGTATGGCGCAGCCATTCTCGCTGCGTTACATGCTGGTGGATGGTCAGGGTAACTTCGGTTCTATTGACGGCGACTCCGCGGCGGCAATGCGTTATACGGAGATCCGTCTGGCGAAAATCGCCCACGAACTGATGGCCGATCTCGAAAAAGAGACGGTGGATTTCGTGGATAACTATGACGGTACGGAAAAAATTCCGGACGTCATGCCGACCAAAATTCCGAATCTGCTGGTGAACGGTTCTTCCGGTATCGCAGTAGGTATGGCGACGAATATCCCGCCGCACAACCTGACGGAAGTGATTAACGGCTGCCTGGCGTATATCGACAACGAAGACATCAGCATTGAAGGGCTGATGGAACATATTCCGGGTCCGGACTTCCCGACCGCCGCGATCATCAACGGTCGTCGTGGTATCGAAGAAGCCTACCGTACCGGTCGTGGCAAAGTGTACATTCGCGCCCGCGCGGAAGTTGAAGCTGACGCGAAAACGGGCCGTGAAACCATCATCGTCCATGAAATTCCCTATCAGGTGAACAAAGCGCGCCTGATCGAGAAAATCGCCGAGCTGGTGAAAGATAAACGCGTGGAAGGCATCAGCGCGCTGCGTGACGAATCCGACAAAGACGGGATGCGCATCGTGATTGAAGTAAAACGCGATGCGGTGGGCGAGGTGGTGCTTAATAATCTCTACTCCCAGACCCAGCTACAGGTTTCCTTCGGTATTAACATGGTGGCGCTGCATCACGGCCAGCCGAAGATCATGAACCTGAAAGATATCATTTCAGCGTTCGTGCGCCACCGCCGTGAAGTGGTGACGCGTCGGACTATTTTTGAACTGCGTAAAGCCCGTGACCGCGCGCATATCCTTGAAGCTCTGGCGATTGCGCTGGCCAACATCGACCCGATTATCGAACTGATTCGCCGCGCGCCAACGCCGGCAGAAGCAAAAGCGGCGCTGATTTCGCGTCCGTGGGATCTGGGCAACGTTGCTGCGATGCTGGAGCGCGCCGGTGATGACGCCGCGCGCCCGGAATGGCTGGAGCCAGAATTTGGCGTGCGTGACGGTCAGTACTACCTGACTGAGCAGCAGGCGCAGGCGATTCTGGATCTGCGTTTGCAGAAACTGACCGGCCTGGAGCATGAAAAACTGCTCGACGAATACAAAGAGTTGCTGGAGCAGATTGCTGAACTGCTGCACATTCTGGGCAGCGCCGATCGCCTGATGGAAGTGATCCGTGAAGAGATGGAGTTAATTCGCGATCAGTTCGGCGATGAGCGTCGTACCGAAATCACCGCCAACAGCGCCGATATTAATATCGAAGATCTGATTAGCCAGGAAGATGTTGTCGTGACGCTGTCTCACCAGGGTTACGTCAAGTATCAACCGCTGACGGATTACGAAGCGCAACGTCGTGGTGGGAAAGGTAAATCTGCCGCGCGTATTAAAGAAGAAGACTTTATCGACCGCCTGCTGGTGGCCAACACCCATGACACCATCCTCTGCTTCTCCAGCCGGGGCCGTCTGTACTGGATGAAGGTCTATCAGTTGCCGGAAGCCAGTCGTGGCGCGCGCGGTCGTCCGATCGTCAATCTACTGCCGCTGGAAGCCAACGAACGTATCACCGCGATTCTGCCGGTTCGTGAGTACGAAGAAGGCGTCAACGTCTTTATGGCGACCGCCAGCGGTACCGTGAAGAAAACGGCGCTGACCGAATTCAGCCGTCCGCGTTCCGCCGGTATTATCGCGGTAAACCTCAACGACGGCGACGAGCTGATTGGCGTTGACCTGACTTCTGGTTCTGACGAAGTCATGCTGTTCTCGGCCGCGGGTAAAGTGGTGCGCTTCAAAGAAGACGCCGTCCGTGCGATGGGGCGTACCGCGACCGGTGTGCGCGGTATTAAGCTGGCGGGAGACGATAAAGTCGTCTCTCTGATCATCCCACGCGGCGAAGGCGCTATTCTGACCGTAACGCAAAACGGCTACGGGAAGCGTACCGCAGCGGACGAGTACCCGACCAAGTCTCGTGCGACGCAGGGCGTTATCTCTATCAAAGTGACCGAGCGCAACGGTTCCGTTGTCGGTGCGGTACAGGTAGACGATTGCGACCAGATCATGATGATCACGGATGCCGGTACTCTGGTGCGTACCCGTGTGTCCGAGATCAGCGTAGTGGGACGTAATACCCAGGGCGTTATCCTTATCCGCACGGCGGAAGATGAAAACGTGGTGGGTCTGCAACGCGTTGCTGAACCGGTAGATGACGAAGAACTCGACGCTATCGACGGCAGCGTGGCGGAAGGGGATGAGGATATCGCCCCGGAAGCGGAAAGCGATGACGACGTTGCGGATGACGCTGACGAGTAATGTTATTGCTGTGCGAGGGCCGGATATCCGGCCCTTTTTCTTTGCCGTTGCGGGCTACGTCATTTACCGCTACCTTAGTCACACTCTATTTACATCCTGAGGCGGAGCTTCGCCCCTTTGAAATACCTTGCTTCCTTTCGAACTACGCTGAAAGTCTCGCGCTACTTATTCAGAGCGTTAGCGTTACTCATTTGGCTCTTAATCGCCTTTGTTTCGGTGTTTTACATCGTCAATGCCCTGCACCAGCGGGAATCTGAAATTCGTCAGGAGTTCAACCTTAGCTCCGATCAGGCGCAGCGTTTTATCCAGCGCACGTCGGATGTGATGAAAGAGCTCAAATATATCGCCGAGAACCGTTTAACGGCGGAAAACGGCGTCATGTCGTCGCGTGCGCGTGATGACAAAATGGTGGTGCCGGACTTTGAACCGCTATTTGCCGACTCAGACTGTGCGGCGATGGGCTCCGCCTGGCGTGGATCGCTGGAGTCGCTGGCCTGGTTTATGCGTTACTGGCGCGACAACTTTTCAGCGGCGTATGATCTTAACCGCGTTTTCCTGATTGGCAGCGATAACCTCTGTATGGCGAATTTCGGCCTGCGTGAAATGCCCGTGGAGCGCGATGATGCGTTAAAAGCGTTACATGAGCGGATTATGAAATACCGCAACGCGCCGCAGGAAGAAAGTGGGAATAACCTTTTCTGGATAAGCCAGGGCGCGCGTCAGGGCGTGGGCTACTTTTATGCGCTGACGCCGGTGTATCTGGCCAACCGTCTGCAGGCGCTGCTGGGCGTCGAGCAGTCCATCCGCATGGAAAATTTTTTCACGCCCGGCAGTTTGCCGATGGGCGTCACTATTATTGATGAGAACGGCCATTCGCTGATTTCGTTGACCGGTCCTGACGGCATTATTAAAGCGGAGCCGCGCTGGATGCAGGAGCGTTCCTGGTTTGGTTATACGCCAGGTTTTCGCGAACTGGTACTCAAAAAAAGCCTGCCGCCATCCTCGCTCAGTATTGTCTATTCTGTGCCTGTAGATTTAGTCCTGGAGCGTATTCGTATTCTTATCCTGAACGCTATCCTGCTGAACGTGCTGGTGGGCGCAGGGCTGTTTACGCTTGCGCGGATGTATGAGCGGCGAATTTTCATTCCGGCGGAGAGCGATGCTCAGCGCCTGGAAGAACATGAACAGTTCAACCGTAAAATCGTCGCCTCCGCGCCGGTGGGGATCTGTATTCTGCGCACTATCGATGGTGTCAATATTCTGAGTAACGAACTGGCGCACACCTACCTGAACATGCTCACGCATGAAGACAGACAGCGCCTGACGCAAATTATTTGCGGCCAGCAGGTTAACTTCGTTGATGTATTGACCAGCAATAATACCAATTTGCAAATTAGCTTCGTCCATTCCCGCTATCGCAATGAAAACGTCGCGATTTGCGTGTTGGTAGATGTGAGTACGCGCGTCAAAATGGAAGAGTCGCTGCAGGAGATGGCGCAGGCGGCGGAGCAGGCAAGCCAGTCTAAATCCATGTTCCTTGCGACGGTCAGCCATGAATTGCGCACACCGCTGTACGGTATCATCGGCAATCTCGATCTGCTGCAAACCAAAGAGTTGCCAAAAGGCGTGGATCGGCTGGTCACGGCGATGAATAACTCCTCCAGCCTGTTGCTGAAAATTATCAGCGACATTCTCGACTTCTCGAAAATTGAGTCGGAACAGCTAAAGATTGAGCCGCGCGAATTTTCACCGCGAGAGGTGATGAACCATATCACCGCCAATTATCTGCCGCTGGTGGTGCGTAAGCAGCTCGGCCTGTATTGTTTTATTGAGCCTGACGTGCCGGTATCGCTGAACGGCGACCCGATGCGTTTACAGCAGGTCATTTCAAACCTGTTGAGCAACGCCATTAAGTTTACCGATATTGGCTGCATCGTGCTGCATGTGCGCTGTGATGGGGATTATCTCAGCATTCGCGTGCGGGATACCGGCGTTGGTATTCCGGCAAAAGAGGTGGTTCGCCTGTTCGATCCCTTCTTCCAGGTGGGAACCGGCGTACAGCGTAACTTTCAGGGGACCGGTCTGGGGCTGGCGATTTGCGAAAAATTGATCAGCATGATGGACGGCGATATTTCCGTCGATTCGGAGCCGGGCATGGGAAGCCAGTTTACGCTGCGCATCCCGCTTTATGGCGCGCAATACCCTGTGAAAAAGAGCGTGGAAGGACTCGCCGGAACCTGCTGTTGGCTGGCGGTGCGCAATACTTCTTTGTGCCAGTTTATTGAGACCAGTCTGGCGCGTAGCGGCGTTCATACGCAGCGTTATGAAGGGCAAGAACCCGCCGCAGACGATATTTTGATTGTCGATGACGCGCTGGAGCATACCTGGCAGGGGAGGGCGGCGGTCGTCTTTTGCCGCCGTCATATCGGGATTCCATTGGAAAGAGCGCCTGGCGAGTGGGTGCATAGTGTGGCGTCGGTGCATGAGTTGCCCGCACTGTTGGCGCGTATTTATAGTATTGAGCTGGATAGTGAAGCGCTTTCCAGCGCATTGCCGACGACGGATAAAACCGCAGATTCAAATGACGATATGATGATTCTGGTCGTTGACGATCATCCTATCAATCGCCGCTTGCTGGCCGATCAATTGGGATCGCTGGGGTATCAGTGTAAGACAGCCAATGATGGCGTGGACGCTCTGAATGTGCTGAGTAAAAATGCTATCGATATTGTTCTGAGCGATGTGAACATGCCGAACATGGACGGCTATCGCCTGACGCAGCGTATCCGTCAGCTTGGGCTGACGCTGCCGGTCGTCGGCGTGACGGCGAACGCGCTGGCGGAAGAGAAACAACGTTGCCTGGAGTCCGGTATGGACAGCTGTTTGTCGAAGCCTGTGACGCTGGATGTGTTGAAACAGACGCTGGCGGTGTATGCCGAGCGGGTACGTAAAACGCGGGCATAAAAAATGCCGGATGGCGGCGTCGCCTGTCCGGCCTGCAAAAGATGAGTCGACTGGTAGGCCTGATAAGCGTAGCGCCATCAGGCTGGGTAACGTAAAGCGATTTATTCTTTGTCTGTCGGACTCAGGGTGACGGAAGAGAGATAGTTGAGCAGCGCGATATCATTCTCTACGCCCAGTTTCATCATCGCCGATTTCTTCTGGCTGCTGATGGTCTTAATGCTGCGGTTGAGCTTCTTGGCGATTTCGGTGACCAGGAAACCCTCGGCGAACAGGCGTAATACTTCGCTCTCTTTTGGCGACAGGCGCTTATCGCCGTAACCGCCTGCGCTGATTTTCTCCAGCAGACGAGAAACGCTTTCTGGGGTGAATTTTTTGCCTTTTTGCAGCGCGGCCAGCGCCTTAGGCAGATCGGTTGGCGCACCCTGCTTGAGTACGATCCCTTCAATATCAAGATCCAACACGGCGCTCAGGATCGCCGGATTGTTGTTCATGGTCAGAACGATAATAGACAGGCTCGGAAAATGACGCTTGATGTACTTGATCAAGGTGATCCCATCGCCGTATTTATCTCCCGGCATGGAGAGGTCAGTGATCAACACATGCGCATCTAATTTCGGCAGGTTGTTGATCAATGCTGTGGAATCTTCAAATTCGCCGACAACATTCACCCACTCGATTTGTTCAAGTGATTTGCGAATACCGAACAGTACAATCGGGTGGTCATCGGCAATAATTACGTTCATATTGTTCATGTATTGGGCTACCTTGCTACAGCAAGCTTTTGACGTAGGCGTCAATGTCGCTGATATATTTTTCTATACCTGGAGCATCTTTCTCACGAATCAGATGTTCCAGCGTTTCACATAACTGCTTGCCGGGTACCAGATTAAGCATGGCAAACACCCCTTTCAGGCGGTGGGCCGTTTGGGCCAGCGCAGCGAAATCGCTGGTTGCCGCCTCAGTATACAACCTCTTAACATCATCCGGTACTGTGTCTACAAATAGCGCATAATAGCCGCTGGCATGAAGCTCGGCATTTTCATCTCCGCCGAGCGGGGAGGCGGGAATCTCTTCCTGCGCCAGCTGCTCTTCGATAAGTTGTAGTACAGCTTCCTGCATAGCATTGCTCATATTAAAGTTGACGCGCAACTGACCCGGGCCAATTTTCCGCACGCCTGACTCATCATCGCTTAAAAGCAAGCCCGAGGCAGTAAGATTAGACGGATTATCCGTTAAAAAGAGATCATATTCTTGACTTATCTGCCTTTCATCCGGCGTGATGCAGGTGGCGCCCCAGTTTTCTAACTGACGCAGCACAATCGCGCGAACCTCGTTGGACGTCACATCGACCATCACGCTCACGTCGTCCAGCAGGCGCTCTTCGACCTGAGTATGCTGATCGTGAGGAAGCATTTTGACATGAACGGTATAGCGCGTGCCCAGCGTTTCTCGCGCTTTAATGTTGAGATGACCGCCCAGTTTGCGCGCCAGTTGATTGCACAGCCAGAAGGTGAGCGGATTCGCTTTGCCGTAACGATCGCCCTGCGTTTCATTCATATACGGGAAATGCAGATTATCAATCTCGTTTAACGTTACACCTTCGCCCGTATCCAGAATACGGAAAGTCAGACGCTCCGCGATAGATTCATCCTGCTCGACTTCAAGCGTAATTTTACCCATAGCAGTCGTCGTGACGGCATACTGAATCAACAGCAGCAAAATCCGGCGCAGGGCGTCGCGATCGCCCCAGCGTTCATCGTTGCCGCTAAGATGGTTATTAATCAGCAGTTGCAGCCCTTTACGCTTAATGGCGGGCAGCACTTCCGGCACGACTTCGTCAATAAGATCCTGCAGGGAGAACAGCGTTGCTTCGCTCTTCCATGCGTCATTTTCCAGCATATTCGCCAGTTGGATTTCATCGATCATACGTACCAATACATCCGCCTGATCCGCCAGTTTCAGGCTTTCCGGCGTGGTGACTGCCGCGGCGTTAACCGCCAGTTGGCGTACGGGCTCTTTAAGCGTGTTGCTGATATTTTGCATAAAGGCGGCGCGGCCCTGCTGATTCTTCTCATACAAACGCTGCGCCTGTTTAAGCTTCTTATTCACCAGCACTTCCCGGTCCTGATCGCGAATAATAAAGATCTGCGTGCGGGGAGCGATCTGGCTGCGAAACAGACGGATCTCATACAGTTCGTTATTAATTGTCGCCTGAATCACGCCCTGATGCTGTTCCGCCATGCTGGTAATATTTTGCAGGTTAAGATGCGGCAACAGATGATCGGCGATTTTATTGCTGATCACGGTGCGGTTGCCTTCCTGATCGTAGACCAGCAGACCCAGCGGCAGCAGAGAAACGATCTCTTCATTAATGGCGCGTAAGACGCGAAGCTCATTATTCGCCGCGTTGCCGGATGTCGATTCCGTCGACCGTCCCGGCTGATGACGGAACGTGGCGTAGCCAAATAACGCCAACGCCAGCAGCCCGATGTTCAGCAGTAAAGGCAGCAAAATATTTTGCAACGTATCAAGCAAAAGCGTACCGAAAGGTACCTGCCAGATCAGGCGCATTCCGGTAGAGTTAAGCGCTGAGGAGATCTCAATTTTTGAACCGTTAAAGCTAATCGTGACGCTATCAGGCGCTTCCTTTTCACTGCTTCGCCCCGTCGCCTGGGTTGCGTCAGGCTCTATCCGAAAACTGTCCAGCGGCATTCCCGGCGGGATTAAATCATTAATGGGCAGATCAAACGCCACCACGGTTGCCAGATGTCCTGGCTGATTGAAGGTCGTGCGCAGCGTAAAATAGTGACCGTTTTGCCAGGCCAGTTTTCGCAATGAGGAGAAACTTTCGCGCTCATCCAGCGCATTCGCCTGCTGCAACATCTCTGCCCGGCGGGAATCGACGATATTGCCAATAGTGGACTCTTTAAAGCCGGAAGAGAGATCTTTCAACGGTAGAGTAGAGATAAGAATCAGGCTGTTATCCTGTCCGTTGAGGTAATACATTGACCACGGCACGTTTTCCGCGCCCCACAGCGTATCCAGATAAGTTGACATACGCTGCGTCATTTCCAGCGTGGCGCTGTCATGGGAACCGAAAATCAGCGCTTCAGTTTTACGTCGCGGCTTTTCAAGATAATACACATCCTGCTTCAGACGCGTTTCCTGAAGTCCTTCACCTGTCGATGGCGTAGTGGTCGCGGCGATGTTGTCATAAATTTGCCAGGTAACATACCGCCAGGTATCCACGCGTTTATGAATAGCGTGGGTGATATCGACAATTTGATAGCTTTTGTCTTTCAACCAGGCGTTGACGGCGCTCTGTACCATAACGCCCATCGTTACCAGCAGCACAATGATCAGCAATAAGAAGAAACGGGTAATGCTTCCCGGTAGAAGGGAGAATCGGGTAGAGACCGTTGTGTCAGACTGACTCATTTATGTTTACGACCTGTAAAAGCAACGCTGAAGGTGAAGGGCAGTATAAAGGGTAATGAATGAATTTCCAGACTCTTACGTCATGCCGGGCAACTTAACACGCGCTCCGTCGGCGGGACGGGAAAAGCGTACAACCTTCGCAGAACGGTACAAATATAAAGACTACTTATAAATGTTTAGCACTAAATATCAAGAAATTATTTGCTAATGTCTTACGAACGGTCGAGCAGGGGAGTGTAGTGAATAACCGTGATAGTTTTAGGCAGGTAGCATAAATCAGCCGGGTGTGTCTGAAAAAGGCTAAAAAAAACCGAATGCGAAGCATCCGGTTGAAATAGGGGTAAACAGACATTCAGAAGTGAATGACGGTAATAAATAAAGTTAATGATGATAGCGGTCACTATTTTAGTTGCGAATGAAGATTCTGTTTTATCATTCAGTGCTATGAATTTCATCAATTTAACCCATTGATTTTAAAAGTCTCGTGAATATATTTTGTCTATTTGTGCTTATTTTTACTTGATTTTTGCTTTAAAAAAGTTCCGTAAAATTCATATTTTGAAACATCTATGTAGATAACTGTAACATCTTAAAAGTTTTAGTATCATATTCGTGTTGGATTATTCTGTATTTTTGCGGAGAATGGACTTGCCGACTGGTTAATGAGGGTTAACCAGTAAGCAGTGGCATAAAAAAGCAATAAAGGCATATAACAGAGGGTTAATAACATGAAAGTTAAAGTACTGTCCCTCCTGGTACCAGCTCTGCTGGTGGCGGGCGCAGCGAATGCGGCTGAAATTTATAATAAAGACGGCAACAAATTAGACCTGTTTGGTAAAGTTGATGGCCTGCACTACTTCTCTGACGACAAAGGCAGCGACGGCGACCAGACCTACATGCGTATCGGCTTCAAAGGCGAAACGCAGGTTAACGATCAGCTGACCGGTTATGGCCAGTGGGAATATCAGATTCAGGGCAACCAGACTGAAGGCAGCAACGACTCCTGGACGCGTGTGGCGTTTGCGGGTCTGAAATTCGCTGACGCAGGTTCCTTCGATTATGGTCGTAACTACGGCGTAACCTATGATGTGACCTCCTGGACCGATGTTCTGCCGGAGTTCGGCGGCGACACCTACGGCGCTGACAACTTTATGCAGCAGCGTGGTAACGGCTATGCCACTTACCGTAACACCGACTTCTTCGGCCTGGTGGATGGCCTGGACTTCGCGTTGCAGTATCAGGGCAAAAACGGCAGCGTGAGCGGTGAAAACACCAACGGTCGCAGCCTGCTGAACCAGAACGGTGACGGTTACGGCGGATCGCTGACTTATGCAATCGGCGAAGGCTTCTCTGTCGGTGGCGCTATCACCACGTCTAAACGTACTGCCGATCAGAACAACACCGCTGACGAACACCTGTATGGTAACGGCGATCGCGCTACGGTCTACACCGGCGGCCTGAAATACGATGCGAACAACATCTATCTGGCAGCGCAGTATTCTCAGACCTATAACGCAACCCGTTTTGGTACCTCTAACGGCAACAATAAGTCCACCTCTTACGGTTTTGCCAACAAAGCGCAGAACTTTGAAGTGGTTGCTCAGTACCAGTTCGACTTTGGTCTGCGTCCGTCTGTGGCTTACCTGCAGTCTAAAGGTAAGGACATCAGCAACGGCTACGGCGCCAGCTATGGCGACCAGGACATCGTAAAATATGTTGATGTCGGCGCGACTTACTACTTCAACAAAAACATGTCCACCTATGTTGATTACAAAATCAACCTGCTGGATAAAAACGACTTTACTCGCGATGCGGGCATCAACACCGACGACATCGTAGCGCTGGGTCTGGTTTACCAGTTCTAATCAGCAAAAGATGTTGCTAAAGGGCCTGCGGGCCCTTTTTTCATGCCTTATTCCGGCGTACAAATACGACGTTTTGATATACGCTTGCGTCCATTCGAATGAGGATAAACAGCGATGAAAATGACTTTTTGCCGGGCCGTGTGTCTGGCGGCGGCTTTTTTACTTATGGGCTGCGATGAGGCTCCCGAAACGACAACAGCGTCACCTGCCGCTCAGGTGCTGGAAGGTAAAACGATGGGGACCCTCTGGCGAGTGAGCGTGGTTGGTATCGATGCGAAACGCGCCGCAGAGTTACAGACTAAAATCCAGACTCAGCTTGATGCTGATGATTGGTTGCTTTCTACCTATAAAAATGACTCCGCGCTGATGCGTTTTAACCATTCACGCAGCCTTGCGCCCTGGCCGGTCAGCGAAGCCATGGCGGATATCGTGACCTCGGCGCTACGTATTGGCGCGAAGACGGATGGCGCGATGGATATCACCGTGGGCCCGCTGGTCAATCTGTGGGGGTTTGGACCGGATCGGCAGCCGCTGCATATCCCAACACCAGCACAAATCGATGCGGCAAAAGCGAAAACAGGCCTGCAACATTTGCAGGTTATCGACAGGGCTGGACATCAGTTTTTGCAAAAAGATCTGCCGGATCTTTATGTTGATCTCTCCACGGTCGGGGAGGGCTATGCGGCGGATCACCTGGCGCGTCTGATGGAGCAGGAGGGCATTGCGCGTTATCTGGTCTCGGTGGGCGGCGCATTAAGCAGTCGCGGGATGAATGCGCAGGGGCTGCCGTGGCGCGTCGCGATTCAGAAGCCGACCGACCGGGAAAACGCGGTGCAGGCGATTGTGGATATCAACGGGCATGGCATCAGCACCTCCGGCAGCTACCGTAACTATTATGAGCTGGATGGCAAGCGTATCTCGCACGTTATCGATCCGCAAACGGGGCGCCCCATTGAACACAACCTGGTATCGGTTACGGTTATCGCGCCAACGGCGCTGGAAGCGGACGGCTGGGACACCGGCCTGATGGTGCTTGGTACGCAAAAGGCGCAAGAGGTCGTGCGGCGGGAAGGGCTGGCGGTCTTTATGATCATGAAAGAAGGTGAAGGCTTTAAAACCTGGATGTCGCCGCAGTTCAAAACGTTCCTGGTGAGCGATAAGAATTAAAACGCAAGATTACGGGTTTTTGTGGGCGGATTTACGGACACACTGCATGTAAGCAAGCACTATGCTTAATGAAGGAGTCTATGATGAAAAAAGCGTTACTTACCGATGATGAATGCTGGCTGCGGGTGCAGGCGCGCGATGCCAGCGCGGATGGGCGTTTCGTTTTTGCGGTGCGAACCACCGGCGTTTTTTGCCGTCCTTCTTGTCGCTCGAAGCGGGCGTTACGTAAAAATGTTCGCTTTTTTGCCAACGCGCAGCAGGCGCTGGACGCCGGTTTTCGCCCCTGCAAGCGCTGTCAGCCGGATAATGCGCGCGCGCAGCAACGGCGGTTGGATAAGATTGCCTGCGCCTGCCGTTTACTTGAGCAGGAGACGCCGGTAACGCTGGCGTCTCTGGCGCAGGCGGTGGCGATGAGCCCGTTTCATCTGCACCGTCTGTTTAAAGCGAGCACCGGAATGACGCCGAAAGGGTGGCAGCAGGCGTGGCGCGCCCGGCGGCTGCGTGAGGCTTTGGCGAAAGGAGAGCCGATCACGGCGGCTATTTACCGCGCTGGCTTCCCGGATAGCAGTAGCTACTACCGACATGCCGACCAGACGCTGGGCATGACGGCAAAACAGTTTCGCAAAGGCGGCGATAATGTCTCCGTTCGCTATGCGCTGACGGACTGGGTTTACGGACGGTGCCTGGTGGCGGAGAGCGAGCGGGGGATTTGCGCGATTCTCCCCGGTGATAGCGACGACGCGCTACTGGCTGAATTACACACCCTGTTCCCGGCGGCCCGCCACGAACCTGCTGACGCGCTTTTTCAGCAACGGGTGCGGCAGGTTGTCGCGGCTATCAACACACGCGATGTGCTGCTCTCGTTGCCGCTGGATATCCAGGGAACCGCGTTTCAACAGCAGGTCTGGCAGGCGTTATGCGCAATTCCCTGCGGCGAAACCGTAAGCTATCAACAGCTTGCCGCGACTATCGGCAAACCCACGGCGGTACGCGCGGTCGCCAGCGCGTGCGGCGCGAATAAACTGGCGATGGTGATCCCGTGTCATCGGGTCGTGCGTCGCGATGGCGCGCTCTCCGGTTATCGTTGGGGCGTGCGTCGAAAAGTGCAGCTATTAAAGCGAGAAGCGCAAAAAGAGGAGTAGCAATGCTGGATCTATTTGCTGATGAAGCGCCCTGGCAAGAGCCCCTGGCGCCTGGCGCGGTGGTGTTGCGCCGCTTTGCGTTTCGCACGGCGCAGTCGCTATTAGACGATATCGGGTTTGTCGCCAGTCAGTCTCCGTTTCGTCAGATGGTGACGCCGGGCGGCTACACCATGTCGGTGGCGATGACCAACTGCGGCGCGTTAGGGTGGACTACCGATCGTCACGGTTATTGTTATGCCGTGCGCGATCCGTTGACCGATAAACCCTGGCCTGCGCTGCCGTTATCGTTTGCCAGCGTATGTCGTCAGGCGGCAATCGCGGCAGGGTATGCGAGCTTCCAACCGGACGCCTGCCTGATCAATCGCTACGCGCCCGGCGCTAAACTGTCGCTGCATCAGGATAAAGACGAGCCGGATCTGCGCGCGCCTATCGTCTCAGTTTCGTTGGGGGTGCCGGCGGTTTTTCAGTTTGGCGGCCTGCGTCGCAGCGATCCGCTCCAGCGGATCTTACTGGAGCATGGCGATATCGTGGTCTGGGGCGGCGAGTCCCGTTTGTTTTATCATGGTATCCAGCCGCTTAAAGCGGGCTTTCATCCCATGACCGGTGAATTTCGTTACAATCTCACCTTCCGTCAGGCGGCTGAAAAAGAATAAAAATAAGAATTATTATTGCTGTGCAGGTGGAGTTAGTTAAACTGCGGGCTGTTATTATCGGTCCGGGTTGTAAGCATGGAACTTCTTATTCTTGTCTGGCGGCAGTACCGCTGGCCATTTATTAGCGTGATGGCGCTGAGCCTCGCCAGCGCGGCGCTGGGGATTGGCCTGATCGCGTTTATCAATCAGCGCCTGATTGAAACGGTGGACACCAACGTCATGGTGCTGCCGGAATTTCTCGGCCTGCTCCTGTTGCTAATGGTCGTCACATTAGGTTCCCAACTGGCGCTCACCACTCTGGGACACCATTTCGTTTACCGCCTGCGCAGCGAATTTATCAAGCGCATTCTGGATACGCACGTTGAACGCATTGAGCAACTGGGCAGCGCCTCTTTACTGGCCGGTCTGACCAGCGATATTCGCAATATTACTATCGCCTTTGTGCGTCTGCCTGAGCTGGTGCAGGGCATTATCCTCACCGTCGGCTCGGCGGCGTATCTGGCGATGCTATCGACAAAAATGCTGCTGGTTACGGCTATCTGGATGGCGGTCACTATCTGGGGCGGATTTGTGCTGGTGGCGCGGGTTTACCAGCATATGGCGACCCTGCGCGAGACCGAAGATAAGCTGTACAACGACTATCAGACGGTGCTGGAAGGACGCAAAGAGCTGACGCTAAACCGCGAGCGTGCGGAGCAGATTTTTCAGCAATGCTATATCCCGGACGCCAAAGAGTATCGTCATCACATTATCCGTGCCGATACTTTTCATCTGAGCGCCGTCAACTGGTCGAATATCATGATGCTGGGAGCGATAGGCCTGGTCTTCTGGATGGCGAATAGTCTCGGCTGGGCGGATACCAACGTCGCGGCGACCTATTCACTGACGTTGCTGTTCCTGCGCACGCCGCTGCTGTCTGCGGTGGGGGCGTTGCCAACGCTACTGACCGCCCAGGTGGCGTTTAATAAACTGAATAAATTCGCGCTAGCCCCGTATAAGCCTGATTTTCCGCAGCCGAAAGCCTTTCCCGACTGGAAGACGCTGGAGCTGCGCAACGTGGTTTTCCACTATCAGGATAACGCGTTTTCCGTGGGGCCCATCAACCTGACGATTCACCGCGGCGAACTGCTGTTTTTAATTGGCGGCAACGGTAGCGGGAAATCGACGCTGGCTATGTTATTGACCGGTTTATACCAGCCGCAATCGGGAACGATTTTACTTGATGGTCAACCTATTGCCGCCGGACAGCCGGAAGATTATCGCAAACTGTTTTCTGCGGTGTTCACCGATGTGTGGTTATTCGACCGCCTGCTGGGGCCGCAGGGGAAACCCGCCAATCCCGCTCTGGTCGAAAAGTGGCTTGAGCACCTGAAAATGACGCACAAGCTGGAGCTAAACGACGGGCGCATTTTGAATCTTAAACTGTCGAAAGGGCAAAAAAAGCGCATTGCGCTGCTGCTGGCGCTGGCGGAAGAGCGCGATATTATTTTGCTGGATGAGTGGGCCGCCGATCAGGACCCGCATTTCCGCCGGGAGTTTTATCAGGTACTGTTGCCGTTAATGCAGGAAATGGGCAAAACCATTTTCGCCATCAGCCATGATGATCACTATTTTATTCACGCCGATCGTCTGCTTGAAATGCGTAACGGACAGCTAACCGAACTCACCGGCGACGAACGTGATGCCGCCTCGCGTGATGCGGTTGCGCGTACTGCGTAATGGACTATGGCGCCGGATGAACCGCCTGATGGCAGCCCTACGTCCGCACGCGGGTAGGCCTGATAAGATGCCACGCGTCGCCACCAGGCATCGGGTTATTTCTTGCGGCGGGCGAGCGGGTTTCCAGACGTGTTTTAAAAAGAACTCCGGAGCGCTGCGTGAGTCGACATGTTCAGATGCCCGGTAAGTGTGACCGGGCAGCGTAACATTATCGCGTGACGGCGTTCTGTACGTTAGCGTCCGCTTTCCAGATGCGGTATTTCACGTCCACATTCGCCGGGGTATACACCACGATCGGCAGCTTGCTGTTGTAGCGCAGCATCCCGTCTTCACCCAGCCAGGCGGTGACGAATTTTTGCTCTTTCTTACCGTCAGGGCAGGCCATCATGGTTGATACCGGAGAGGTGACGTTATCAAAGACATAATAGTCATAGCCCCAGCCTTCCAGCGTTTTTGTTTCCAGCGTGCCGCCGAGGCGATGCTGGTTACAATCCACATTCAGCGTTTGGCCAATCAACAGTTCCACTTTGAGGGTAGATTCATCCTGCTGAGGGGTAAGGGTTATCACTTGCCGCTTCATTCCTTTTTCCGCCTGCGGATAGGGGGCGATTTTTTCCAGCGGCTGGGCGGTATCGCCATTGTTAGCCCAGGCAGAGGCGCTGGCGAGGGCGGCGAAGACGACGGCAGGGACAAACATCTTCATTTGATTGTTCACAGTATTTCCTTTCTGCTGTTTTCGGTATGCACGGGCAACAGATTAACACATTCATATTATCTATTAATCTGTATTTACTCATATTTTCAAGATTATTAATAAAATAGCGTCTTTTTATATAGTGGAATATTCCGATATTGATAATGTAAATGAAATTATCAACTATTAGTGATTTTCGTTATATAAGCATCTATATAACTCATTGAAATGTGAGAAAAAGCACGTTTACGGGTCTTTACCCGGCACTCTTTTGATCCGGCAACAGCATTTACCTCTATCGGGGTATGCATCTCTTACACATCCTGAAATATCTTATTTACAAAAACAACTACTCATAAATTGTACGGTTTTTATTGGTATTCACTCCCTATGGAAGCGTGTCGTTATGGAAGGGCGATATCATGGTTGATTTATCCCGTCGAAGCATGTTGACCGGCAGTTGGCGCAACGCCAGCAATGGGATTCTTCCGCCGTGGGCCAGAGAAACAACCTATTTTCTCGCACATTGTCTGCGTTGCGACGCCTGCATCCAGGCGTGTGAGGCCGACATCCTGCAGCGAGGGGCGGGGGGATATCCGAGCGTAGATTTCAAACGGGGCGAGTGCAGCTTTTGTTATGCCTGTGCGCAGGCCTGTCCCGAATCTCTCTTTCTTCCGCGCCACACCAGGGCCTGGGATCTGATTTTTACACTCACGGAAAACTGCCTCGCCAGGCAGTCGGTTGAATGCCATCGTTGCCAGGACAGTTGTGAACCTATGGCCATCACCTTTCGTCCCACGCTATCCGGCATTTACCAGCCGCAGCTTGACTCGCAGGCCTGTAACGGATGCGGGGCGTGTGTGGCTATCTGTCCCGTGTCAGCCATCAAAGCGGAGAACCACCATGCGCACTAACTGGCAGGTCTGTAGCCTGGTCGTGCAGGCCAAAAGTCAGAACATCGCCGCCATTGGCACACAGTTGAACACGTTGCCGGGTTGCGAAGTCGCGTTAAGCGACGTTGAAAGCGGGCAACTGATCGTGGTGGCGGAAGCAGACCAGAGTGAAACGCTGATGCAAACAATTGAGTCAGTACGCAATGTCGAGGGCGTACTGGCGGTGTCGCTGGTTTATCACCAGCAGGATGAGCAAGGTGAGGAAACACCATGAAACTCAGTCGTCGTAGCTTTATGAAAGCTAACGCCGTTGCGGCCGCTGCGGCGGCTGCCGGTCTGAGCGTGCCGGGCGTCGCCCGCGCCGTTGTCGGGCAGCAGGAAGCCATCAAATGGGATAAAGCGCCGTGCCGTTTTTGCGGAACGGGTTGCGGTGTGTTGGTGGGAACGCAGCAGGGCCGTGTGGTCGCCTGCCAGGGCGACCCCGACGCGCCGGTCAACCGTGGTCTGAACTGCATTAAAGGCTACTTCCTGCCCAAAATCATGTACGGTAAAGATCGTCTGACGCAGCCGATGCTGCGCATGAAAGACGGCAGCTATCACAAAGACGGCGAGTTTACGCCGGTGAGCTGGGAACAGGCCTTCGATGTGATGGAGGAGAAGTTTAAAACCTCCCTGAAAGAGAAAGGGCCAGAAGCGATCGGCATGTTTGGATCGGGTCAATGGACCATCTGGGAAGGCTATGCCGCCGCGAAACTGTTCAAGGCTGGTTTCCGCTCTAACAACATTGACCCGAACGCGCGTCACTGCATGGCCTCGGCGGTGGTGGGCTTTATGCGCACCTTTGGCATGGATGAACCGATGGGCTGCTACGACGATATTGAGCAGGCCGATGCGTTTGTGCTGTGGGGTTCCAACATGGCGGAGATGCACCCGATTTTATGGTCGCGCATCACTAACCGCCGTTTGTCCGACCCGAATGTGAAAGTCGCTGTCCTCTCCACCTTCCAGCACCGTAGCTTTGAGCTGGCGGACAACGGTATTGTCTTTACCCCGCAAAGCGATCTGGTGATCCTTAACTATATCGCGAATTACATTATTCAGAACAACGCGGTAAATCAGGATTTCTTCACAAAGCATGTGAACCTGCGTAAAGGGGCGACGGATATCGGCTACGGCTTACGCCCGACGCACCCGCTGGAAAAAGCGGCGAAGAATCCGGGCTCCGATGCTTCCGAGCCGATGAGCTTCGACGAGTATAAAGCCTTCGTGGCGGAATATACGCTGGACAAGACCGCTGAAATGACCGGCGTGCCGAAAGATCAGCTGGAACAGTTGGCGCAGCTCTACGCCGATCCGAATAAGCGCGTGATCTCTTACTGGACGATGGGTTTTAACCAGCATACTCGCGGCGTGTGGGCGAATAACCTGGTTTACAACCTCCATCTGCTGACCGGAAAAATCTCCCAGCCTGGCTGCGGTCCTTTCTCGCTGACCGGCCAGCCTTCCGCCTGCGGTACGGCGCGTGAAGTGGGAACCTTCTCACACCGTCTGCCCGCAGACATGGTCGTGACGAACGAAAAACACCGTGATATCTGCGAAAAACACTGGCAGATCCCCGCTGGCACTATTCCGGCAAAAGTGGGTTTACACGCGGTGGCGCAGGATCGCGCGTTGAAAGACGGCAAGCTGAACGTCTACTGGGTAATGTGTAATAACAATATGCAGGCCGGGCCGAACATCAATGAAGATCGGATGCCGGGCTGGCGCGATCCGCGTAACTTTATCATTGTCTCCGATCCTTACCCGACGGTGAGCGCGCTGTCTGCGGATCTGATCCTGCCGACCGCCATGTGGGTTGAGAAAGAAGGCGCTTACGGCAACGCCGAACGCCGCACGCAGTTCTGGCGTCAGCAAATTAAAGCGCCGGGCGAAGCCAAATCCGACCTCTGGCAACTGGTGCAGTTCTCCCGTCGTTTTAAAACCGAGGAGGTCTGGCCGGAGGCGTTGCTGGCCCAGAAGCCGGAGCTGCGCGGTAAAACTCTGTATGACGTTCTGTTCGCCACGCCGGCGGTCAGCAAATTCCCGCTGAGCGAGCTGAAAGAGGATCAGTTAAACGATGAGTCTCGTGAGCTGGGCTTCTATCTGCAAAAAGGACTGTTTGAAGAATACGCCTGGTTTGGACGTGGCCACGGGCACGATCTGGCGCCGTTCGACGATTACCACAACGCGCGCGGTCTGCGCTGGCCGGTCGTCGAAGGCAAAGAGACGCAATGGCGTTACAGCGAAGGCAACGACCCGTATGTAAAAGCGGGGGAAGGGTACAAATTCTACGGTAAACCGGATGGCAAAGCGGTGATCTTCGCGCTGCCATTTGAACCTGCGGCGGAGTCGCCGGACAACGAGTACGATCTGTGGCTTTCCACCGGTCGCGTGCTGGAACACTGGCATACCGGCAGTATGACGCGCCGCGTGCCTGAATTGCATCGCGCCTTCCCGGAAGCGGTGGTCTTTATTCACCCGCTGGATGCGAAAGCGCGCGATCTGCGTCGTGGGGATAAGGTTAAAGTGTCATCCCGCCGCGGCGAAGTGATTTCGATTGTCGAAACGCGTGGACGTAACCGTCCGCCGCAGGGACTGGTGTATATGCCGTTCTTCGATGCCGCTCAGCTAGTGAACAACCTGACGCTGGATGCGACGGACCCGCTCTCTAAAGAGACGGACTTCAAGAAGTGCGCCGTTAAGCTGGCGAAGGTGTAACGCGTTATGTCCCGTACAGCGAAACCCCAAAATGGCCGCCGCCGCTTCCTGCGTGATGTTGTGCGCACTGCGGGCGGGCTGGCGGCGGTTGGCGTGGCGCTGGGCTTGCAACAGCAAACCGCGCGCGCAACGGGCGTGCGGCTGCGTCCGCCTGGCGCGCTGAATGAAAATGTCTTCGCCAGCGCCTGTGTGCGCTGCGGGCAGTGCGTTCAGGCGTGTCCATACGACACGCTAAAACTGGCGACGCTGGCCTCCGGGCTATCGGCAGGTACGCCCTATTTCGTCGCTCGCGACATCCCCTGCGAAATGTGTGAAGACATTCCGTGCGCCAAAGTCTGCCCCAGCGGGGCGCTGAATAAAGATATCGCCTCCATTGATGACTCGCGCATGGGGCTGGCGGTGCTGCTGGATCAGGAAAACTGCCTCAACTTTCAGGGGCTGCGCTGCGACGTTTGTTACCGCGAATGCCCGAAAATCGATGAGGCCATCACGCTGGAACTGGATCGCAACATGCGCACCGGCAAACATGCGCGCTTTCTGCCCACCGTACACAGCGACGCCTGTACCGGCTGCGGCAAATGCGAAAAAGTCTGCGTACTGGAGCAACCAGCGATAAAAGTGTTGCCGTTGTCATTGGCGAAAGGGGAGTTAGGACACCATTACCGCTTCGGCTGGCTGGAGGGGAAAGATGGCAAATCGTAAACGCGACGCCGGGCGAGAAGCGCGGGCGAAAAAAGGCTGGTGGCGTAGCCATCGTTGGCTGGTGTTACGCCGTATAAGCCAGTTTATGGTGCTGGGGATGTTTCTCAGCGGCCCGTGGTTGGGCTTTTGGGTTTTGCATGGCAACTACAGCAGTAGTTTGCTGTTCGATACCCTCCCGTTGACCGATCCGCTGATTACCCTGGAAAGTCTCGCCAGTGGACATCTTCCCGCTACCGTGGCGCTGACGGGAGCAGTGATTATCGCTGTGCTGTATGCGCTGGCGGGAAAGCGACTATTTTGCAGTTGGGTTTGCCCGCTAAACCCCGTTACCGATTTGGCTAACTGGATGCGCAGGAAATTTGACCTGAACCAGTCTGCGACGATTCCACGCCATATACGGTACGTCCTTCTGGTGGTGGTGTTAATCGGTTCGGCGTTGACCGGCACGCTGCTGTGGGAATGGATTAATCCCGTGTCGCTGTTAGGTCGTAGTCTGATTATGGGATTTAGTAGCGGCGCGTTGCTGATTATTGCTTTGTTTTTATTTGATTTATTAGTCGTTGAGCACGGTTGGTGCGGCCATATTTGCCCGATGGGCGCGCTGTATGGCGTGCTGGGCAGTAAAGGCGTAGTGACCGTGACGGCCAAAAAACGTGAGAAATGTAATCGCTGTATGGATTGTTTTCATGTTTGCCCGGAACCGCATGTGCTACGTGCGCCGGTGCTGGATGAGCAAAGCCCGGCGCAGGTCACTCACCGCGACTGCATGACCTGCGGTCGCTGCGTGGATGTCTGTTCTGAGGATGTTTTTACAATAACGATACACAACATCATTCGGGATGCATCGCGGCGGTAAGCGAGGAAATCCCCGGGAGCATAGATAACGATGTGACTGGGATTTTCGAGCGCAGCCAACAAAGAGGCAGTTCGAAGGATGAAGTGTAAATGCGATGGAGTTCGGGAGCGAAACAATGAAAAGCCATGACCTGATGAAAGCGCTGTGTCAATGGATGGCCACGCTTGCCCTGGTGGTAAGTGGTGCGGTTTGGGCGGCAAACGGAGTGGATCTGAGCCAGTCGCCGGAAGTATCCGGGACGCAGGAAGGGGCGATTCGTATGCCGAAAGAGCAGGAACGTATGCCGCTAAATTACGTCAACCAGCCGCCGATGATCCCGCACAGCGTCGAGGGCTACCAGGTGACGACTAATACCAACCGCTGTCTGCAATGCCACGGCGTGGAAAGTTATCGTACGACGGGCGCGCCGCGTATCAGTCCGACGCACTTTATGGACAGCGACGGTAAAGTGTCGGGCAACGTCGCGCCGCGTCGTTATTTCTGCCTGCAGTGCCACGTACCGCAGTCTGATACCGCGCCGATTATCGACAATACCTTTACCCCCTCGCAAGGTTACGGGAAATAAGAGGTCATTATGGAAAATTCTAACCGTAAACCTGGCTGGATAAAGCGCGTCTGGCGATGGTGGCGCAGCCCCAGCCGCCTGGCGTTGGGGACGCTGCTGTTAATCGGTTTTATCGGCGGCATCATCTTCTGGGGCGGCTTCAATACCGGAATGGAAAAGGCTAACACCGAAGAGTTTTGTATTAGCTGCCATGAAATGCGCAACACGGTGTATGAGGAGTATATGGAAACCGTCCACTACAACAACCGTAGCGGCGTTCGTGCCACCTGTCCTGACTGCCATGTGCCGCATGAGTGGGGGCCGAAGATGATCCGTAAGATCAAAGCCAGTAAAGAGCTGTACGCGAAGGTATTTGGGCTGATAGATACACCGCAGAAATTTGAAGCTCATCGCCTGACAATGGCACAAAATGAGTGGCGGCGCATGAAAGACAACAACTCGCAGGAATGCCGTAACTGCCACAATTTCGATTTTATGGATCTGACCGCGCAAAAAGGCGTCGCGGCGAAAATGCACGATCAGGCGGTAAAAGATGGACAGACCTGTATCGATTGCCACAAAGGGATCGCGCATAAACTGCCGGATATGCGTGATGTTAAACCAGGTTTCTGACAGGACGTTGATGAGTGGGAATGCTTGAAGCCAGAGATCTGTACTGCGAGCGGGACGAGAGGACGCTGTTTCGCGGGCTGTCGTTCACCGTGGAGGCCGGGGAGTGGGTGCAGGTCACCGGCGGCAACGGCGCCGGAAAAACCACCCTGCTGCGCCTGCTGACCGGGCTGGCGCGCCCGGACGGCGGCGAGGTGTACTGGCAGGGCGAACCCCTGCGCCGCGTGCGCGACAGCTTCCATCGCAGTCTGCTGTGGATAGGGCACCAGCCGGGGATAAAAACCCGCCTGACGGCGCGGGAGAACCTGCACTTCTTCCACCCCGGCGACGGCGCGCGTCTCCCGGAGGCGCTGGCGCAGGCCGGGCTGGCGGGATTTGAGGACGTGCCGGTCGCTCAGCTCTCGGCCGGGCAGCAGCGCCGGGTGGCGCTGGCCCGCCTGTGGCTGACCCGCGCCGCTCTGTGGGTGCTTGACGAGCCGTTCACCGCCATTGACGTTAACGGCGTGGCGCGCCTCACCCGGCGGATGGCGGCGCACACGGCGCAGGGCGGGATGGTCATTCTCACCACCCACCAGCCGCTGCCGGGGGCCGCGGACACCGTCC